>JBPPMN010000284.1:0-3681 GCA_051306055.1 Acidimicrobiales bacterium
CCCAGCCCGCTGACGCCGCCGACGGGCGCCTCGTGCCCTGGCCGGCCGCCACCCCCGACCGTCCCTTCCCCACCGCGGCGGTCGACAGCGAGCACACCCTGTTCCTGGCCTACACCTCCGGCACCACCGGCCGGCCCAAGGGCGTCGTGCACGTCCACGGCGGCTGGACGGTGAAGGTGGCCGAGGAGGGCGCCTTCCAGACCGACATCGGGACCGGCGACCGGGTGTTCTGGCTCACCGACCTCGGCTGGATCATGGGCCCGTGGCTCATCACGGCCGGGCTGGCCAACGGTGCCGCCGTGCTGGTCTACGACGGTGCCCCCGACCACCCTTCGCCCGATCGGCTGTGGGCCTTCCTCGACCGGCACCACGCCACCCACTGCGGCATGAGCCCCACCCTCGTGCGGGCGCTCATGGCCGATCCCGCCGCCGACCCCGCCTGCCACGACCTGTCCCGACTGCGGATCCTGGCCTCCACCGGCGAGCCGTGGAACGAGGAGCCGTGGCGCTGGTACTCCCGAGCGGTCGGCGGCGGACGATGCCCCGTGATCAACATCTCCGGCGGCACCGAGGTGGGCGCCTGCTTCCTGTCGCCCCACCCCGTCGAGCCGATCAGCCCCATGTCGCTGGGCGGCCCCAGCCTCGGTCTGGCCGTCGACGTCTACGACGACGCCGGCGCCCCGGTGCGGGGGGCGGTGGGCGAGCTGGTGTGCACGGCCCCGTGGCCCGGCATGACCCGCGGCCTCCTCCGCGACCCGGAGCGCTACCTCGACACCTACTGGTCGCGCTGGCCCGATGTGTGGGTGCACGGCGACTGGGCGTCGATCGTCGAGGTCGACGGCCGGGACGAGTGGTTCCTCCACGGTCGCAGCGACGACACCATCAAGGTGGCCGGCAAGCGGCTCGGCCCGGCCGAGGTGGAGAGCGCACTGGTGAGCCACCCCAGCGTGGTGGAGGCTGCCGCGGTGGGCCTGCCCGACGAGCGCAAGGGCGAGCAGCTGTGGGCCTTCGTCGTCCTGCGCCCGGACGCGGCGCCCACCGACGCGCTGCGCGTGGCGCTGGTCGACCTCGTCGCCGAGCACCTGGGCAAGAGCTTCCGACCCGCCGGCGTGCGCTTCGCATCGGCGCTGCCCAAGACCCGCAGCGCCAAGGTGGTGCGGCGGGCCGTGCGGGCGGTGGCCACCGGCACCGACCCCGGCGACCTCTCGTCGCTCGACGATCCCGCCACCCTCACCGCCATCGCCGAGGCCACCTGATGAGCGCCACCCTGATCGGCCGCCGCGTGGTGCTGCGTCCCCTCGCCGTCGAGGACTTCCCGGCCTGGCGGGAGGTGCGGCGTCGCAACGCCGACTGGCTGCTCAAGTGGGAGCCGCAGCGCACGCCCGGCGCCCCTGATCCGGTGGAGAGCCGCGACGCCTTCGCGGTGCGCTGCGGGGCCCGCCAGCGGGAGCGCCAGCTGGGCACCGGGTTCGGCTACGGCGTCTTCGTCGACGGCCACTTCCGGGGGGAGGTCAACCTCTCGATCGTGCAGCGAGGCCCGTTCCAGAGCGCCTACGTGGGCTACTGGATCGACGAGGCGGTCGCCGGCCTCGGCTACATGCCCGAGGCGGTGGTGCTCCTGCTGGGGGCGGCCTTCGACGACCTGCGCCTCCACCGCATCCAGATCTCGATCATCCCCCGCAACACCGCCAGCCGCCGGGTGGTGGAGAAGCTGGACATCCGCGACGAGGGGCTGGCCCAGCGCTACCTCGAGATCAACGGCACCTGGGAGGACCACATCCGCTACGCCATGACGGTGGAGGAGTGGGAGCAGCGGCGCGACGAGCTCACCGCCGCCTGGCTCGCCTGACGCCCCTACTTCTTGGTGATCTTGGCCTGGAGGGCGGCCACCCGCTCCTTGAAGGCCGGCTGCTCGAGGCTCCACACCTGCGGCACCAGCTCGCGGTCGACCGCGGCGTCGTGCTCTTCGATGAAGGCCATCTCGTGGATGGTGGCCTTGGTGCGGGCCACCAGCTCGTGCGGGGCGGCCGCGGCCCGGGCGGCCATCTCCACCGCGGCCGGGAGCAGCTCGTCGTCGGGCAGGCACCGCCACACCAGCCCCACCCGCTCGGCCTCGGCGCCGTCGAGCACCTCGCCGCAGAGCACGGTGGCCGACACCAGCTGCGGCCCACCGATGCGCCGCGACATCCAGGTGTGGCCGCCGCCGGGTGCCAGGCCGAGCTGCATGAACCGGGTGTCGAAGCGGGCCCGGTTCCCGGCCAGGCGGACGTCGCAGACGAGGGCCAGGTTCATGCCGGCGCCCACCGCGGCGCCGTTGACCGCCGCGATCGACGGCAGCGGCGAGCGCCCGATGCGCAGGAAGCCCTCGTAGATGGCACGGAGGCCGGCTTCGGCGCCGCCCTCGGCCGACGACGACAGGTGCGACAGGTCGGCGCCGGCGCAGAAGGCGGGAGCGGCACCGGTGACCACCAGCGCCCCGACGGCCGGGTCGGCCTCCAGCGCCTCGAGGGCGTCGACGATCTCGGTGACCATCGGTAGCGTGAGGGCGTTGCGCCGCTCGGGGTCGGACAGGGTGACGACGGCCACGCCGTCGGCGATCTCGGTGCGCACGAGGGACATGACCGGAGTCTGGCACGGCGACCGTGGGCCCCACCCATGGGGAGGGGCCGCCAGCCGGCGCCACCACGTACCCACAACGTTTGGACACAAGACGTGACTTCGGCGCGCGACATTGTTACAGTTCCGTGTCACACGCCCAGCCCGTTCGGGCGTGCAGATGTCGGTTCGTCAACTGGGGCTTGTGGTTCGTGTGGTTCCTGGGGACGATGTGACTCCTGTTGTTCCTGATCTCTACCCATGGTGAGGTTCGTGCGCCTTCCGAAGCTGTCCTTCCGTGCCCTGATCACCGCCCTCGGCGTGCTCATGGCCATCGCCCTCGTGTCGGGTCCGACCATCACGGCCGCCCAGCGCTCAGGGTCCGATCCGTCGGCGGAACGGGAGCGGGTTCGTGAGCAGCGGGCCGAGGTGGCCACCCAGGTCGACGCCCTCCGCGCCACCGACGCCGAGGTCGAGAAGGCCCTCGACGACCTCCAGGCCAACGTCGCCGGCCAGCAGGGCCTCCTCGAAGAAGCCGAGCGGGCCGCCACCGAGGCCGAAGCCGCCTACGCCGAGGCCACCCGCCTCGTCGAGCTGAAGACCGCCGAGATCGAAGAGCTGCGCGAGCAGATCCGCGACTTCGCGGTGGCCACCTTCGTGCGCCCGCCCTCCGACGACGCCCTCGCCGCCCTCGACTCCGACGACCCGAGCGAGGCCGCCGAGAAGCGGGCCCTGCTCGAGGTGCAGAGCATCAGCGAGAACGACCTCCTCGACCGCCTCGGTGCCGCTGAGGAAGACCTCGAGGTGCAGCGCCAGCTGGCCGAGGACGCCGCCAACCGCGCCACCGAGAAGCGGGCCGAGGCTGCCGACCGGCTCGGCGAGCTGCAGGCCGCCCGCGACCAGCAGGCCGCCTACGCCGAGCAGGTGAACTCCCGCCTCGACCGGGCTCTGGCCGAATCGGCCGCCCTCGAGGAGCTCGACGCCGAGCTGGCCGCCGAGATCCGAGCCGACCAGGCCCGCACGGCCGAGCTGGCCCGCAAGGCCGCAGCGGCCGCACGTCCCGCCCCGTCCAGCGGTGGTGGTGGC
>JBPPMN010000324.1:0-4919 GCA_051306055.1 Acidimicrobiales bacterium
ACCCTAGATCTCTCGAGGCCCGCCAGCCTCTGAGCACCGCCCAGCCGCCCCGCCCCACCCCCGCCATCCTCACTACGAGAACCGGGCATCGGGAGCCCAGGACCGCTCCACCTGGTCGTCAACCACGACCCCTAGCGGCAGATCAGGGCACACGCTGGCGGGCCTCTGTTGCTCATCCGAACCGTTCCGAGGGCTTGATGAGCGGCGGTGAGGCCCCCGCTGCTTGGCGAGGGTGGGGTCGGGCTGTCCATCGGACGTCCGGCGCCGAGTGCGTCGGATTGCGTTCGGACGCCGTCGATGATCCTTGACGCTGGGAGATCGATGTGGTCCGGTGATTTTGTGGATCGACGATGAAAGCAGGAGCGCCATGCGCCAGCCGCTGACCGAGTTGCCTGTCGGACAGGAGGGCGCCGGCGTCCGTGTCGCAGGGGTTCCAGACTGGGGAGGCCAGGCGGCCAAGTACCTGGAGTTCCCGGCGGGAACGGACTTCGGCCCCATGTTGGAGGGTCTCCCCGACGACATGTGCCCGGCGCGGCACTGGGGCTACGTCATCGAAGGCGCGATCGACGTCCGCTACACCGATGGGACGGAGGAGACAATTCAGGCCGGGGACCTCTTCTACATGCCGGTTGGCCATACTGCGAAGGTTGTCGACGACGTCAAGTTCGTCGAGTTCAGCCCGGCCGACGAGGCGGCCGAGGTGGACCAACACCTTCAGGCGAAGATGGGCTGAGCCGCCATCTGGCGGTGAGTGCGGCTCTGGCGTGCTCCGGACGCTACGAAACCCGGTCCGCGAGGAGGGCACAGGATGCAGTACGAGCCCCACGCCCGACTCGCTGGTCTGTGGGACTGTCTGCCCTAAGACGGACGGTGAATTCTCTGGTCTCGGTGGGTACGGCGCTTCGGCGCACCAGAGCGGCCGTAGGCTTCGCTGCGTGATCACGAGGGAGGTCATCGGGCTCTTCCAGGCAGCGGCGGCGACGTTTAGATCGGTGCTGTCGGGGGTGCAGCCCGAGGACCACCTTCGCCCGACACCTTGCGAGCCGCTCGATGTGCGCGATCTCGTCGCGAAGGCGGTCGGTCACCAGAACTGGGTTCGAACTGCGATCGAGGGAAGATCCGAACCCCCCAGCTACCCGCCGATCGAACCCGACCGTTGGATGGCGGCCTTCGACGAGTCGACTGCCTCGATGGTGACTGAACTCCGTCGGGATGGGGTCATGGACCGGCCTGTCACCCTGGCGGCCGGACTGACCTTTCCCGGCGCAGACGTCGCAGTGCTCGCCGCTCGCAACATCTTCCAGTTCGCGTGGGACCTCGCGGTCGGCAGCGGCCAGAACGCTGATCTCGCTCCTGACGTGGCGACCGAACTCCTGAAGATCAGCCGGGCGCGGCTGGTGCCCCAGCGGGGCCCCGGCGGCTTCTTCGGGCCTGAGTTCGTGCCGCCAGCGGGCTCACCGGCTGCGACAGTTCTCGCCGGGTACCTCGGCCGCAGCGTGTGAGCGACCGGCAGCGACGGCCCAGCCCACGGGCAGTCCGAATGGGCACCGCACGACGGACCTCTCTCAACGCCGTCCGATGGGTCGATGATCGGCAGGAATGGGGCACCTCGCGTCCTGGCGTCGAAACTCAGTCGCTGCTCGAATCCCTCTTGCGAGGCCCACGCAGCTGGTGTTCGAGCGGGTCGAGCCGGGCCCGCACATAGAAGATCAGCCAGAAGATCACGAAGGCCATGATCGGCCAACCGACGAACGAGCGCATCAGGACGAACTCGGCCCCCGACGTTCCTTGGAGGTGCGACGCCTCCCACAGCGAGACGCCGAGCTCGCAAATCGCCCACGCCGCGGTGACCTGGCTAGCCACCTGGTGGTACCGGGGATGGGCCACCACGTCGAACTCGTAGTGCTTCACGAACGGGATGACGTGGACACCGATCGGCGACCGAGTGAAGGCCGTTCCGAGTACGGCGAGGGCGAAGGCACCGCTAGCGACGACGCCGAACCCGAAGTAGACGCCGTCCGAGCGTGTGGCGACGCTGGCCAAGCCACGGAAGACGACATAGCCGAGCGTCACGGGCAACACCCACCCAACCGTCACGCCCCTCCAGTGCCGTTCGACCACGAGCGCCACCGCCACGGCGCTCGACGCCACGATGGCCACCACGATGCTGGCCCAAAGATCAACGGCAACAAACGTGGCCGTGGGTGCCATAGACGCGATCAGCCGACTCGGTCGGGGGCGTACCTCGCGGGTCATCCACCCTGGCAGCGTCGGCGCCTCAGCCCTGTCCTCCACCTCTGGGACGGTAGGACCCAGGCCGACTGCCGGTCGAATGGTGTCGCCTCACCTGCGCCGAACTGCAGGATGGTCCGGCACCGTCCACGGGCAAATCAACTCCACGTCGATGGGCTCGGCCGACGCCTCACACTGCCCGTTCTGGGACACCTCTGCGCTAGCCGTCAGTCGTCGTCGGCGGCCTTGAGGGCCTCGGCGATCGCCGGTTCGACCGTCCAGGTCTCGCGCGGCTGGTGGTGCTCCCTCGTCCAGGCGACCGTGAGGAGGTCGCTGCCGGCCAGCTCGAGGAGGTCGCCGCCCAGGCGGTCGTGGTGGAGGTAGAGACCGACCTTGCGGGCGAAGCCGCGCTGCTTGCGCCAGGTGCTCGCCATCTCGGGGCCGGCCGCCTTGGCCGACAGGGTGGCGATCACCCGGCCGTAGGTGCCGAGGCCGGCCTCGATCTTGCCGACGTCGTGGAGCAGGGCGGCGGCCAGCACCGGGCGGGTGGCCTCGACGCCGAGGGCGCGCTCGACGCGGCGCGCCACACCCGCCGCGTGGCGGCGGTCGGGGCCCGACATGCGCCGCCACAGGTCGTGCTCACGGGGCAGCAGGAGGCTCTGCACCCACTCCTCCTCAGCTCGGGGCGGGCCGCCGGGGCGGAGCGAGCCCACGAACCGGCGGAGGAGGTGCGACGCCGGAGCCATGGCGGTGGGCGCGGCTCGCCCGATCAGGCGTGGTCGATGCAGAAGCGAGCCTGGGGCATGGCCTCCAGGCGGGCCGCCGCGATCGGCTGGCCGCACTTCTCGCAGGAGCCGTAGGTGCCGTCGTCGAGCTTGGCGAGGGCGATCTCGACCTCGTCGAGCTCGCCTCGGAGCTGACCGGCCAGCGACATGTTCTCGCCCTGCTCGGCGGCCACCTGGCCAGAGTCGGCGAAGTTGTCGTCGAAGCCGCCCTCGCCCGCACCGGGGTCGAGGGCTCGAATCTGGGTGGTGAGGCGATCCCGCTCGGCGATCAGCTCAGCACGGGCGGAGCTCTGGACGGACGACTCGGTCATCCGTGCAGGCTACAGCCGCATGGTGGCCCGAGGGTGAGCGCTTCGATAGACGTCCCACAGCCGCTCGGTCGACACCAGCGTGTACACCTGGGTGGTGCTGATGGAGGCGTGACCCAGCAGCTCCTGCACCGCCCGGATGTCAGCCCCGTGGTCGAGCATGTGGGTGGCGCAGGAGTGGCGCAGCACGTGGGGGCTGAGCCGGCCCTCCAGGTCCGCCGTGGCACCATGGCGGCGCAGGACGTCCCACGCCCCCTGGCGGCTCAGCCGACCGCCCCGGGCGTTGAGGAACACCGCCTCGGCGTCGCCCCGGCGCTTC
The DNA here is from genome assembly GCA_051306055.1 of Acidimicrobiales bacterium. Taxonomy (GTDB): domain Bacteria; phylum Actinomycetota; class Acidimicrobiia; order Acidimicrobiales; family VFJN01; genus VFJN01. Next base: position 3,645 of record JBPPMN010000324.1, read on the forward strand.
CACTGCTCCGGTTGCACCTCCGGCCGACCACCCGGGCCCAGCCAGGCCACCAGCGCCCGCAGGGCGTGGCCGCCGACGGGGACGATGCGCTCCTTGCTTCCCTTGCCGAAGGCCCGCAGCAGGGCGTCGTCGAGGTCGAGATCGCGCAGCGACAGCCCGACCAGCTCCGACACCCGCAGGCCGGTGCCGTAGAGCACCTCGAGGATGGCGCGATCGCGCAGCACGAGGGGACCGTCGCCCTGCGGGACGGCGAGGAGGCGCTGCACCTCGGCCTCGCTGAGGGCCTTGGGCAGCCCGCGCGGCACCTTGGGGAGCTCGAGGTGGGCGGTGGGATCGGTCGGAGCCCGACCCTCCTCCACCAGGAACCGGTGCAGTGACCGCACCGGCACCAGGGCCCGGGCGACAGAGGCGGGCGCCAGCTCGCGCCCCCGCAGGTCGTTGACGTAGTCGACCAGGTCGCCCTCGGTGACGTCGCCGATGGTGTGCCCCACCGACCGCAGCCAGCGCACGTAGGTGTGGAGGTCGCGCCGGTAGGCGGCCAGCGTGCTGGGGGCCCTCCCCCGCTCGACGGAGAGCCACTGGAGCAGGTCCTCCACCTCGAGCGGCAGCTCGACGGCGTCCTCGCCCAGCGAGCCGCCGCTGGCGGGGGCGGTCATCCCGAGCGCTGCGATGCGAGGGTGAGCCCGATGATGGTCTTGGCGTCGGTGATGGTGCCGGCGGCGATCATGGCCACCGCCTCGGCCAGGGGGAGTCGCCGCACCACCATGGCCTGCTCCTCGGGACCTTCCCGGGCGTGGGGCACCTCGGTGAGGTCCGTGCCGAGGAACACCCACACCTCCTCGTCGCAGAAGCCGGGCGAGTTGTGGAAGGTGACGAGGTGCTCGAGCGTGGCGGCGCTCAGGCCAACCTCCTCGGCCAGCTCCCGGTTGGCGGTGCGGGCTTCGGGCTCACCGGCCACGTCGCGCACCCCGGCGGGCAGCTCCAGCAGCTCGTGGCCGAGCGGCGTGCGGAACTGCGACACGAGGGTGACGGTGCCGTCGGCGTGCAGCGGGACGACCGCCACCGCTCCGGGGTGGTGGACCACGTCGCGCAGGTGCTCGGTGCCGTCGGGCCCCCGCCAGCGGGCCACGGCCACCGTGATCCGGAACCCTTCGTGGACCGTCGACTCCCCGATGTGCGTGAAGTCGGCCACGAGGGCGCAGGGTCAGGTCCGCACCGAGCGGCTGACGTCGTCGTCGAGGTCGAACAGGTGCGGCGAGCGGCCCTCGGCCCGGG
>JBPPMN010000357.1:0-16499 GCA_051306055.1 Acidimicrobiales bacterium
GGTGGGGATCGGGGTGCAGGTACTCTTCCGGATGCCGGAGCTCGTGCCCGATCGCACCACGACGGTGCTGGGGGTGGCGGCTGCCGCGGTGGTGCTGGTCGCCGGGTGGCGGGGTGCCGGAGGACCGGCCCGACGGTTGGCCCGCTGGGCCGCCGGTCTCACGGCCGGAGCCCTGCTCATCGCCGCCGGGCCCTTCCTGGTGGCCGGAGCGCTGGCCTGGGGCGACGTGGGCCGCGGCGCGGGCGAGGCCGATGCCTGGCGGGTCACCACGGCCGAGGGTGACGACGAGCGCGCCGCCGGGCACCTGCGCGCCGCCACGGCCGCCTTCACCCAGGCCGAGCAGCGCCTCGACGGGTGGTGGACCGCCACCGCACGGTTGGTGCCCGGGGTGGCCCAGCACGTCGAGGCGGCCGACGTGGGCCTCGATGCCGGGCTCCGCCTGGTCGGCTCGGCCCAGGACATCCTCGACGTGGCCGATCCGGCCGACCTCCAGCTGGCCGACGGAGCGCTCGACCTGGGCCTGGTCGAGCAGGTGCGGGTGCCGCTGGCGGACGGGCTGGCGGTGCTCGACGACGTGGCCTCCGAGCTGGGCTCGGTGGACGACCGCTGGCTGCTGCCCTTCATCAGCCAGGACCTGCGCGAGGTGAGCACCCAGGTGGCGGACGCCCACCGCGATGCGGCCTTCGCCGATCGGGTGCTGGAGGTGGTGCCCGGGATGCTGGGGGGCGATGCTCCGCGGCGCTACTTCGTGGTGTTCAGCAACCCGGCCGAGGCGCGCGAGCTCGGCGGCATCCTCGGGAACTGGGGGATCCTCACCGCCGACGCCGGCCGCCTCCGCCTGGAGGAGACCGGCCGAGCCGGCGACCTCAACGCCGCCAGCGCCGCAGTCGGAGCTCGCCTGCAGGACCCTGGCGCGTTCCCGGAGCGATACGTGCGGGCGCAGCCGGAGGAGTTCTGGCAGAACGTGACCAGCCACCCCGACCTCCCCACCGTGGCCGATGCCATCGCCGACCTCCACCAGCAGGCGGTCGGCCAGCCGATCGACGGCGTGCTCGTTGTCGACCCCGTCGGCCTGGCCGCCCTGCTCGAGCTCACCGGCCCGGTCGAGCTCGAGGGCCGCGACGATCCGCTGACCGCGGAGAGCGCCGTCGACTTCCTCCTGCGTGGCCAGTACCTCGAGTTCCCCGAGCTGGGCGAGCGGGTCGACTTCCTGGCCGGCGCAGCCTCCGCCACCTTCGACCGGCTCACCTCGGGCGCTCTCCCTGGACCCGCCGCGCTGGCCGACGTGCTGGGTCCGGCGGTGGCGGCCCGGCACGTCCAGCTGTGGACGCTCGCCCCCGAACCCCAGCCGCTGCTCCACGAGCTCGGCCTCTCCGGCGCCCTCCCTCCCGTGGAGGGCGACGTGCTGGCCGTGGCCCGCTCCAACGCCGGGCCCAACAAGCTCGACGCCTACCTCTCGGAGGCCATCACCTACCAGGTGGAGGTGGACCCCGACGCGGGCGTCGTCCGCGCCGAGCTCGAGGTCACCTACACCAACGACGCGCCGCTGGGGCTGCCCGACTACGTGGCGGGCAACCGCCACGGGCGCCCGGCCGGCACCAACCGCACCCTCGTATCGGTGTGGACCCCCTTCCTCGTGGAGGAGGCAACGCTCGACGGCCGACCCCTCGGCCTGGAGCGCCAGATCGAGCTCGGCCGCAACCGGTACCTGGCCCTCATCGAGGTGCCGCCCGGAGCCAACGTCACCCTCTCGTTCTCGCTGGAGGGCCCGCTGCTCGACCCGCGGTACTCGGTCCTGGTGGTGCCGCAGCCCCTCGGCCAGCCCAGCGAGATCGACGTCTCCGTGACCGCGGCGCCCGGACAGTCGCTCTCAGAGTCACCGAAGATCACCGTGATGGGTCGTTGACGCGTCAGCGTTCACACGGAGTGCTCGCCTGATCCCTCGTCCTGCGGTACGTTGCTCCGGATCCGCCAACGGGCGGGGATCACCAAGACGATTTGAAGGATGGCGGCACCAAATGCTCCGAAGCACCCTGCGCCTGCTCGCGCTGACCCTTGTCGGCCTCGTCGCCGTGGCCGGCCCGGCCGCCGCCGGTGAAGAGTACGAGCCGCCGCCCGGGATCGAGGTCGACGACTCCACCCCCGGCCCCGGCGACACCGTCACCATCTCCGGTGAGTCCTGCGCCGTCGGCGCCGAGGTCACCATCACGCTCGCCGGTGAGGAGGTGGCCACGGCCACCGTCGGCGACGACGGCACCTTCAGCACCACCTTCGACGTGCCGGCCGACGCCGCCCCCGGCGACTACGAGGTCGAGGTCATCGGTTGCGGCGCCGAGGTGCTCGGCACCACGATCACCGTGAGCGGCCCGGCCCCGACCCCCGCTGCTGGTGGTGCCCTCCCCGAGACCGGCTCCAGCGACACCGAGCCCCTCGTGCGCACCGGTGCCGTGCTGCTGGCCGCCGGTGCTGTCCTGGTGTTTGCTGTGCGCCGCCGTCAGCAGGCTTCCGCCGGCTGACCCCGGTTCATCGGCGGCTCGAGCCGCCGACCACCTCTACGACGACCTCTCGGAGCCGGCGGGCGAACGCCGCTTCCGAGAGGTCGTTCGCGTGGGCCCGGAGTCGCTCCCGGTCCCAGGCGCCGTCGAGCGCCGACGCCACCGCGGCGGCCATCGAGTCAGCCGTGGGGTCGGCCACGAGCAGACCGGTGGCGCCGTGGAGGACCGTCGCCAGGTGGCCACCGGAGCGGCGGGCGACGGTGGGCACCCCGAAGGCGGCAGCCTCCACGGGCGTGAGGCCGTAGTCCTCCTCGGCCGGGGCGGCCAGCACGGCTGCTCGCGAGTAGATCCAGCGGAGCTGCGCATCGGAGATGTCGCGCACGAACAGCACGTTGGAGGGTGCAGCCGCCCGCAGGCGGTCCCGCTCCGGCCCGTCACCGACGATCACCACCTGCCGGTCGGGGAGCTGCCTCGCCGCCCCCACCACCAGGTCGAGGTGCTTGTACGGGAGCAGCCGGGCCACGCTCAGCACGATGCCGTCGGCCACCCCGGCCACCGGCTCCTGAGGGCCGTCGGCGTCGAGGGTCAGCGGCGGCGGCAGCACCTCGGCGTCGATCCCGTAGACCTCGGCGATCCGCTCCGCGATGCCCGGGGCGTTGGCCAGGTACCGGACCGCTCGATGAGCGTGGCGCCGGTCCCAGCGCCGCAGCATCGGGCCCACCGCGCCCATGACGGCCCGGGTCGCGGGTGACGGGTCGAAGTCGTCGGGGCGGTACAGCCAGCGGGCCGGGGTGTGGCAGTAGACGATCGTGGGCGCGGTGCCGCCGATCCCGTGAGCCCAGCCGCTGCTGCTGCACAGCACCACGTCGGCGTCGGGTCGCATCCGGGCGAAGGCGGCCGGGTAGGCCAGGAGGCCGAGGCGATGGCGGGATCGCAGCCCGGGGACCCGGCCGAGGAACGACTCCCGCACCTCCAGGTCGGCCAGCTCGGGGTAGGTGGTGGCGGGCTGGTGCACGGACGTGAAGACCGGAGCGTCGGGGAACGCCCTGCCCATGGCCAGCACCACCCGCTCGGCCCCGCCTCGCTGGGTGAGGTAGTCGTGGGCGATGGCGACGCGAGGTGCGGTCATCGACGGGGCACCGATGCTCGGCCTCGTCGAGGGCGGCCAGCGGCTCGGGCGTGCAGGTCGGCGACGGTGGCCGCGATGTGGTCGGGCTCGGTGATCTCGGCCGCCCGCTCCCGTGCCGATCGGCCCAGGCGCAGCCGCTCCTCGGGGTCGGCGGCCAGGCGCGCCAGCGCCGCCGCCATCGCCGCCACGTCGCCAGGAGGAACGAGCAGGCCGTCGATCTCTGGGCGCACCAGCTCCGACGGCCCGCCTCCCGCTGTCGCCACGACGGCGGCGCCGGCCAGCATGCCCTCCACCACCACCTGTCCGAACGGCTCCGCCACCGTCGACGCATGGACCACGATGTCGGCGCCGGCCAGCAGGTCGGGCACGTCGCTGCGCTCCCCGAGCAGCGACACCTGGGGGCGCAGGTGGAGCTCGTCGACCAGGGCATCGAGCTCCGCGGCGAAGCGCTGCTCATCACCGAACAGCGCCGCCCCCACCAGCAGCGCCTGCTCCGACCCCCCGCCGAAGGCCGAGGCGAACGCTCGGAGGAACACGTCTTGGCCCTTCCACGGAGCGAGGCGGCCCACCATGGCGACCACGACCGGGCCCGCTCCCGAACGCACCGCTGGTGCTGCGATGGGCGGGTGTGGGTCGGCCACCACGATCCGCTCCTGACGCGCCGGATCGGGGGCCGGGCCGAGGGTGTCGAGCACCGCCTGCGACGGGGCGACGACCGCCACCGGGAGCCGCCGCACCGCCAGGCGGACGAGGCGGGCCGACCGGCCGGGCAGGTAGTCGTCGGCCAGCCGGTCACGGACGTGCCACACCATCGGGATGCCGGCCAGGCGGCAGGCCAGGCCGCCCACGATGCCGGCCTTGAGGGAGTTGGCGTGCACGACGTCGGGTCGGAGCCGACGCAGGCGGGCCGCCAGCCCGAGGGTGAAGGCGGCGGTGCGCAGGCCGTGGCGGGCCACGGTGGCGGGTCGGGCCACGGCGGCCCGATCGACCCGACCGGCCGGACCGAGCTGGCGCACCTCCGTGGTGGCGCCGCCGGCCGCCAGCAGCCGCTCGAAGGGTCCCGCCTCGAACAGCACAGCGTGGAAGCGCGTGGTGGGGCTGGCTTCCACCAGGCGGGCCATGGCGATCTCACCGCCGGACCGGGCCGCGCTGTGGTCGAGCACCACGACCCGCCGCTCGGACGGGAGGCGGCGGGCCGCCGCATCGTCGTAGATCACCTGGTGGCGGGCCACCACGGAGGGCCACGCGAACCGCTCGGCGTGGGCTCGGCACCGCTCACCCGACGGGAGGTGGCCGCGCGTGGCATCCTCCAGGGCGGCAGTCAGGGCGCCGCGTTCGCCGGCGGCGACCACCGGTACCGCCAGCCCGGTGACCGCCTCGGGGAGCCCGCCGCAGTCGGTCACGACCACCGGCGTGCCACAGGCCAGCGCCTCCAGGGCCACCAGACCGAACCCCTCCAGCCGGACCGACGGGACGACGGCCACGTCAGCGGCGCGATAGAGGTCGACCAGCGTGGCTTCGTCGACGGGTCCGAGCAGCTCGACCCGCCGCTCGGGCGCGAGGCGCTGGAGCTGCGTGCGCAGGGCCTCCGCCTCGGGGCCGTCGCCGGCCACGAGGAGGGTGGCCCCCGAGGGCAGCTGGCGGGCCGCCGCCCAAGCGTCGAGCAGCACGTCGATGCCCGTTCGGGGCACGAGGCGCCGCACGGCCACCGCGAGGAAGGCGTCGGGCGCCACGTCGAGCCCGAGCCGCTCGCGGGCCGCCGTCACGGCGCCGGGCGTGAAGCGGGACAGGTCGACGCCAGGAGGCACGATCGAGACCCGCCAGGGCGATGCGCCGTAGCGCTCGATGAGCGTGCGTCCCATGGATCCCGACAGCACCACGAAGTGCTGGCTGCCACGGTGGGCCAGTCGCTCGACGCGCCGCTTGACCCATCGGTGCGCGGTGGACTCGTCGGCCCACGGCCCCTGGAAGTGGGTGACGAAGGGCAGCCGCCGTGCCGCTCGACTCGAGCGGGCGGCCAGGCCGGTGAGGGAGAAGTGGAGGTCGAGCAGGTCGGCCGCCGGCGCCTGCGCGAGGACGGCCCGGCGCACGCCGAGCAGCCGGCGGGGGAGCGGGTCCGATGGCCGGGCGGCCACCGTGACCCCGACCGGCGGCTCCGCCAGGTCGCTGAGCACCACCGCCGGTGGGCGGTCGAGGCCCTCGCGGAGGTCGGCCAGGTAGCGCTCCAGGCCGCCGGGGGCGTCGAGCCAGCCGAGGCCGACGAGCAGGGGTCGCGCGCTCACCCGACGGCGGCGGCGGCGGTGGGGTCACCGGCGTCGGTCTCGTCGGCTGGGGCGGGCCGGTCGAGCCAGCCGAGCACCAGCCACACCAGGGCCGCCGTGGCGTAGTGCCCCCCGGTCCACCAGAAGCGCAGCGAAGCCACCAGGATCCCCAGCACCGCCAAGGGGAGGAAGGCACGCGAGCGCTGCACGGCGCGCCAGGCGGCGGCCAGCCCCAGCGCCGTGGTGACCAGCACGAGCACGAAGCCCGGCGCGCCGAAGGCCAGGGCGGCGTTGCCGAGGTCGTTCTCGGCCGACGGCGTGGCCCGATCGGGGGCGGTGGTGCCGGCGTTCGGGCCGATGCCGAGGGGATCGTCGTCGAGGTTGCGCAAGGCTCCCTCGGTGAGGTCGATGTGGGCGCCCAGCGTGGACTCCTGGGGGTCGAAGGGCGCGGTGATGCCCACGAGGGAGCGGCGCAGCAGGCCCGGGATCCCGTGGGTGTTCCAGCTCTCCACGTCGAGCAGCCGGACCCCGCTCACCAGCACGACCACCGCAAGGGCCAGGCCGAGCACCAGGCGGGGGAGGTTGGCCCCCCGACGGGCAGCGACCACCACCACCAGCGCCACCAGCCCGAGCAGCACGGCGGTGCGCACCGCCGACAGCACGAGGGCGGCGGCGGCCACGCCCAGCCCGACGCCGTAGCCGATCATCGCCCGCTTCGCTCGCTGGCTGATGGCGTCGGCCCACCGCAGTGCGCAGAGCACGGTGATGAGGGCGGCGGTGAGCGCGAACTCGCCGGCGGAGGCCGACCACCCGAACGGGCGGAGGGTACGAGGCCCGTCGACGGCCAGCGCCACGTAGCCCCGCTCGTCGATCCAGCGCTGGTCCCACGGCGGGAACCCGATGATGGCCTGCACCAGGCCGGTGGCGCAGGCGCCGAGCCCGAGCAGCGTCACCAGCCGGAGCACGCGATCGAGGAGGCCGTCGTCGACGGAGGCGCGGCCCACGGCGAACCAGAGCAGCGGCACGCTCCAGAACAGCGAGCCCTTGAGGTTGGCGCTCAGCGAGCTCGCAGGGTTGAGCACCGCCAGAACGCTGAGGGCGAAGAAGACGGCGACGGCGATCGTGAGCGGCGTGCGGTGACGGTGGGCGCCATCGCGCAGGGCCAGCAGCGCCAGCAGGGTGGCCACCACGGGAGCCACCAGGAGGAGCGGGTCGTTACCGGGGTCGGCCTGCACCATCGAGACGAGGCGGCGCAGCAGCCCCAGGGTGGCGAGGTAGGCGGTGGTGGCCAGGATCCCCGCCGCCCGGTCGATCAGCACGGTGATCGCGAGGGAGGCGGTGAGGACGCCGGCGACGGCCGCTCGGGCAGCAGCCGAGTCGGGCAGGACCAGTGCGATCGCGATCGCCACAGCGGCGCCGCCCAGGAGCACGGTGGGCGCCGAGAACCGGTGGAGGGGCGCGGAGAGCGCGGGGGTGCTGGTCACGCCGGCCCGCCCGCCGCGACGGGGTCGGCGGCCCGGCGCAGCACGTCGGCCAGCGCCCGGCTCACCACCCCGGGAGCGAAGCGGCGCTCCGCCTCGGCTCGGGCGACGGCCCGGTGGCCGCCGGCCTCGCCCGCCTCGAGCTCGGCCACCCGTGCCCGTACCGCTTGCTCGAGGGCGGCGGGGTCGCCGGCCGGCACGACGGTGGCACAGCGGGGATCGAGGTGCTCGCCGGCCCCCACCTCGTCGGTGACGACGACCGGCGTGCCCGTGGCCAGCGCCTCGGCGACGGTGAGGGCGAAGGGCTCGTAGTGGCTTGGTTGCAGCAGCAGGTCGCTGTCGGCCATGAGGGCGGCCACCCGCCGGGGGCCGGTGGCCGGATGGATCACGGCGATGCGGGGGTTGGCGTCGGTCAGCAGCGGCCGGTAGTCGCTCCAGAGCGAGTGGGTGGCCACCACCTGCAGCTCCACGCGCCCGGCCAGGTCGTCGAGCCGGTGGGAGAGGTCGACCACCAGCTCGATGCCCTTGCGCACCGCCGCCCGCCCCACGTAGATGAGCCGGATCGGCCGATCAGCGCTGGTGGCAGCCGGCTGGAACCGGCACAGGTCGACAGGGTTGGGGACCACCGCGAAGCGAGCGGCGGGGAGCTCGTAGTCGCCGGCGACGAGCTCGGCGAAGCGCTCGCTCGGGGCGATCACCAGGGCGGCACGGCGGATGTCGCGGCGCTGGCGGCGGGCTCGCAGCTCGAGCAGGGCCCGGAGGGTGGTCCGCTGAGGTCGCGAGTGGCACCTGCGGCTGAGGTGGGCCTCCGCCTTGGCCCAGCGCAGCTCGCCCGCTGCGTGCACCTCGGGGTGCACGACCAGGGGCGGCAGGTGGGGGAGGTGCCGGCGGAGACCGAGCAGCTCGATGGTGGAGAACCGGTACACCACGTCGTAGGGGCAGCGACGGTGCTCCTCGACCAGCCGTCGCCCGAGCGTCCGGGTGGCCGCCGCGCGCAAGCCCAGCTGCACGAGGCTCGTCACCATTGCTGGGGTGCGCTTGCCGCTGTACCACCGCCCCCACCGGAAGCCACCGGGCGAGGCACGGAAGGTGAGCCCAGGGACCTCGGCCCACGGTCGGGGGCCGCTGGTCTCGGGCACGGTCCAGCAGTCGACCTCGTGGCCGAGCTGGGCCAGGCCGCGGGCCACCAACACCGCCATCCCCGGTACGCCGCCGCCCGGTACGGGCTCCGGTGTGACGAAGGCGATGCGCAGCGACCGCTGCGGGCTGGTGCGCTCACGTGTCGACATGGGGTGGCGGCCAGCGTACTGGCGCGAGAATGCGGGGGTGAGCCAGGCGATGGGCGTGCGAGAGGGCGCGACGACGAGGAGCGAACGAGGCGCCCGACGCCGTCCGGGCGGGTGGGACCGCGCCCATGGCTGGCTGCTGGTGGCCATCGACGGCGGGGCCATCGCGGTGGCTGTCCTGGCCGCCATCTCGCTCGATCTGGTCTCGCTGCGCCAGGCCTTCACCGCCGGTGGCGATGTCCAGCTCGACCGCGCTCTCACCGACGTGGCGCTGGTGCTGGGCTGGCCGGGGGTGTTGGCGCTGAGCCAGGCCTACGACCGGCGCATCCTGGGCCTGGGCTCCGACGAGTACCGGGCCGTGGTGCTGGCCGGTGCTCGCATCCTGTCGGTGGTGGCGGTCGTGGTGTTCGTGTTCGAGCTGCCCATCGAGGCCGACTACGTGCTCGTGGTGATCGGCCTGGGCATGGCCCTGTCGCTGCTCGGGAGGCGCCGGGCCCGCAAGGCGCTCCACCGCCGGCGAGCCGACGGGCGCGACACCCACCGGGTGCTGGCGGTGGGATCGGCCGCGGCGGTGGCCGATCTGGCCGACGGGCTCAGCAGCATCCCCTATGCCGGGCTCCGGGTGGTGGGGGCGGTGCTGCCCGAGGTGCGCGATCAGGTGGAGACAGCCCAGGGGCCCGTGCCCGTGGTGGGGCGGCTCGACGACCTGGGCGCGGCGATGGAGGCGGTGGCGGCCGACGCGGTGGCGGTGGCCGACTCCTCGACCCTCGACGGCGCCGGCGTGCGTCGGCTGGCCTGGTCGCTCGAGGGGAGCGGGATCGATCTGCTGGTCGTGCCCACGGTGACCGACGTGGTGGGTCCGCGGATCGCCATGCGACCGGTCGGCACCATCCCCCTGCTGTTCGTCGACGAGCCCGTGCTCACGGGTCCGAACCGGGTGGTCAAGGGCCTGTTCGACCGGGTGGCCTGCCTGCTGGCGCTGGTGGTGCTGGCACCGTTCTTGCTGGCGCTGGGGCTGGCCGTCCGGTTCACCACGCCCGGCCCGGCGCTGTACCGGCAGGAGCGGGTGGGGCGCGACGGTCGCCGCTTCACCATCCTCAAGCTGCGCACGATGGTCGACGACGCCGACGAGCTGCGCGCCGGGTTGGAGCGCCAGCTCGGCGAGCCCCGCCTCTTCAAGATCGAGGACGACCCTCGCATCACGCGGCTGGGCACGTGGCTGCGTCGGTGGTCGCTCGACGAGCTCCCGCAGCTGTGGAACGTGCTGCGGGGCGACATGTCGCTGGTGGGCCCCCGCCCCGGCCTCCCGGCGGAGGTGGCCCGCTACGAAGAGCACGTCACGCGCCGCCTGATGGTGCTGCCGGGGATCACCGGCCTGTGGCAGGTCAGCGGGCGCAGCGACCTCACGTGGGAGGAGGCGGTGCGCCTCGACCTGCACTACGTCGACAACTGGTCGCTGGCCCTCGACCTGCAGATCCTGCTGCGCACGGCGGCGGCCGTGCTGCGGCGCGACGGCGCCTACTGACCCATCGCCTCGAGCAGGCCCACCAGCCCGGCCGCCGAGGCCTCGGGGGAGAACCGCTCGATCACATCATGGCGGCCCTGGCTGGCCAGGACGGCCCACGCCTGCGGGTCGTCACGGACCGACGCCAGCAGCGCGGTGAGCGCCGCCACGTCACCCTCGGGGAACGTGCGCCCTCCTCGGACGACCTCGAGGACCCAGGGGATCTCACCGGAGTCGGAGCCGATGATCGGCCGGCCGGCCGCCGCCGCCTCGAGCAGCACCCGGCCCAGCTGCTCGGCCCAGGTGGGCGTGGTGTGCGACGGGAGCACGAGGACGTGCATGTCGGCGTAGGCCGTCCCCATCTGGGCGTGGGTGACGCCCGTGCGGACCTCGACGGCCGGGTGGTGCTCCAGCCGGGACCGCCACGGCCCGTCGCCGACGGCGAGGAGACGGGCATCGGGACCAAGGCTCTCCACCGCGGCCAGCAGGTCGCCGATGCCCTTGGCGTCGATGAGCCGGCCGGCGAAGCCGACGGTGAACGGGTGCGCCGGGGCCGCCTCGGAGGGGTGCTCGGGCACGTCGACGGCTGGCGGCACCACGTGCACCGGTCCCCGGGCGCCCCACTGCTCGGCTCGCCGTGCGGCCGTCGGTGTGCGGGCGAACACCCCCGAGGCAGTCCGCAACGTGGCGGCCCGCAGCACACGAGCGGGCCAGGGAAGCGGGCGGTCGAGGTTCTCATAGCCGGTCACCGCCACCGGGATCCGCCGGAGACGGCAGGCGGCGGTCCACTGGGCGGCCGGCAGGGAGAGGTGCTCGGCCTCCACGAGGACGGCGTCGGGCCGGAACCGTCGCAGCCAGCGGCCTGGGAGGTCGCGGTAGACGTGGCGCTGGATCTTCCCGACACCCAGGATCCGGGCCGGGTGCACCCGGCCGGCCAGGCGTGGGTGCACCTCGGGGGGCACCGCACCCTGGTGCAGCTCGTGGCGCCAGCGGTGGGGGACCACCAGCTGTACGTCGAGGTCGTGGTCGAGCAGCGCCACGTAGGGCAGCTGGTTGAGGGCGACCGTGGCCGGGTGGCTCACCACCAGCACCGTGCGCGTCACGCGGTCTCCGGGAACGGCTCGTCGGGCCGCACGGTGCGCAGCGGCTGAGCCCGCCAGGCCCGCCAGGCAGCACGCTGGGCCGTCAGGAGCGGCCACCACTCGCGAGCCAGGTGGCGGTCGCCGGTGACCAGGGACACCGCACACCGGAGCGCGCCACCGCAGCTCCGGTCGCCGACCGCCACGACGTAGGTCAGCAGCACCCAGCGCCTCGCCGGTCGGTAGGACAGCAAGGTGTAGGTCTGGTTGAAGGCGTCGTCGGCGCGGGCTGCGATCGATGGGTTCTGCCGGCGATCGGCGCCGTGCTCGGTGCGGTCGGCCAGGCCGTGATCGACCAGCAGCGAGGGGTCGTAGCGCACCCGGGCGCCGGCCTCCAGCACCTCGAGGCAGCTGCTGAGCTCGGCGTAGCCGGGCGCGCCCGGGCCCCGCAGGCCGACCGGGAAGCGCAGCAGCTCCCGTCGGAAGGCCATGTTCACGCCGCGGAGGTGCTGGACGTCTCGGGCGGGGCCGGTTCCGTCACTGTGACCGCCCTCCACGCGACCCCACCAGCGGATGCGACCGACGTGCCGTTCGGCGGGGTCGGGCGCATCGGGGGCCACGTCTCGCCCGCCGACGGCGCCCACTCGAGGATCGGTGAAGTGAGCCCGCAGGCGCGCCACCCAGTCGGCCCTGGGCTCGGCGTCGTCGTCGGTGAAGGCGACCACGGCGGCCCGGGCGTGAGCGGCTCCCAGGTGCATCCGCTCTACTGAGGTGGTGGCGTCGGTGACCACCTCGGAGACCTCGGGGTGGCGAGCGAGCACCTCCGCCGCCCCGCCGTCGGCTCGGCCCCGCACCACGATCAGCTGCTCGGCCGGATCGTCTTGGCCCAGCAGCGACTGGATGCAGGCCTCGAGCTCGGTCGGGCGCAGGTGGGTGGGCACGACCACCGCCACGGTGGGCGGCGCCAGGGTGTGCGGGGCAGAGCGACCCGGCGCCTGGTCGTCGCCCCGCCGACGCTCTGCCAGCCGGCGGCGAGCTCGGGCCAGGGCCCCGGCCGGCACCTGGCGCGGGCGCTCCAGGTCCCACAGCTGCGCCACGAAGCGAGGCAGCTCCCGGGCTGCCTTGATGGGCCCCCACTTCAACCGGGTGTAGGCCCAGTAGGAGCGCAGGTGGGGCAGCCCACCCAGGGCCGCCGGGCCGTCCTGGCGGGCCACCAGCGCTCGGAGCAGCCGGCGCTCACGGCGGGTCGCCAGGCGGCTGCGCAGGTCGGTGATGGCGCTGTCCGGGACATCGGCCCCCATCTCGTCGACGAGGTAGCGGAGGGCGTCGCCGACGAGCGGGGCGATGCGTCGTCGCCCCGCCTGGTCGACGAGGCGATCCCAGTCGATGGCTCGCTCCTGCAGGACCACGCAGCTGTCAGCGATCCAACGAACCGTGGAGTCGGAGCCGGCCCACAGGCCGTGGGCGATCACATGGAGCAGCAGGTCGGTCGGGCAGAGCATCCGGCCGGTCAGCCCGTGCTGCGGGATGGCCAGCTCCTCCGAGGCAGCCCAGAAGTCGTCGCTCGACGCGTCATCCTGGCCGGGCAGCAGGAGCGGGGTGCCGAGGTGCCAGTGGAGGTCGAGGTCACCGCCGTCGGGGTGGCGGAGGCCGCTGCCGTGGTGGGTGCGCCAGAGCTGCGAACGCGGGATGTCGCCCACGTCGCACCAGCCGAGGGCCTCGAGGGTGTCCAGGGCCCTCGGAGCGTCGGCGCGAGGCACGAGGACGTCGACGTCGCCCATCGGGCGCAGTCCGAGGTCGCCGTAGTAGGCCAGCGCCAGCGGCACCCCCTTGAGGAAGAGCAGCGGCATGCCGCCGGCCGTGAGGGCCTCGAGGGCGGGCTGCACCTGGTGGAGCCGGATCTGGTTCTCGTACCAGTGGCGCCGTCGCAGGCCCGTGAGGCGGGGGAGGTCGGGGTCGTCGACGCCGGCTGCCCGCAGGTTGCGCTGCACGAGGGGGAGGAGGCGCTGCACGGCAGGATCCCAGACGTCGTCGAGGACGAAGCCCGGTCGCAGGCGCGCCCAGGCCTCGGCGGCGGCGGGTGGGGCGAGCACGGCGACGCGCAGCACCTCCTCCTGGAGCGGCGAGGGCCAGCAGGCGCCGACGAGGCCGCGGCGCCTCATGCTGCCGCCAGCAGTGAGGCGATGAACGGCGGGTTGGCCGCGCGGTCGGGGTGGAGCCCCAGCCGGTGGCAGGGGACGGTGCGCACGAGGTCGGCCAGGGCCCGCAGGTCGTCGTCGCCCGCTCCCGCCAGCTGGAACAGCGACGATGGGGCCAGGTGACGGAGTGCCTCGGCGGCGGAGATCGGCGTCAGCCCTCGCGGCGGTGCGACCGTCGGCACCACGATGGCCCGAACGGGCGCAGCCGACAGCATGCGCTCCGAGGCCGAGCGACCGGGGAGGAGCACCGCCCTGTCGTCCGCTCCGCCGGCGGGGCGGAGGAGGTGGGGCAGCAGCGATCCCGACGGGTCGGCCAACGACAGCTGGTCGGGGTGCACCTTGGCGCTGCCGTAGAGAGCGTGGGCGATGATCTGGCCCTCCGCCTCGGTGAGCACCACGTAGTCGTCCCCGAGGTAGCCCATCCCGGCCAGGAAGCAGCTGATGGCGGTGGTCGTCTTCCCTGAGCCGCCGGCGCCGACCAGCAGCGCCACGCCGTCGGGGTCGCCGACCGCTCCGGCGTGCACGAAGGTGCGGCCGGCCGGCGCCATGCCCCAGGCGAAGAGCTGGCGCAGTGGGGCGGCCAGCTCCCAGGGCGGGAGCGTGGCGGCGTCGGTCACCGCGGCCACCTGTTCGACGCCGGCGGGGTCGGAGAGCAGCAGCAACCCGGCGGTGTCGTTCCACGTCCAACGCGGGCCAGCACCGGGTTGCGGGTCGACGGACCAGCGGGCGATGTGCCGGGCCATGCCACCGGGGTCCATCGGCGCCGGGGCGCCTGTCTCGGCCGCGTCGTAGGCCCTGATCCGAACCTGGGGTGGGCCGTCGGTGCTTCGGTGCACCTCCAGCGCCGGGAGCACTGCGGCCGACAGGTGTCGGCCCGCCAGCTCCACACGCACCCGGAGCCCGGCCACGAGGAGGTCGGCACGGTGGTGGTGGTGCCGGATCGCCCGTTCCCACGTGTCCTCCGCGGCGGCCCGCAGACCAGCCAGCGCCTCCGGGTCGGGCCGCGCCGGGGCTCGCTCCTCACCGGCGGCGCTCACGTCTCGCCCCGCTGGGCTCGGAGGCGATCCCTGACCACCCGCAGGTAGTCGCTGCGCTCGGTCGCGTGGCGCAGTCCGTTGTTGCTGCTGTGGAGCCGCCGCCGGGCCAACGTCTGGGGGAGGTGGGATGTCCGCACCCCGAGGCGCATGGCCCGACCCCACCAGTCGAGCCAGTCGCCCACGGCGGTGTCGGTGCGGAAGGGCCCGATCCTGCCCACGACATCGGCGCGGATCAGGAGGTTGCTCACCACCGGGCCGGTCACCCCGACCTTGGGGGCTCGGAGGGCGAGGTCGACGCCCTCGAGGTCGAGGAACTCGTCCGTCCTCCCGAACACCGCGTCGAGGTCGTCGGAGAGGGCGGCCAGCTGGACCGCCAGCTTCTCGGGCAGCCAGACGTCGTCGGCGTCGAGCAACGCCACCACGTCGCCGGTCACCCGTTCGAGGGCCCGGTTGCGCCCGGCCGCGATGCCCTCGTGGGGTGAGCGCAGGAGCGTCACGCCCTCCCCGAACGCCTCCACCACTGCGACCGTGCCGTCGCTGGAGCCGTCGTCGTTGACGATCACCTCGTGGGCCGGGTGGGTCTGGGCGGCCACCGACGCCAGCGCCTCGCCGATGTAACGCTCCCCGTTCCACACGGTCATCACCACCGAGACACGGCGAGGGTCGATCATGACGTCGCCGCACCGGCGGTCGGCGGGAGCGCAGCGAGGGCCCGGCGGCAGGCGCGCTCGGCCACCTCCCAGGAGAGGGCCTCGACGGTGAGGCAGTGCATGCGGTGAGCCAGCGCGGCTCGGAGGTCGGCGTCGCCGAGGAGCCGGCGGATGGCGCTGAGCGTGGCACTCGGGGACTCGGCCTGGAGGTAGTGCTCGCCGTCGACCACCGGGAGGCCCTCTACGGCCTTGGCGGAGGCCACGATCGGTACGCCGGCGGCGCCCGCCTCAGCCACCTTGAGCCGGGTCCCGCTCCCGCTCGGGATCGGCATGGCGGTGAGCCAGGCGGCGGCCAGGTGGGGCCGGACGTCGTCGACGTGGGCCGACACCGTGGCCGCCGGGTGGGGAGCAGCCCTGTCCAGCAGCTCGGCCGTGGACGCCCCCACCAGGTCGAGCGCGACGCCGGGGAGCGAGGGGAGGAGGTCGAGCAGCGTTGTGGCCGCGACCAGGTTCGGCGCGTAGCTGAAGGACGCGGTGAGCACGATGGTCGGGGTGGCGGAGGGGGCCGGCGGGCCGTAGGCGGTCACGTCGACGGTGTTGGGCACCGTCACCACCGGGGTCGGCTGGCCGTGCTGCGCGATGCGCTCGCCGTCGACGTCGCTGCACGTCCACACCTGGTCGACCTCGCCGACGAGCTGCGCCTCGATCTCGGCGGCGGCGGCCGCCGCCGCCCGGGTGAGGAGCTGGAGCGGGCGCGACGGTGCCAGCGCGACCGTGGTCGCCTCGATGACGTCGGGCAGCACGTTGTGGAGGTCGAGCACCACAGGGGCCATCGGGCGGAGGTCGTCGATCAGCGGGGCCCCCTCCTGGCCCGACACGATCACGAGGTCGGGGCGGGCGGCCTCGAGGGCGCGCTGCAGGTCGGCGCGCACGAGGGCCGTGGCCACGTGGGCGAAGGGGCTGGTGCCCTCGGCGATCCACCGGAGCCGGTCGACGTCCCCAGCGCCTTGGACCTCGCTGATGCTGGCGTCCGTGGCGACGTGGCAGACCGCCAGTGCCTCGTTCCCGACGCCGGCGCGGAACGAGGCCGGGTCGAGCACGAACAGGTGGGCATCCCACCCGATTCGGCGGAGTACGGCGAGGTGCTGCAGCAGGCGCAGCTGGAACCCGCCGGAGGCGGGCAGGGGAGGTCGGGTGGCCACGATGAGGACCCGGCGGCGGGGAGGCGCAGTGGCCTCGGTGGCGCTCAACGGGGGGCAGCGGGGGTCGGCCGCTCGACGCGCTGGCGGAGGAAGGCGTCGATCAGGGGTGGGTTGGCGGCGCGGTCGGGGTCGAGGTTGAGCTGGAAGCAGGGCACCGCCCGCACCAGCTCCTGTCTC
>JBPPMN010000371.1:0-2714 GCA_051306055.1 Acidimicrobiales bacterium
GTCGGTCGTGCCATCGTCGGTCGTGCCGTCATCGGTCGTGCCATCGTCGGTCGTGCCATCGTCGGTCGTGCCGTCATCGGTCGTGCCGTCATCGGTCGTGCCGTCATCGGTCGTGCCGTCATCGGTCGTGCCGTCATCGGTCGTGCCATCGTCGGTCGTGCCGTCATCGGTGGAGCCGGCGGGGGTGCAGACGTGGCTGAGGTTGAAGTCGGTGTCGGAGCCGCCGTTGGTGTCGGCCACGGCGTCGAGCAGCGTGTCCGCACCGGCGGTGTAGACGTAGGCGTGCTTGTCGTCGGGGTGCGAGACGAACTCGACGTCCTCGAGGATGCCGGCGTTCTGGAAGTGCACCGACAGCGCCACGAACTCGGTGTCGGAGCCCTGGAACACGAAGTGCCAGCCGTAGGGCTTGCCCTCGGGGGCCGTCGGGCAGGTGCCGGGGTCGTGGCCGGGGTTGGTGGCCCCGTGGTGCTCGATCTTGAGGTGCGCGTCGTGGTCAGCCACCACGAAGGTCGGGTGGGCCGAAGCCGGGCTGACCAGCACGCCGATGGTGGCCAGGCCGATGCCGGCGGCGATCGAGGCGGCGCCGATGCGGCGGGCACGCTTGGGGGAGGGGATCACACTGCTCCTTCAGGTCGAGGCCTCGACGATCGAGGCGACGGTGGTGCTGAAGGGGCCGGTTTCGCGTAGCTCCTCGCTCGACATTGCGACCAAATGGCGTCGAACGGATCAATGCATCCCCTGTCGACCACTCGCAGTGGCGACAGCTCCCTTTCTACCACCCTCCGTGCTGCCGTACACGGCGAGATCGCAAAATAGGTCGAACGACCCACACTCGCTGCGGTCAGTGGTGGGTGCGGACGATCTCGTCGAGGTGGCGGTCGGCGGCCTGGCGGTCGTCGACGGCGACGAACCGCTCCCACACGGCCCGCCCGTCGCCCACACCGGGGCGGTTGCTGTGCGCTCGGGCCAGCACGTCGACCACGGCCGCCTCCGGCGGCTCCTCACCCAGCTGGCGGTACAGCTCGATGGCCCGGTGGGCGTAGCGCAGCACCTGCACCGTCTCGATGCCGGCCAGATCGTTGAAGAACCAGGCGCACGAGGTGTACATGAGCAGGGCGTTGCGCTGGGCGTCGAGCAGCACCCCGGCCTGGTGCGGGTCGCCCACCACGTGCTCAGCGCAGAAGTCGTCCCAGCTCACCGCCCCGATGAGCAGGCCCAGGTAGGCATCGCGGGCGGCCCACGGGTCGGCCAGCAGCTCCCGGCCCCGCCGTTCGACCACCTCGACCCCCCAGTCGCGGAGGAGGTCGAGGGCGTGGCGCAGCGGCCCCCGCCACGCCTGGTGCCAGCCGTCGGGGCCACCGGTGTGGCAGCCGCAGTCGGCCATCCAGCGCTCCACGCCGTGGGCGCACGACCAGGCGCTGGTGCGCACCCTGGCCTCGAGGGTGGGCGGGTCGTCGCGGAGGAGGTCGATCAGCCGCGGCACGGCCAAGCCGGCCTCGGCCGCGCCGATGGTGAGGGCGTGGGCCAGCTCAACCTCGGCGCCGGGGTGGTGGTGACCGAAGGTCTCGCCGTCGGTGGCGGCGGCCACCATCCCGCCGGTGGGTGCGGCGTGGGTGGTGGCGGCGCCCACGATGTCGGCGCTGGTGGGGTGCCCGAAGGCGATGTCGTGGGCCAGGGCCCCGTCGTAGACGACGAGGTCGACGCCGCTCCCGTCGCCGGCGGGGTGGCACCAGCGCAGCGCCCGGTGGGTGGGCACCGGCGCATCGGGGCCGTGGACCTGCCAGCCGTCACCATCCCCGGGCCCGGCGAGCGGACGGGTGGCCTCGATCTGGCCGGGGGCCAGGATCGTGAAGCGGATGCCCTCCTCGACCAGCACGGCCAGCACGGCGTCGCCCGCCGCGGTCTCCGGTAGCCACATGCCCTCGGACGGCCGGCCGAAGCGGTGGGCGAAGTCGAGCTGGCCCCAGCGCACGTGGGTGCGCAGGTCGCGCTCGTTGCACAGCGGCAGGATGGCGTGGCCGTAGCCCTGGGCGATGGCCCGACCGGCCACCCGGTCGGCGGCCAGGATCCGCTGGTAGACGTCGGCGGCGTGGTCCTCGAGCCACGACAGCAGCGTGGGCCCCACGTTGAACGACAGGTGCTCGTAGGTGCTCACCTCGGTGACGGTGCCATCGGCTCCCAGCACCTCCACGTGGGTGTTGGGGCGGTAGCACTCGTGGGTGATGCGCTCGTTCCAGTCGTGGAACGGCGACGCGGACGGCTGCTCGGGCACCACCCCCGTGGCGGGGTCCTCGCGAGGTGGTTGGTAGAAGTGCCCGTGGAGCACCAGCGACGCCCGCTCGGCCATCAGCGCGCCTTGGGAGCCTTCGTGGCCGTCGACTTCGCCTTGGTGGCCTTCGTGGTCGCCGGCTTCGCCTTGGTGGCCTTGGCTGCCTTGGCTGCCTTGGCTGCCTTGGTCGCCTTCGATGCCGTGGCCGGCGCCGTGGTGGCCGCCGGGGGCTCGGGCGGCACGGGGACCGGGGCCAGGAAGGTGACCGAGCGCGGCGGCAGGTCGATCAGCGTGGAGTGCGGGCGGCCCTGCCACGGCTCGTCCTCCGCCTGGCGCGGAGCCGGCAGCGGCGTGGCGCCGCCGAAGCGGACGTCGTCGGTGGTGAGCACGACCGCCCCCTCCCCCGGCACCCGCAGCCCCACCCGGTAGCCGCCCCAGTGCTGGT
>JBPPMN010000012.1:0-9320 GCA_051306055.1 Acidimicrobiales bacterium
TCTGACCGTGAACGGTTCCGTCCACACCAGCGACGTCGAGCCGAGACGGCTCCTCGTGCACCACCTCCGAGACGACCTCGGCCTCACCGGCACCAACGTGGGCTGCGACACGTCCAGCTGTGGAGCCTGCACGGTGCTGGTCGACGGCGAGTCCGTGAAGAGCTGCACCATGCTCACGGTGCAGGCCGACGGCCAGGAGGTCACCACCATCGAGGGCCTGGCCGACGGCGACCAGATGCACCCGGTGCAGGAGGCCTTCCGCGAGCACCACGGCCTGCAGTGCGGGTACTGCACGCCCGGCATGGTGATGGCAGCGGTGTCGCTGCTCGAGGAGCAGCCCGACCCCTCCGAGGCCGACGTGCGCGAGGGCATCGAGGGCAACCTCTGCCGCTGCACCGGCTACCACAACATCGTGAAGGCGGTCCTGGCCGCGGCCAGCGCGGGAGCCAGCCGGTGAGCGCCGTCGTCGGTACCCGGATGGTGCGCAAGGAAGACCCGGAGCTCCTCACCGGCGAGAGCCGCTTCGTCGACGACCTCGTCATCCCCGGCGCCCGCTGGCTGGCCATGGTGCGCAGCCCCTTCGCCCACGCCCGGATCACCGGCATCGACGCCAGCGAGGCCCTCGCGCTGCCCGGCGTGAGCCACGTGCTCACGGGGACCGACCTGCGCGAGGCCTGGGCCGGTCCCATGCCCTGCGCCTGGCCCGTCACCGACGACATGAAGAACCCCGAGCACCTCCCGGTGGCCGTCGACAAGGTGAACTACGTGGGCGACATCGTGGCCGTGGTGGTGGCCGAGACCCGCTACCAGGCCGCCGACGCCGTGGGCCTGGTCGACGTGAGCTACGCCCCGCTCGAGGCCGTGGTCGACCTCGACGACGCGCTGGCCGACCGCGTGGTGATCCACGACGAGCTGGGCACCAACAAGAGCTACGACTGGGCCCTCATCCCCGATCAGGACGCCGTCGACGCCGCCTTCGCCAGTGCCGTGCACACCGTGCAGGAGCGCTACATCCAGCAGCGGCTCATCCCGGCGGCCATGGAGCCGCGCGGCGTGGCCGTCGTCCCCCAGCCCCACGGCGGGGAGTACACGGTGTGGACGGCCACCCAGATCCCCCACATCCTCAAGGTGATGCTGGCCGCCACGGCCGGCGTGCCGGAGCACAAGCTCCGCGTGATCGCCCCGGCGGTGGGCGGCGGCTTCGGCTCCAAGCTCGACGTGTACGCCGAGGAGCTCATCACGCTGGCCGTGGCCCGCCAGCTGCGGGTGCCGGCGCGGTGGACGGAGGGGCGCACCGAGAACGCCCACGCCACCATCCACGGCCGCGGCCAGATCCAGGACATCGAGCTGGCCGCCGACGCCGACGGCAAGATCACCGCGGTGCGGGTGCACCTGCTGGCCGACATGGGCGCCTACCTGCAGCTCATCACCCCGGGCATCCCGCTGCTGGGTGCCTTCCTCTACCACGGGCTCTACGACGTGCCGGCGTACTCGTTCACCTGCACGGGCGTGTTCACCAACAAGACCCCCACCGACGCCTACCGCGGTGCCGGCCGCCCCGAGGCCACCTACGCCATCGAGCGGGCCATCGACGCCCTCGCCCGCACCGTGGGCATCGGCCCCGACGAGGTGCGACGGCGCAACTTCATCCCCACCGAGGCCTTCCCCTACAACAGCGTCGGCGGTCTCGTGTTCGACAGCGGCGACTACGCCCCCAACCTCGAGAAGGCGCTGGAGCTGGCCCGCTGGAGCGAGCGCAAGGCCGACCAGGAGGCCCGCCGGGCGGCGGGGGAGAAGGTCCAGGTGGGCCTGGGCATCTCCACCTACGTGGAGATGTGCGGCCTGGCCCCGAGCCGCGTGCTGGCGTCGCTCAACTACGGCGCCGGGGGCTGGGAGGCCGCGCAGGTGCGAGTGCTGCCCACCGGCACCGTGCAGGTCGTCACCGGGGCCACGCCCCACGGCCAGGGCCACGAGACGAGCTGGTCGATGCTGGTGGCCGACAAGCTCGGCATCTCCACCGACGACGTCGAGGTGCTCCACAGCGACACCGCCATCTCGCCCACCGGCATGGACACCTACGGGTCCCGGTCGCTGGCGGTGGGCGGCACGGCCATCGTGATGGCGGCCGACCAGGTGATCGACAAGGCCCGCACCATCGCCGCCCACCAGCTCGAGGTGGCCGAGGACGACCTGGAGTTCACCGACGGCACCTTCCGAGTGGCCGGCAGCCCCGACAAGGAGCTGTCGATCCAGGCGCTGGCCTTCCAGGCCTTCACCGCCCACAACCTGCCCGACGGGATGGAGCCCACGCTCGCCGGCAACGTCACCTGGGACCCACCCAACTTCGTGTTCCCCTTCGGCACCCACATCGCGGTCGTGGAGATCGACACGGAGACGGGCCACACCACCCTCGTCGACTACATCGCCGTCGACGACTGCGGCAACCAGGTGAACCCGCTCATCGTGGAGGGCCAGGTGCACGGCGGCATCGCCCAGGGCGTGGCCCAGGCACTGTGGGAGGGGGCCAGCTACGACGCCGACGGCACCCTCACCAACCCCACCTTCATGGACTACCTCCTGCCCTCGGCGGCTGAGCTGCCCAGCTTCACGCTCGACCACACCACCACGCCCAGCCCCACCAACCCGATGGGCGCCAAGGGCATCGGCGAGGCCGGCACCATCGCCAGCACCCCGGCCGTGATGAACGCCATCGTCGACGCCCTCAGCCCCTACGGCATCACCGACATCGAGATGCCGGCCACGCCCGAACGGGTGTGGCAGGCCATCCAAGCCGCCGGCACCGGCGGGAACGGAGGTGCGGCATGATCCCCGCCGCGTTCGACTACGTCCGGGCCGACAGCGCCGAGGCCGCCGTGGCGGCGCTCACCGAGCACGGCGACGAGGCGAAGCTCCTCGCCGGCGGCCACTCGCTGCTCCCGCTGATGAAGCTGCGGCTGGCCGCCCCGTCGGTCCTGATCGACATCGGTCGCCTCAGCGACCTGTCCTACGTGCGCGACGCCGGCGACCACGTGGCCATCGGCGGGCTCACCCGCCACCGCACGCTGGAGACCAGTGAGCTGCTCGGCACCGAGGCGCCGATCCTTCGCCACGCCGCCGGCCAGGTGGGCGACCCCCAGGTGCGCCACCGCGGCACCATCGGCGGCTCCATCGCCCACGGCGACCCGGCGTCCGACCTGCCGGCCGTGCTGCTGGCGCTCCGGGCCACCGTCGTGGCCCACGGCCCCAACGGCACCCGGGAGATCCCCATCGACGACTTCTTCACCGGGTTCCTCGAGACGGCCCTGGCCCCCGACGAGCTCCTCACCGAGATCCGGGTGCCGAAGGCGGCCGGGGCAGGGTGGTCGTTCCAGAAGTTCAACCGCCGGGCCCAGGACTGGGCCATCGTGGGCGTGGCGCTGGTGCGCAACGGGTCCACGGGCGTCGGCCTCGTCAACATGGGCTCCACCCCGCTGCGCGCCGCCGCCGTGGAGCAAGCCGTCGACGGCGGGGCCTCGGCGGCCGATGCCGCAGCGGTGGCCGACGAGGGCACCGAGCCCAGCGCCGACCTCAACGCCAGCGAGGAGTACCGCCGCCACCTCGCCAAGGTGCTGGTCCAGCGGGCGTTGGCGGAGGCCGCTGGCTGAACGCTTCCTGAACCTGCGGAGCGGCCAGCCGGCGCGGCGGAGCGACTGGAGTGCGAGGATGCGGGCAGTGAGGACGCGCAGGTTGCCGAGCTGGGCGAGGCTGGCCGGGCCGCCAGCCTTCGTGCTCGCGTACATCGGGCTGGCCAAGGCCACCGAGGGCCTCACCCTCGACAGCGGCTTCAGCCCCTGGTACCCGCCGGCCGGGCTGGTGATGGCCTACCTGCTCGTGGCCGGGCCCAAGGTGGCGCCGGTGGTGCTGGCCGCCCGCTGGCTCAACACCTGGGTGATCTTCCCCGACGCCTGGCGCGACTCCCCTGACGGCGTCATCGTCCGTGGCTTGGCCATCGTCACCGCCTACACGCTGGCCGCCGTCGCGCTGCGCCGCATCGGTCTGCACCAGGCTCGCCTGCGCGAGCTGGGCTGGTTCGCCGCGATCGCGGTGGTCGGCGCGCCGCTGCTGGCGTCGTTCGCGGTGGCCCTGGTCGACATCGGCCTCGACGGCGGCGACGCCGACCGTGCCTTCGAGGCGGCCTGGACCTTCTGGGTGGGCGACGCCGTGGCGGTGGCCACCATCGTCCCCGCTGCGCTCCTGGTGGCGGCGTCGCTGGCCGGACGGGTCCGGCCGCCCCGCCTCCCGCAGGGGCGCACCGAGCGGGTGGAGATCTTCCTGCAGTCGGTGGCGCTCATCCTCGCGCCCGTGCTGGCCCTGTCGATCGGCGACCGCGACCAGTCGACCGGCTTCCTGGCCCTGGCCATCGTGCCGGTGGTGTGGGTGGCCATGCGGCGCGACCTCGTCCTCGCGGCCGTGGGCCTCCTGGTGCTCAACGCCTCGCTGGCCACCGTGGCCGCCCGGGCCCTCGGTGCCACCGCCGACCTGTCGGAGCTGCAGGCCGTGATGCTGGCCACCGCACTGGCCGGCCTCTACATCGCGGCCGTCACCCACACCCAGGAGATGGCCCACGCCGACCTCCTCGACAGCGAGGAGCGCTACCGGAGCCTCCTGCAGGCGGCGCCCGACCTGGTGGCCCGCTACGACCGCAACGGCACCTGCACCGCATCCAGCTGCCCCGTCTGGCTCGACGGCATCGGCGGCGTCGACCCGGTGCTGGCATCGCTCGACCGGGCCTGGACCGGTGCCGGCCGGGCCGTCCTCCTCGACGGCCACCCCCGCACCATCGAGCTCGACATCGCCGCCCCCGACGGCCCCGGGTTCCTGCTGGCCCGCCTGGTCGCGGAGCACACCGCCGATGGCTCGGTGGGCGGTGTCGTCGCCGTGGTGTCCGACCTCACCGCGCACCGCCGGGCCCTCGACCTGCTCGACCACGAGCGTCGCCACGATCCCCTCACCGGCCTGGCCAACCGCACCCGGTTCCTGGCCGAGCTCGGCGACCTCGCCGCCGAGGGCGGGCGGGTGTGCCTCACCATCCTCGACATCGACGGCTTCGTCACCGTCAACGAGGTGTTCGGCGCCGAGCGGGGCGACGCCGTCCTGCGGGAGATCGCCGACCGCCTGCGACGGGTGGCCGGCTCCACCGCCGCCATGGGCCGCCTCGGCGCGGATCAGTTCGCGGTGGCCTGCCACACCGACGAGTTCACCGCACCAGCCCTCGGGCAAGACCTCGTGCAGGCCATGCGCATCCGCGTGGCCGAGGGCGAGCAAGCCCTCTACCTCACGGGCAGCGGCGGCATGGCGGTGGCCGACGACCCCGAACCGGCGTCGCTCCTGCGCGATGCCGACAACGCCCTCCACGCCGCCAAGGACGGCGGGCGCGATCGCGTCGTGGTGGTCGACGAGGCCCGTCGCGCCGCCACCCTCGACCGCCAAGGCGCCATGGCCCAGCTGCGACGGTGCCTGGCGGGGCAGGACATCGTGGTGCACTACCAGCCCATCGTCGACCTCGCGACCGGCGCCGTGCACGGCCTCGAGGCGCTGGTGCGGCTGCCCGACCCCTCCGGGCAGGGGCTGCTCTACCCCGCCTCCTTCCTGCCCCTGGCCGAGGAGTCGGGCCTCGACGTGGAGCTCGGAGCGCTGGTGCTCGACCGTGCCGTGGCCCAGCTGGCTGCCGTGCAGGCCGACCCGACCCTCGTGTCGATCAGCATGAACATCAACGTCACCGCCCGCCAGCTGGCCCAGCCGGGGTTCGTGCACCTGGTGCTGGCCGCCTGCACCCGGCACGGCGTCGAGCCGTCGTGCATCTGCCTGGAGCTCACCGAGACCCTCGTGATGGCCGACCCCACCGCCGCCACGACCGCCCTGCGGGAGCTGAAGGCGCTGGGCATCCGGGCCGCCCTCGACGACTTCGGCGTGGGCTACTCGTCGATGGTGTACCTGCAGCGCCTGCCCGTCGACGTGCTCAAGATCGACCGCGCCTTCGTGAGCGGCCTGCCCGACGACCTCGACGACCGCTCCATCGTGACGTTGGTGGTCGGTCTGGCCGACGCCCTCGGGCTCGAGGTGACGGCCGAGGGCATCGAGACAGAGGCGCAGCGGGAGACGCTGCTCGAGCTGGGCTGCCGATCCGGCCAGGGCTACCACTTCGCCCGGCCCGCACCGATCGAGGAGCTCGTCCTCACGAGGCCTGTGGCCGATGGTCCGGCGGTAGCCTCAGCGGATGGGCCGAGGGGTCGCTGACGTCGCCGAGGTGGAGGCCGCACTGGCCGAGCAGGCCTACCTGGCCGACGAGGGGCTGGCCACGTCGATCTTCCTGGCGCTGCGGCTCGAGCGGCCGCTGCTGCTGGAGGGCGAGGCGGGTGTGGGCAAGACCGAGGTGGCCAAGGCCCTGGCCCGCTGGACCGGCGGGCGCCTCATCCGGCTCCAGTGCTACGAGGGCCTCGACGTGGCCCAGGCCGTCTACGAGTGGGACCACGCCCGACAGCTGCTCCACCTGCGCGCCGCCGAGGCCACCGGTGCCGCCGGCCGCGACATCGAAGCGCTGGAGGACGAGCTGTACACCGAGCGCTTCCTGGTGCGACGGGCGCTGCTCGAGGCCATCGCCCCCACCGACGGCAGCGGTCCTCCGGTGCTGCTCATCGACGAGCTCGACCGCGCCGACGACGAGTTCGAGGCCTTCCTGCTCGAGGTGCTCTCCGAGTACGCCATCACGATCCCCGAGCTCGGCACGTTCCGGGCCGAGGAGCCGCCCATCGTGGTCATCACCTCGAACCGCACGCGCGACGTCCACGATGCGCTGAAGCGCCGCTGCCTCTACCACTGGGTGGAGCACCCCGACTTCGATCGCGAGGTGGCCATCGTGCGCCTGCGGGCACCCGAGGTGCCCGAGCGGCTGGCCCGCCAGGTGGCCGCCGCGGTGGAGGGCCTGCGGGCCGAAGGGCTCTACAAGCCGCCCGGCGTGGCCGAGACGATCGACTGGGCGCAGGCCCTGGCCACCCTCGGCCGAGCCACGCTCGACGAGGCCTCGGTGGCCGCCACCCTCGGGAGCGTCCTCAAGTACCGCGAGGACCAGGAGCGGGTGCGGGGCAAGGGCGTGGCCCAGCTCGTCCAAGCCGCCGTCCTCCGAGGCATGTAGGTGGCCCGTCCAGAGGAGATGGCCGTGGCCATGGCCCGCACGCTGCGGGGCCTCGGCGTGGCCGCCCCGCCCGATGCCACCGTGGCCTACGCCGCCGCGCTGGGCGAGGTGGGCCTCGGCTCGCGCTCGGGCGTGTACTGGGCCGGTCGGGCCACCCTGGTGCGCCGCCCCGAAGACGTCCCGGCCTACGACCGCGCCTTCGCCTGGCTGTTCGAGCCCCACCGCCTGGGTCCGTCGGTGGAGCAGCCCGACCGCCCGACCGAATCGGTCACCGTGCTCGTCGACAGCGACGACCCGCCACCTCCCGCCGACGGGCCACCCACGCCGGTCGACGGCCCCACCCTCACCCTGCGCTGGAGCGATCGCGAGGTGCTGCGGGCCAAGGACTTCGCCGCCTGCACGGTCAGCGAGCTCGACGAGGCCCATCGCCTCATGGCCGACCTGCGGGTGGTCGGCGCCCGCCGCCGGTCTCGCCGCCGACGGCCGACCAGCCACCAACGGGGCCAGATCGACCTGCGGACCACCACCCGCCGCGCCCTGCGCACCGGCGGCGAGCCCATGCGCACGGCTCACCGACGTCCCGGCGAGAAGTCCCGCCGCCTGGTGCTGCTGTGCGACGTCTCGGGCTCGATGGAGGCCTACGCCCGGGCGCTGGTGCGCTTCGCCCACGTGGCGGTGGTGGGTCGCACCCAGGTGGAGGTGTTCACCCTCGGCACCCGGTGCACCCGCATCACCCGGCAGCTGCGGTCGCGCGATCCCGATGCGGCGCTCAGCGCGGCGGCCAGCACCGTCGACGACTGGTCGGGCGGCACGCGGCTGGGGGAGGGCCTGCGGGTCTTCAACGACGCCTGGGGCCTGCGGGGCATGGCGCGGGGCGCCGTGGTGGTGGTCCTCTCCGACGGCTGGGATCGCGGCGATCCGGCGCTCCTGGGTGAGCAGATGGCCCGCCTCCGACGCGTGGCCCACCGCGTGATCTGGGTGAACCCGCTGAAGGCCACGCCCGGCTTCGCGCCCGTGGCGCGGGGGATGGCGGCCGCCCTGCCCCACGTCGACCACCTGGTGGAGGGCCACTCGTTGCAGTCGCTCGAGGCGCTGGCCGCCGTCATCCACGGTGAGGGGGCGGGATGAAGGACCTCCTCGACGACCTCGAGCGCTGGCGCCGCCAGGGCAAGAACGTGGCGGTGGCGCGCGTCGTCGACATCGAAGGGTCCGGTCCGCGCGACCCTGGTGCGGCCATGGCCGTGAGCGAGGACGGCGAGGTCATCGGCTCCGTTTCGGGCGGCTGCGTGGAGGGCGCCGTGGTCACCGAGGCCCTCGCCGTGCTGGCCAGCGGCGACCGGCGCATCGTGAGCTTCGGCTACAGCGACGACGATGCCTTCGCCGTCGGCCTCACCTGTGGCGGCACCGTCCACCTCTACCTGGAACCGCTCGACTGGTGAGCGGGCCCGTCACCTTCGACGCCCTGCGGGCCGCCGTGGCCGCCCAGCAGCCGGCCGTGCTGGTCACGGTGGTCGACGGCCCCTGCACCGGCGCCAAGCTGCTGCTCGTGGAGGGGGAGCCGCCCGCCGGCGCCCTGGCCGACCCCGACCTCCAGCGGGTCGTGCTCCGCGACGCCGAGGCCGCGCTGGCCGCCGGCACCACGTCGGTGCGCCGCTACGGCGAGCGGGGCCAGGCCAACGAGAGCGCCGTCACCGTCTACTTCGAGGCCTACGCACCGCCGCCACGGCTGCTGGTGTTCGGCGCCGTCGACTTCACCGGCGCGCTGGTGCGGGTGGCCCGGGTGCTCGGCTACCACGTCACCGTGTGCGACGCGCGGGAGGTGTTCGCCACCAAGGCCCGCTTCCCGCTGGCGCACGAGGTGGTGGTCGACTGGCCCCACCGCCACCTGGCCGAGGTGGGCGCCTCGCTCGGCCCACGGGATGCCGTGTGCGTGCTCACCCATGACGTGAAGTTCGACGTGCCGGCCATCAAGGCCGCCCTCGACACCGCGGTGGGCTACCTCGGGGCCATGGGGTCGCGCCGCACCACCGACCAGCGGGCCGAGCGCCTGCGCGAGGAAGGGGTCACCGACGAGCAGCTGGCCCGCCTTCAGGCCCCCATCGGCCTCGACATCGGCGCCCGCACCCCCGAGGAGACGGCGGTGGCCATC
>JBPPMN010000087.1:0-32007 GCA_051306055.1 Acidimicrobiales bacterium
TCGGCGGCAACGGCTACATGAGCGAGTTCCAGGTGGAGCAGCTGGCCCGCGACGCCAAGGTGCTGCAGATCTACGCCGGCACCGACGAGATCCAGATCACCCACATCGCCAAGGACCTCCTCCGCCGCTGAGCGACAGGGCCCGGCCCCGGCTCAGGTGCGAGCGAGGAAGGTCCCGATGCCAGGGCCGTCGGGCTGACCCCAGTGCCCCACGACCGGCTGCTCGCCGGCGAGGCCGAACTCCGGCACCGACACGGTGGCGCCGGCGCCGATGGCATTGGACCGAAGATGCCACTCCCCGCCGCGGTAGATGCCGGCGTCGTCGGCCCCGTCGCCGTCCCAGTCGCCGGCGACGGGGACGTCACCGCGCTGCGCTCCGTAGCCGAACTCGGCGACGGTGCGGCCGGCAGGCGCGCCGGACGAACGGATGTGCCAGCGGCCGCCACGGAAGATGGCCAGGTCGGCACGCTCGTCGCCGTCCCAGTCGCCCACCACAGGGACGTCACCGGCCTGGAGGCCATAGCGCACGACGTGGACGGTGCGGTCGCCCACCTCGAACCCCGACCGCACGTGCCACTGGCCTCCGGAGCGGAAGATGATCGGCTCGTCGGCGCCGTCGCCGTCGACATCGGCGCAGAGCGGGACGTCGCCGGGCTGCATGCCGTAGGTGAACTGCCGAGCCGTGCCGCCCGCCGGCATCCCGGTGCGCAGGTGCCACTGCCCGCCACGGAAGATCACCGGGCGGTCGATCCCCGACCCGTCCCAGTCGCACAGCAGAGCACGGTCGCCGGCCTGGAGGCCGTAGGAGAAGCTGAGGTCGGCCGGGCCGCTGGAGGTCGTCGTCCTCAGCTGCCAGCCGGAGGTCTGGCCGAGCTCGGCGGCCCGCACCGACGGGTACGGGTTGATGGCCACCCCGGTGTAGGTGCCGGGGGCTGGAGGCTGGCGGATCTCGAAGTGGAGGTGGGCACCTGTTCCCTCGGCGTTGCCGGAGTCGCCCATGTAGGCCACCACCTGGCCTCGGCGCACAGTGGCCCCCACGACGATGTTCGACGGGAACGCCTGGTCGCGGGTCGCCCGGCCGTCGTCGGTCCCCGGCGTGTCGTTGTTCACGTGCACGTAGTGGTAGGTCCAGCCGTCGGCGCCCCGGATCACCACCGAGTTGCCACCGGAGGAGAGGTTGTCGAACTTCACCCGCAGCACGGTGCCGTCCACGGCCGAGAGCAGGCGCTGCATCCTCTGGCCCATGAGGTCGGTGCCCTCGTGCGTACGGCCGCCGCTGCGGGCCGCACCCCAGGTGTCGATGTAGGAGACCTTGCCCTCGACGGGGAAGGCGATCGGCTTGATGGTGGCGGCCGCGGCGGGGCTGGACGCCGGCCCGACGACGGCGATGCCGGCGACGACCAGGCCGGTGAGCACGATGGCGACGCGACGGGTGGCGCGCCGAGCGGGGATTGCGAACATGTGGAGGGACCTCTGGTTCGACGTGGGTGTTCCGCCCGGTCCGAGACCTCTCCATCGGCACGCGCTGTCCGGGACCTTGAGACTACATTGCGATCGCGTTGCGGAATCCAACCGGCCAGGCGCCGCCTCACACCCCGAGGCCGCGGCCGATGATCTCCTTCATGATCTCGGTGGTGCCGCCGTAGATGGTGGTGATGCGGGCGTCGGCGTAGGCCCGGGCGATGGGGTACTCGAGCATGTAGCCGTAGCCGCCGTGGAGCTGCACGCAGGTGTCGATGACCCGCTTCTGGAGCTCGGTGCACCACCACTTGGCCATGGCGGCCTCCTCAGCGGTGAGGGTGCCCTCGTTGAGGGCGAGGGTGCAGCGGTCGACGAAGGTCTGGGCGATCTCCACCTCGGTGGCCATCTCGGCCAGGCGGAAGCGGCTGTTCTGGAACGACCCGATGGGCTGGCCGAAGGCGGTGCGCTCCTTCACGTACTCGAGGGTGAGGTCGAGGGCGGTCCGGGCGGCGGCCACCCCGGTGACGGCGATCGAGAGCCGCTCCTGGGGGAGCTTGCCCACCAGGGAGCGGAACCCGCTGCCCTCCTCGCCGAGGCGGTTGGCCACCGGGACCGACACGTCGGTGAAGAACAGCTCGGCGGTGTCCTGCGCGTGCATCCCGATCTTCTCGAGGTTGCGGCCCCGGTCGAAGCCCGCCATGCCCCGCTCGAGCACGAGGAGGCTCATGCCGGCGTGGCGCTGGGCAGGGTCGGTCTTCACGGCGGTGATCACCAGGTCGGCGTTGATGCCGTTGGTGATGAAGGTCTTGGAGCCGTTGACCACGTAGCGGTCGCCGTCGAGCACGGCGGAGGTGGTCATCGAGGCCAGATCCGATCCGATGGCGGGCTCCGTCATGGCGATGGCCGTGATCAGCTCACCGGAGCAGATGCCGGGCAGCCAGCGGGCCTGCTGCTCCGGGGTGCACAGCGACAGGAAGTAGGGCAGGCAGATGTCGTTGTGCAGGGTCCAGCCCAGCCCCGCTGCGTTCACGCCGGCCCGTTGGATCTCCTCCGCGATCACCACGTTGTAGCGGAAGTCGTCGACGCCGCCGCCGCCGTGCTCCTCCGGTGCGGCCATGGCCAAGAAGCCCTGGGCCCCCGCTCGACGGAACACCTCGCGGTCGACGATGCCCGCCTGCTCCCACGCCTCGTGGTGGGGCACCAGCTCCTTGGCGATGAAGCCCCGGACCGAGCTCCGGAACTGCTCGTGGTCGTCGTCGAAGAGGGTCCGCTGCATGGTCCCGACCGTACTGCTGCGCTCGTCCGCCGGAGCTGCCGCTACGATGGGCACCGCACGAAGGGGAGCTCGGGGTAGCCGGGCTGAGAGGGTGGCCACGCCGCAGCGCACGCCGCCGACCCGAGGACCTGATCCGGGTAATGCCGGCGGAGGGAATCGTCCACGATGGCAGCGCAGGCGCTGGTCGACACGGTGGTGGTGGTGACAGGGGGCGACGCCCTCCTGCCCGAGCCGCGCCCCGACCTGCCGGCCGATGCCGTCGTGGTGGCGGCCGACTCCGGCATCGAGCTGGCCCAGGCCCTCGGGCTGCGGATCGATCGGGCCGTGGGCGACTTCGACTCGGTGCGTCCCGACGCGCTGCAACGAGCGGCCGACGCGGGGGCGGTCGTGGAGCGCCACCCCGCGGCCAAGGACGCCACCGATCTCGAGCTGGCCCTCGACGCCGCCTCTGCGCTGCGTCCGCGGCGGGTCGTCGTCCTGGGTGGCCATGGCGGGCGGCTCGACCACCTGCTGGGCAACGCCCTGGTGCTGGCGCGCGATGCCTACGCCCACCTCGAGGTGGTGGCCCAGGTGGGCCCCGCCCGCCTCACGGTCGTCCGAACGGCGGTGGAGGTGCCGGGGGCGGTGGGCGAGACCGTCAGCCTCCTGGCCCTCCACGGACCGGCCCGCGGCGTGACCACCGACGGCCTTCGCTACCCGCTGCGGGCAGAGGACCTGCACCCCGGCTCCAGCCGCGGCGTGAGCAACGAGCTCGTCGCCCAGGTGGCGACCGTGCGGCTCGTCGACGGCGTCCTCCTCATCGTGCAACCCCATCCGACCACCACCGACCTCCCGAGGACGATCTCCCCATGAGCACCACCCGACCTGTGCCGGCCCTCCTCTTCGCGCTCCTCGCGGCAGCATTGCTGGCCGCCTGCGGCGACGACGACGGCGGTTCGGTGAGCAGCGACGGCGACGGCGAGGCCGTGACGCTGCGGCTCCTCACCCACGACTCCTTCGCCGTGAGCGATGGCGTGCTCGACGCCTTCACCGACGACACCGGCATCGAGGTGGAGCTGCTCCAGGGGGGCGATGCGGGCACCGTCGTGAACCAGGCCATCCTCACTGAGGGCAACCCGCAGGCCGACGTGCTCTTCGGTGTCGACTCCACCTTCCTGTCGCGGGCCCTGGAGGCGGATCTGTTCGTGCCGCACGAGGCCGAGGGGATCGATGCCGTCGACGAGGCCTTCCGCCTCGACCCCGAGCACCGGGTGACGCCGATCGACTACGGCGACGTGTGCCTCAACTACGACCGAGCCTGGTTCGAGGAGAGCGGGTTGGCGGTGCCCACCACGCTCGACGACCTGATCGACCCGGCCTACCGGGATCTCCTCGTGGTGCAGAACCCGGCCACGTCCTCGCCGGGTCTCTCGTTCCTGCTGGCCACCGTCGAAGCCTTCGGCGAGGACGGCTGGACCGACTGGTGGAGCGAGCTGCGGGCCAACGGCGTCGAGGTCGCCGACGGCTGGGAGGACGCCTACTACGGGTCGTTCTCCGGCGCCGCGGGCAGCGAGGGGCAGCGCCCGCTCGTGGTGTCGTACGCCTCGAGCCCGCCGGCAGAGGTGATCTTCGCCGATCCGCCCGTCGACCAGGCGCCCACCGGGGTGATCGACGCCACCTGCTACCGGCAGGTGGAGGCCGCCGGGATCCTCCGCGGCACCGACCACGAAGCAGAGGCGGGCCAGCTCATCGACTTCCTGCTCTCGCCCGCCTTCCAGGAGGACGTCCCGCTGTCGATGTTCGTCTTCCCCGTGCACCCCGACGCGGAGCTGCCGGCGGAGTTCACCGAGCACGCCGTCACCCCCGCCGACGTGTTCGAGCTGCCGCCCGAGGTCATCGACGCCAACCGGGAGGACTGGATCTCCACGTGGACCGACGTCGTGCTGCGCTGAGCCGGCGCCAGGCCCGCGCGCTGCTCCTGGCGCCGCCGCTGGCCTTCCTCGCGCTGTTCTTCGCCTGGCCGGTGGCGAACATCGTGGGGGAGGGCCTGCGGTCCGACACGGGCTGGGACCTGTCCGGCGTGGCCGACGTCGTGGGCGATCCCGCGCTGCGGAGGGTGGCCTGGTTCACCACCTGGCAGGCCGCAGCGTCGACGCTGCTCACGCTCACCCTGGCCCTCCCTGTCGCCCACGTGCTGTCCCGCTTCGAGTTCCGCGGTCGACGCCTCGTCCAGGCCCTGATCACCGTGCCCTTCGTGCTCCCCACGGTGGTGGTGGGCGCGGCGTTCCTCGCCCTCCTCGGCCCTCGAGGCCCGCTGGGCGTGGATCTCGACGGGACGGTGTGGGCCATCCTCCTGGCCCACGCCTTCTTCAACCTGGCGGTGGTCGTGCGCACCGTCGGTGGCCTGTGGGAGGGGCTCGACCCTCGCACTGAGGAGGCGGCCCGCGTGCTGGGCGCCACGCGCGGTCAGGCCTTCCGGCTCGTCACGCTCCCCGTCCTGCGCCCCGCCATCGCCGCCGCCGCATCCATCACCTTCCTGTTCACCTTCACCTCCTTCGGCGTCATCCAGGTGCTGGGCGGGGCGCAGCACGCCACGTTGGAGGCAGAGATCTACCGGCAGACGGCGGTCCTCCTCGACCTGCCTGTCGCCTCGGTCCTGGCCCTGCTGCAGCTGGCCGCGGTGGGGACGCTGCTCGTCGTGCAGGACCGGTTGGAGCGGCGTCGCTCGCTGCGGGCGATCGCCCTCCGGGTCGACGCCCGGCAGCCGGTGCGGACCCGTCGGGAGCGACTGTGGGTGACGGCCAACCTCGTGGGCCTGGCCCTGTTCCTGGGCGCACCGCTGGTGGCCCTGGTGGAGCGATCCTTCCGCACCGGTGACGGCCACGGGCTGTCGGCCTGGCGGGCCCTGGCCGACCCCGGTCGCTCGTCGGGGCTGTTCGTGGCACCGCTGGAGGCCGTCGGGAACTCGGTGCGCTTCGCGGCCGTCGCCACGGTGCTTGCCGTGGTGCTCGGCGGGCTGGCCGCCGCGGCGCTCGCCCGGTCCGACGGGCGCGTGGCGCGCGGCGTCGACGCGCTCCTGCTGCTGCCTCTGGGCACGTCGGCCGTCACCGTCGGCTTCGGCTTCCTGATCGCGCTCGACCAGCCCGTCGACCTCCGCGCCAGCCCGTGGCTCGTGCCGATCGCCCAGGCCGTGGTGGCCCTCCCCTTCGTGGTGCGCACCATGACCCCGGTGCTGCGCGCCATCGACGAGCGCCTGCACGAGGCGGCCGCAGTGCTGGGCGCCACGCCCTGGCAGCGGTGGGTGGCCGTCGACCTGCCCCTGGTGCGCCGCGCCGTGCTGGTGGCGGCCGGCTTCGCCTTCGCCATCTCCCTCGGCGAGTTCGGCGCCACCACCGTGATCGCCCGGGCCGACGCCCCCACCGTGCCCGTGGCCATCGCCCGGCTTCTGGGGCGGCCCGGGGCGCTCAACGTCGGTCAGGCCTTCGCCCTCAGCACGATCCTGATGGCGTTGACGGCGCTCACCGTCCTCCTCGTCGACCGGTGGCGGGCCCGCAGCGGACCGCGCAGCGGATGGCTGTGACCCCCCGCCTCGAGCTGCGGGGAGCGTCGGTGGCGTTCAGGGCCACCGTGGCCCTCGACGCGGTCGACCTCGCGGTCGCGCCAGGCGAGCTGCTGGCCGTGCTCGGGCCCAGTGGGAGCGGCAAGTCCACCCTCCTGCGGGCGGTGGCCGGGCTCCAGCCCCTCGATCGCGGGGCGGTGCTCCTCGACGGCGCCGTCGTCGACGGTCGGCCACCGCACCAGCGCGACGTGGGACTGATGTTCCAGGACCACGCCCTGTTCCCCCACCTCGACGTGGGCGCGAACGTGGCCTTCGGGCTGCGCATGCAGGGCCTGCGCCACCGCGACACCACCGCCAGGGTGGCCGAGCTGCTCGACCTGGTGGGCCTGGCCGGCTTCGGGGCCCGCCCCGTGGCCACGCTGTCGGGGGGCGAGCAGCAGCGGGTGGCCCTGGCCCGGGCCCTGGCGCCGAGCCCCTCGCTGCTCCTGCTCGACGAGCCCCTCGGCTCCCTCGACCGCCCGCTCCGGGAGCGCCTGGTGGCCGAGCTGCGGACGCTGTTCAGCGCCCTCGACCTCACCGTGGTGGCAGTGACCCACGACCAGTCGGAGGCCTTCGCCCTGGCCGACCAGCTGGCCATCATGGACGGCGGGCGGGTGGTGCAGACCGGACCGCCGGCGGCCGTGTGGGCCGCGCCCGCCCACGTCACGGCCGCCCGCCTGCTCGGGTTCACGAACCTGGCACCCGTCTCGCTCGGTGGCGGTCGCCTGGCCACCTCCTGGGGCGATCTCGGCCCGGCCCCGGTCGGTGCCGCCGAGACCGGGCCGGCGCCCCATGTGCTGGTGCGGCCCGAGGCGGTCCACGCCGACCCGGACGGTCCGGTGACGGGCACGGTGGAGCAGATCACCTTCGCTGGGGCCCGCACCCGCCTCGAGGTCGGCGTGCGAGGTGCTCCACCGCTGGCGGTCGACGTCGCCGGCCCGCCGCCGGCTGGGCTCGGGGCGCAGGTGCGCCTCCGCGTGGACCCGACCGGTGTGGTGGTCCTGCCGGGCTGACCACCGTCTACCTGCCCCCGGGCCGCGCACGGCGTACGCTCTCGACGCCGAGCACCGAAGGTGCTCCAGCCGACCCACCGATCTGCCGACCTTCTCACCGTGCCCCGCCGCCGACTCCTCCCCCTTGCCCTCGGGCTGCTCGCTGCCCTCGCGTCGATGGCCGCGCCCGCCCTCGCCCAGGAGGCCGGCGAGCCGCCCGCCGATCCGTCCACGACGACGACCACCACCACTGCGCCGGTGGTCACCCTGCCGCCCGACCCCTCCAGCACCACCACGGTCCCGCCGCCGGTCGATCCCGAAGACCCGGGAGCGGGTGAGGAGCTCCCCACCGAGGAGGTGCCGATCGTCCCTGACACGGTGCCGGAGCGGCCGGCCGACCCCGGCACCTACGGCGCGCAGGCCGGGCGGCTCCTGCGCCAGCAGATGCGGGTGGCCGAGGCGTCGGCGGTCGACCTGGAGTCGACCTACACCACGGCCAAGGACCGCCTGGTGGCCCTCGAGGCCGAGCTGGCGACCCTGGAGGACTCGCTCATGGGCCTGGCCGGCGACGAGCGGGCGGCGGTCCGACGCGTGGAGGCCGCCCGCCGCCTGTTCGAGGCCCGGGCCGCCAACGCCGTCGTGCGGGGACGGATCGACGACGCTGCCCACCTCATCTTCACCGACGACCCCAACGAGCTGGCGGTGGCCCACACCCTGATCGCCTCGGTCCTCGACGCCGACCAGTCCGCCGTGCGCGAGTACCTCGCCGCCAAGGCCGACGTCGACGACGAGCTGGTGGGCACGGCCGAGCGCCTGGTGGCCGCTCGGGGAGAGCTGGTGGAGGCTCGCACGGCGCTGGTGGAGGCCCGGCGTGCCAACGTGGCCGCCCAGTTCAACCTGGCCGTCTTCGCAGCCGGGTCCGAGATCGTGATCCACGGGTTCGTCTTCCCGGTGGGTGAGCCGCACAGCTTCATCGACTCGTTCGGCTTCCCCCGGATGATGGGCACCGGCTACGAGCACGCTCACCAGGGGACCGACATCATGGCCCCCTCCGGCACTCCGCTCCTGGCTGCCGAGCGGGGGCTCATCACCCGCATGGGCTCAGATGTCCTGGGCGGCACCAAGCTCTGGCTCAAGGGCGAGAGCGGCACGTACTACTACTACGCCCACCTGAGCGGGTTCGCAGAGGGCATGCGGGAGGGCCTGCTGGTGGAGGCCGGCGACCTCGTGGGCTACGTGGGCGACACCGGCAACGCCCGTGGCGGCGCCCCCCACCTCCACTTCGAGATCCGCCCCGACGGCGGCGCCCCGGTCAACCCGTACCCCCTCCTCAAGGTGGTCGACGACCTCAACCAGCAGGCAAAGGACCGGAGCGGCGGCTGAGCCGGCGCACCGACGGGTGCGGGATCGGGCAGGATCGCCCCGTGGACGTCACCGCCTCGCTCGAGGCCCCCTGCCCGCCCGAGGCCCTCTTCCCCCTGGTCGACGACCTGGGTGACTACCCCCAGTGGCTCGACATCGTGCCGCGGGCCGTGGTCGTCGACCCGCACCCCGACGATGCCGGGCCGGCGTGGAGCGTCGACCTGCGCGGCCGCCTCGGCCCGTTCGCCCGGGCCAAGCGCCTGCGCATGGTGCGCACCGTGCACGACGGTCCCGGGCACGTCCGCTTCGAGCGAGCCGAGCACGACGGCCGCCAGCACTCGCCCTGGGTGCTCGACGCCGAGGTGGTC
Organism: Acidimicrobiales bacterium; assembly: GCA_051306055.1. Lineage (GTDB taxonomy): Bacteria > Actinomycetota > Acidimicrobiia > Acidimicrobiales > VFJN01 > VFJN01. The sequence continues at coordinate 9,036 of JBPPMN010000087.1, forward strand.
GCTGCCGCCGGGGGCAGCACCCTCACGATGCGCCTCCACTACGGCGGTCGGCTCTGGATGTCGGCGCTCGACCGCCTGCTGACCGATGAGATCGAGCGCTCCCGACCGAGGCTCCTCGCCCGCCTCGAGGACGGGTAGCGGTCAGCGGGCTCGAGCCGACCACCGGGCGCCGTGGCGCTCGACGGTGAGGGGCAGGCCGAAGGTGGCCGAGAGCGCGTCCTCGGTGAGCACGTCGTCGATGGGCCCCAGCGCCAGCTCGCGCCCCTCTCGCAGGAGCAGCACATGGGTGGCGTTGCTGGGTATCTCCTCGACGTGGTGGGTCACCAGGACGGTGGCCGAGCCGTCGGCGGGAGCGGCGCCCAGCCGGGCGACGAGGTCTTCGCGGCCACCCAGGTCGAGCCCAGCGGTGGGCTCGTCGAGCAGCACCAGCACCGGTTCACCGGCGAAGGCGCGCGCCAGCAGGACGCGCTGGCGCTCGCCCGACGAGGCGGTGGCCAGGGCACGGTCGGCCACGTGGCCCACCCCGAACCGCTCCAGCAGGGCTCGGGCGCGAGCTCGGTCGTCGTCGTCGTAGGTGTGCCACCAGGGCTCGAGGGCGGCATGGCGGGCGGTCATCACCACCTCCACCCCGGTGAGCTGCGGACGGAGCAGGTCGCCGAAGGCGGGGCTGGCCAGGCCGATGCGGGTGCGGAGCTGGCGCACGTCGGCGCGGCCCAGTACCTCGCCGGCCACGGCCACCTCCCCGGTGCTCGGGTGGAGGTAGAGGGCGGCGATGCGCAGCAGCGACGTCTTGCCGGAGCCGTTGGGGCCCAGCACCACCCAGCGGTCGTCGTCGGCCACCGACCAGTCGATGTCGTGGAGGATGGTGATGCCGTCGCGCACGAGCGACACCTGCGACAGCCGCAGCGCAGGCGGGTTCACGGGGAGATCGGCAGCTCGATCACGTGGGGCCGACCGGCGGCGAGGGCCGTCCGCACCACGTCGCCCACGTCGGCCGCCGACTCCACCATCGTGCCCCCCACCCCCATCGAGGTGGCCAGGGCGAGGAAGTCGATCGGCGGTGCGTCGAGGTCCATGCCCACGAAGCGGCCGGTGCGCGCTGACGGGCCGCCCATGCCGCGCAGGTAGCCCTTGAGGATCTTGTACTGGCGGTTGTTCACCACGGCGAAGACGACCGGCAGCTCCTGGGCCGCCGCGGTCCAGAGCGCCTGGGGCGAGTACATGGCGGAGCCGTCGCCCACCACGCACAGCACCGGAGCCCGCTCGTGGCCCAGTGACACCCCGCAGGCGGCCGGCATCCCCCAGCCGAGGCCTCCACCGGTGCAGAAGAAGTAGCGGCCGGGCTCGGTCCAGTGGTGGAAGCCCCGCACGTAGACCCCGGTGGTGATGGCCTCGTCGACCACGAGGCTGTCGGGCGGAAGGGCCCGCACCAGGGCGTGGGCGGCCGCCATCGGGTGCATCGGGGAGGCGCCGTAGCGACCGAGCGCTGCCTCCTCGAGCTCGTCGATCTGCGCGCGGCGCTGCGTGGCGGCGGTCTGCACCGCCTCGGCGGCGGCGTCGGCATCGGCCCGGGCCAGCACGTGGGGGTGCAGGGCATCCAGGCTCAGCCGGGGGTCGCCGGCCAAGCCGAGGCGAGTGGGCCAGGCCCGACCGAGCTGGGCGGCGTCGGGGGAGAGGTGGAGGAGCTCGACGCTGGGCGGTACCGCCGGTCCTTCGGTGTAGGGATAGACCACGAAGGCCTGCTCGCTCACCAGCAGCACCCGCTGGAAGGGCTCCAGGGCAGCGTGGATGGCGGCGGCCGCCGGGGCCAGCATCCCCCGCCACAGCGGGTGGGTGGGAGGGAACACTCCCCGACCGTGCAGGGGGGCGCCGTAGACGGGAGCGCCCAGGGCTTCGGCCAGGCGCACCAGGGCGGGCACGGCCCCGCTGGCGGCCACCGCGTCGCCGGCCACGATGGCCAGGCCCCCGGGTGCAGCCGTGAGGAGCTCGGCCAGCTCCTCGAGCCTCGCCGCCGGGCCCGCAGAGGCGATGGTGGACGGCGCTGGTGCGGGCCCTGGCGCCTCCTGGTCCAAGAGGTCCATGGGCAGCGACGTGAACACCGGGCCCGACGGCGAGGCGGACGCGGCGTGGAAGGCGCGACGCAGGATCGTGCCCAGCTCGTCGACGGTGCGGACCTCGTGGCCCCACTTCACGGCCCCGCCGGCCAGCTCCACCAGCGGCCCCGACAGCAGCGGGTCGGTGACGATGTGGCGGTAGTCCTGCTGTCCGGCCGTGACGACCAGCGGGGTGCGGTTGGCCTGGGCGTTGGTGAGGTTCCCCACGGCGTTGCCCAGCCCCGCAGAGGTGTGGAGGTTCACGAAGGCCGGTCGACCGGTGGCCTGGGCGTAGCCGTCGGCCATGCCCACCACCGTGGCCTCCTGCAGGCCGAGCACGTAGTGGAGGTCGTCGGCCTCGGCCAGGGCGTCGATCAGCGGCAGCTCCGTGCTGCCCGGGTTGCCGAAGATGTGGCGCACCCCTTCGGTGCGCAGCACGTCGAGCAGCACATCACGACCCAGGGGCATGGCGGGGACCCTACTGGCCGCCCCCCGTCCGCTAGGGGGCTCCTCCAGCGGGGGCCGCCACCGTTCCGACACGGAACTGCAACAACCGACACACAGCCGCTACAGTGCTCGCCCACATGGGCAAGAAGCTGATCCACGCCGTCCTCGGCGCATCGATGCTGGTCGGGCTGCTGGCCGTGGCCCCCGGTGCGGGAGCCGACGCCAACGACCTCGCCGTGGCCCGAGCGCGGGCCAACGAGGCGGCGGCCGACCTCGCCGAGGCCGAGACCCGCCTCGGGGAGCTCGATGGCGAGATCCAGTCGATCGAGGCCCGTGCCGCCGAGGCCCAGGCCACCCTCGACTCGCTCCACGCCGCCGTCACCGATGCCGCCGTGCGCCGCTTCGTCAACGCCGACTTCGCCACCGCCTCGTACGTCGACCCCGACATCAACACCCAGGCCCGGGCCGACACGCTCGCCCGCTACACCACCCAGGGCAACCAGGACGCCATCGACGGCTACGCCGCCGCCGCCGAAGACCTCGAGGTGGCCCAGGCCGAGCTGGCCGAGAAGCAGGAAGCCCAGGAAGGCGCCATCGAGGAGCTGCGGGAGCGTCGGGCCGCCCTCGAGCGCGAGTTCGAGCGGCTCGAGGCCCTGGAGCGGGAGCGGCAGGAGGCCGAGCGCAAGCGCCGCGAGGAAGCCGCCCGCCAGGCCCGCGAGGAAGAGGCCCGCCAAGCCGCCGCGCAGCGCTCGGCGCCCAGCCGGTCCTCGTCGGCTCCGTCCCGGAGCACCAGCCCCGACCCCGTCGTGAGCGCGCCGGTGGGTGGCATCGTCTGTCCCGTGCAGGGCCCGGTGGCCTTCAGCGACACCTGGGGCGCGGCCCGCTCCGGCGGTCGCCGCCACAAGGGCGTCGACATGATGTCGCCCTCGGGCACGCCCACCGTGGCCCCCGTGAGCGGCACCGTCAGCCACCGCGGCAACAGCGTGGGTGGGCTGTCCTGGCACCTCAACGGCGACAACGGCCACTACTACTACGGCACCCACCTCTCGGCCTACGCCAACGTCGGCGCCGGCCACGTCGAGGCCGGCACGGTGATCGGCTACGTGGGCGACACCGGCAACGCCCGGGGCATCCCGCACCTCCACTTCGAGATCCACCCCAACGGCGGGGGCGCGGTCAACCCGTACCCTGCCGTCGCCGCCGCCTGCTGACCTCGGGTCCCGTTCGCCGCCGATAGGGTCCCGGCCCGTGGCCACCGACGAGCTCGAGCGAGCGCTGCACCGTCTCCTGGTCGACGCCGGTGCTGTCGGCCCCGGGGCCCGGTTGGCCGACCTCCGTCGCCTCTCCGGGGGCGCCTCGCGCGAGACCTGGAGCTTCGACGCCGTCGACGGCGAGCAGCGCCACGCGCTGATCCTGCAGCGCCTCCGACCCGGGGCCAGCGGGAGCACCACAGCCACCCCGCTCGGCACCGAGGCCGCGCTGGTGCAGGCCGCCGGCGCCCACGGCGTGGCCGTCCCCACCGTGCACGCCATCGACGTCGACGGCAGCACGCTCGGGAGCCCGGGCATGGTCGTGGAGCGCCTCGAAGGCGAGACCATCGCTCGGAAGCTGCTGCGCGACGATGAGTGGGCCACGGCCCGGTCGCGCCTCGGAGCGCAGGCCGCCCACGCGCTGGCGGCCATCCACGCCATGCCCGTCGACGCGGTCGACGGCCTGCGACCCACCGACCAGCTCGAGCAGCTGCGGGCCCTCCTCGACGGCCTGGGCGAGCCGCACCCCGCCTTCGAGCTCGGCCTGCGCTGGCTCGACGCCCACCGGCCGGCCACCACCGACACCGCCATCGTGCACGGCGACTTCCGCCTGGGGAACCTGCTGGTGGGTCCCGACGGGCTCCGCGCCGTGCTCGACTGGGAGCTGGCGCACCTCGGCGATCCGCTGGAGGACCTCGGCTGGCTCTGCGTGCGGGCCTGGCGCTTCGGCTCGCCGCTCCCTGCCGGGGGAGTGGCCACCCGGGATGAGCTGGCCGCCGCCTACGAGGCCGCCGGCGGCCGCCCCGTCGATCCCGAGGCGCTGCGCTGGTGGGAGCTGCTGGGCACCCTCAAGTGGGGTGTGATCTGCATCATGCAGGCCTGGGGGCACCTGAGCGGCGCGGCCCGTTCGGTGGAGCTGGCCACCATCGGCCGACGGGTCTGCGAGAACGAGTGGGACGTGCTCCAGCTACTTCCTGGCGGCCCGCTGGTGCCCGAGGTCGACACGGACCCAGCGCCGCCGGCCGCCCTCCACGGCCGCCCGACCGCGACGGAGCTCGTGGAAGCCGTGCGGGAGTGGGTCGACAGCGATGTGCGCGAGGGCACCGAGGGCCGACTCTCCTTCCACGCCCGCGTCGCCGTGAACGCCCTGCGCATGGTGGAGCGAGAGCTGGCCATGGGGCCCGAGCCCGAGGCCGCCCACCAGGCCCGCCTCAGCCAGCTCGGGTGCGCCGACGACGCCGACCTGGCGGCGAAGATCCGCGCTGGCGAGCTCGACGACCGCGCCGAGCAGGTCCGGGCCGTGGTGGCCCAGAGCGTCGCCGTGAAGGTGGCGGTGGCCAACCCCGCCTGGCTCACCGACGGCTGAGCCGCCCGGCCGCGCAGTGGTCGGTGCTAGGTCGGCGGGTCGTAGGTGGCCAGCTCGGCGTCGGTGGGCGTCTCGTATGCGGTCCACCACCCCTCGAGCTCGTGGCGGGTGATGGACCGGGAGCCCCATCGGCCTTCCATGTCGCGCTCCTCGATGCGGCGCCACAGCTCGTCGATGGGAGCGCTGAGGTACCGGAGCTCGGCCCTCGCTCCGACAGCGTGCGCAGCGTCGCGCAGGGCATCTCGCTCGGCACGGGTCCAGACGCCCCACTCGATGACCACGTTCGCCCCCGAGCGCAGCAGGTCGAGGGCCAGCTCGAGCTGCAGCGCCTCGATGCGGCCGCGGGCCGAGTCGTCCCAGAGGTCGATCCCGGCCGACATCATCCAGTCGTCGGGGCACATCCGCACCGCCGGCAAGTCGGTAGCCAGCTCGGTGGCCAGGTGCGTCTTGCCGCTGCCCGGGAGTCCGGTGATCACCACGAGGCGTCCACCGGTGCGGGCGCGCCCGGGCGATGCCGAATCGCTGGGGTCGCAGGCATGGCCGGCGTCGCCGGTCACCCCTCCACAGTGCATGCAGACGCGGTCGAGCCAGCAGGGAGGCTCACCGCCGGTGTCGGGCACAGCTCGATCGTCGCGCGCTGGGCGCGGTTCAGCAGAGGAGGGGTGGGTCGCTCGTGCGGACGGTGCCGTCGGGTTGGGTGACTTCGACGGCGCCGTCGGGCCGGAGCTTGATGTGCCAGCCGGGCATGTGGATGCGGTGGTGGTGCCTCGAGCACAACAGGACGAGGTTCGAGAGGTCGGTGGGTCCGCCGTCTTCCCAGTGCCAGATGTGGTGGCCTTCGCACCATTCCGCGCGGCGGTCGCAGCCCGGGAACCGGCAGCCCATGTCTCGGAGGACGAGGGAGGTGTAGACGGCCGGTGGGATCGTGCGGGTGGAGCGGCCGTAGTCGAGGATCGAGGACTGGCCGTCGGTGATGACGCGGTGGATGTTGGCGTCGCAGGCGATCTTGCGGATCACCAGCCCGGGGAGGGGGTTCCCGTCGAGCGTGCGACCGGGGCCCTCGTCTCGGAGGTTGGGGTGGGTGACGACGACGTTGAGGTGGGGGCGGTGGCGCTTGGCGAGCTTGTCGGCTTGGTGGTCGAGGTAGTGCCGGAACACGTCGACGAGGGCCTGGCCGTGGCGCTCTGCGTTGGAGAGGTCGCGGTCGCCGACCTCCGCGAGGCGGAGCCCGGTGGCGATGATCTCGCTGCCTTCGGCGTCGAAGCTGCCTCGCAGGTAGCCGCGCCCGTCGAGGGTTTGCACGAGCGACGCTGACGCAGCAGGGTCTTCGGGCGGTTCGGGTTCATCGAGCACCGCGTCGGCGCGGGCGGCCCAGTCGCGCATGGCGACCACGGTGTCGAGCACGTCGAGGGGTCCGAACGTGGGGACGACGTCGGCTTCGTGGTGGGCGAACAGCGGGGTGCGGCGGTCGGTGAGGTTGGCCACGATCACTTCGACCTGGCCGTCGGTGAGGCGTCCGTCGGCCCAGGCGGCCCGGGTGACGGGGAGATCCCGTAGTCGGCGGGCGGTTCGGAGCCACCGGTTGGCGGTGGCGTTGGTCCAGCCGAGGTGGACGCGGGTCCAGGCGGTCATCGAAGCGGAGCCGTCGAGCTCCCAGGCGCCGGAGGCATCGAAGTCGCCCAGGGCTTCGCAGAGGCGTGCGGACAGTCGACCGTGCTGCAGTGCGAGTTCGGTCAGCGCGTCGCTCTGGGCGGGAACCACCAGGGTGTCGATGGTGTCGGTGAGCGCTCCGAACATCCTCCTAGGGTACACCAGTTCGATGTCGGTTGCACCCGAAAAGTGAGTGTTTGCAGCACTTTTCTGGCCTCATCAGGCTCGTCGACCACAGTGACCACACCAGCCCCACCACCCCCAGCAACGCCCCAAGGGGAGACCCGAAGAACGACGCCATCGGGCACCGATCGAGCCGCCAGCGCACACCAGCAACCCCGGCGTGGAGCCACCGAGCGACCACGCCCGCCGTCGCCGCGCCCTGGCCCTTCCCGTCTGCCGCCCAGCACCAGGGCAAGCACGCTCGACGCCGTCATGAGAGGAGGCGCCGAGACCCAACGGCCGGACACCGGCCACCCCGGCGTGGAGCCTTCGAGCGACCAGGCCCGCCGTCGCCGCGCCCTTGTCCTTGCCGTCCTGGGGCCGAGCTCAGGTGGCGGTGCTGTGGAAGCCGCCGTCGACGTGGATCAGCTCGCCGGTGGTCTTCGGGAACCAGTCGCTGAGGAGAGCCACGCAGGCGCGGGCGACGGCGTCGGCGTCGGCCTTCACGTCCCAGCCGAGGGGACTCCGCTCGTCCCAGACGTCCTCGAACTTCGAGAAGCCGGGGATCGACTTGGCGGCCAGCGTCTTGATCGGGCCGGCGGCGACGAGGTTGACCCGAACGCCCTGGGGGCCGAGGTCGCGGGCCAGGTAGCGCGACGTCGACTCGAGGGCCGCCTTGGCCACGCCCATCCAGTCGTAGGCGGGCCAGGCCTGGGTGCTGTTGTCGAAGTCGAGGCCCACGATGCTGCCGCCCTCGGCCATGTGGGGCACCACCACGTCGGCCAGCGTCTTGAGCGAGTAGGCCGACACCTGCATGGCCACCGCCACGTCCTCCCACGGGGCCTCCATGAAGCCGCCGCCCAGGCACGACTGCGGGGCGAACCCGATGGCGTGCAAGGCCCCGTCGACCCGGCCCCACCGCTCGCCGAGCGCGTCGCGCACGGCCGCCACCTGCTCGGCGTCGGTCACGTCGAGCTCCAGCACCTCGGCCGCCTCGGGCAGCTTGCGGGCCGTGCGCTGGGTGAGCGACAGGCCTCGCCCGGCGCCGGTGAGGATCACCTCCGCACCCTGCTCCTGAGCCTGGCGGGCCACGCCGAAGGCCAGGGAGGCGTCGGTGAGGACGCCGGTGACGAGGATGCGCTTGCCGTCGAGGAGGGACATGGCCCTGAGACTGCCACGCCCGGGTCGGTGTTACGGCGGGGCTGACGGGTTCCTTGTGGAGTGGGGCGCGCCGCTACGGTGTCGACGATGCGCATCGGGATCCTTGGTGGCACCGGCCCGGCCGGCAGCGCGCTCGCTGCTCGCCTCGCCTCGGTGGGGTTCGAGACGGTCATCGGCTCACGCTCGCGGTATCGAGCGCTGGAGATCGTCGACGGGCTGAAGGCGCAGTGGGCCGACCGCGAGCTCACCATCGACGCCGCCGACAACGAAGGGGCGGCCTCGGCCGACCTCATCGTGATCGCCACCCCCTGGGACGGCGCCACGCAGACCGCGCAGGGAGTGGAGCCCCACCTGCGGGGCAAGGTCGTGATCTCGATGGCCAACGCCCTCACCCGGATCGGCAAGGAGTTCCAGCCGCTGGTGCCTCCCCGCGGCTCGGTGGCCGCCAGCGTGCAGGCGGTGCTGCCCAAGAGCCACGTCGCGGCCGCGCTGCACCACGTGCCGGCCAAGGAGCTCGGGGACCTCGACCACCCGATCGAGAGCGACGTGCTGATCTGCTCGGATCACCCCTCGGCCACCGAGATCACCTCCGACCTGGTGGCGAAGATCCCCAACATGCGGGCCCTCGACTGCGGCGAGCTGTCGCTGGCCACCCCGATCGAGTCCTTCACGGCCGTGCTCCTGCAGCTCAACGTGCGCTACAAGACCCGCGTCGCCGTGAAGTTCACCAGCATCCCCGAGTGACCGGCCCGTGACCGTACCGGGGGGTCCGATGCGGCTGTGGTGCACCGCTCGGCGAGAGGTGGTGCCGTTCGAGCCCGGGCCGATCGTGAGCATGTACACCTGCGGCATCACGCCCTACGACGCCACCCACCTGGGGCATGCGGCGGTCTACGTGGGCTACGACGTGCTGCAACGCCGCCTGCGCGACCTCGGCCACGAGACCCGCTGCGTGCGCAACATCACCGATGTCGACGACTCGATCCTCGGCAAGGCGCGCGAGCTCGGCGTGCACTACCTCGACCTGGCCGCCGCCGAGACCGCCCGGTTCGACGACGACATGGAAGCGCTCGAGATGCTGCCGTCGTGGAGCGAGCCGAGAGCCACCTCGGCCATCGCCGACATCCGCGGCTTCATCGGGATGGTGCTCGACCGGGGCCACGCCTACCAGGCCGGCGGCTCGGTGTACTTCGACGTGTCGAGCTTCCCGGAGTTCGGCACGGTGTCGGGCTACTCCCGGGAGGAGATGCTGGCCTACGCGGCCGAGCGAGGCGGCAACGTCGACGACCCCAACAAGCGCGATCCGCTCGACTTCGTGCTCTGGCAGCCCTCGCTCGACGACGAGCCGGCGTGGGACTCCCTCTGGGGCCCGGGGCGGCCAGGCTGGCACATCGAGTGCTCGGCCCTCGCGCTCCGCGAGCTGGGCACCACCATCGACCTCCACGGTGGCGGCACCGACCTGATCTTTCCGCACCACGAGTGCGAGCGGGCACAGTCGGAGGCGGCCACCGGTGAGCCGTTCGTGCGTCACTGGATGCACCAGGCGATGGTGCGGATGGACGGCGAGAAGATGTCGAAGTCGCTCGGCAACCTCGTGTTCGTCTCGGAGCTCCGCAAGGAGTGGGAGCCGATGGCCATCCGCCTGATGATCGTGGAGAACCACTACCGCACGGCGTGGGAGTGGGACGACACCCGCATGCCCCGCAACGCCGACCGTCTCGAGCGCTGGCGGGCAGCCGGCCCAGGCGATGCCGCCCTCGACGACGTGCGCGGCGCCCTCGACGACGACCTCGACACCCCGGCGGCGGTGGCGGCCGTCGACACGGCGGCCGAGGCCGGAGCGGGTGTGTCGGAGGCGGCGGCGCTCCTCGGCATCCGTCTCTGACAGCCACCGTTCCGCGGCGCCCAGGTAGGAGTGCAAGACTCCAAGCGTGGAGACCGACGTCACAGCCGAGGTGACGGCCGAGCGCGAGTACGGGAAGCTCTATCCCGTCGCCAGGGCCGTCCTCAGCCCCATCTTCAAGGGACTGTGGCGCATCAAGGTCGAGGGCCTCGATCACGTGCCGGCCACCGGCGGGGCCATCTTCTGCCCCAACCACACCTCGGTGATCGACTCCTTCTTCCTGCCCCTCACCCTGCCCCGACAGATCAAGTTCGTGGGCAAGGCCGAGTACATGGACTCCTGGAAGACCCGTCACCTGTTCCCGGCCATGGGGATGATCCCCATCGACCGCAGTGGCGGGAGCGCAGCGGAGCGGGCGCTCAACACCGCGGCCCGGGTGCTGGAGGAGGGCGGGTTCTTCGGCATCTACCCCGAGGGCACCCGAGCCAGGGACGGCCGCCTCCACCGGGGCCACACCGGCCCGGCCCGCCTGGCCGTTCGCACCGGCGTGCCCATCATCCCCGTCGGGATCGTGGGCACCCGTGAGATCCAGCCGCCCGACGCCAAGCTCCCCCGGCCGTTCAAGCGGGCCACGGTGCGCTTCGGGCGCCCCATCGAGCCCGGTCGCTACGCCGACCGCGGCGACGACCGCCTCGTGCTGCGCCAGATCATCGACGAGGTGATGTACGAGATCCGTTCCCTCACCGGCCAGGAGTACGTCGACGAGTACGCCACCAAGAAGGCGGAGACCTTCCCGAGCGCCGAGCAGGGTCAGGTGATCGACCTGGAAGGCCAGCGGGCGCACGGCAACGGTCATGCTGCGGACACCGCCCCTCCGCGCCGCTCCAGCGCCGACGTGCTGGCTCCGCGCACGGGCTGAGGCGACCAACCGGTTCCTGGGCGCCCGACCCGCTCCGGTACCCTCCGCCCCCATGGCTCAAGAGATCACGATCCGGCTGCCCGATGGTTCGACGCGCGCGTTGGCCACCGGCACCACTGCCGCTGATCTCGCTGCCGCCATCGGCTCCCGCCTGGCCAAGGCCGCCGTGATCGCGGTCGTGAACGGCGAGGAGCGCGATCTCGCCACGGAGCTGGCCGACGGCGATGAGGTGGCCATCGTCACGGCCGACAGCCCCCAGGGGCTGTTCACGATCCGCCACTCCACGGCCCACGTGCTGGCCCAGGCCGTCCTCGACCTCTTCCCGGGAGCCACCTTCGGCATCGGCCCCCCGGTCGACGACGGCTTCTACTACGACTTCGAGCTCCCCGGAGGAGCCGCCTTCGTGGAGGACGACCTCGAGAAGATCGACGCTCGGATGCGCGAGATCATCGGCGAGTCGCAGCCCTTCGTGCGCGACCACCTGAGCGCGGAACAGGCTCGCGAGGTGTTCGCCGGCCACCGCTTCAAGCTGGAGATCATCGACGACGCCAGCACGGATCCGATGTCGGCCACGTCGTCGACGGAGTCGGTGCGCACCTACGAGAACCCGCCCGCGCAGCCCAAGGAGCTCCAGCCCTTCGCCGGCTACCCCGGCTTCGTCGACCTGTGCCGTGGTCCGCACGTGCGCGACACGAAGACCCACCTCGGCCACTTCAAGCTGATGCGGGTGGCCGGCGCCTACTGGCGGGGCCAGGAGGGCAACCCCCAGCTGCAGCGCATCTACGGCACCGCGTGGGACTCCAAGAAGGCGCTGGACGCCCACCTCGAGCGGCTCGAGGAGGCGGCCAAGCGCGATCACCGCAAGCTCGGCGTCGAGCTCGACCTCTTCAGCTTCCCCGACGAGCTCGGCTCCGGCCTGGCGGTGTTCCACCCGAAGGGCGGGCTCGTCCGCCGCATCATGGAGGACTACTCCCGACAGCGCCACGAGGACGGCGGCTACGACTTCGTGTACTCGCCGCACATCACGAAGTCGACGCTGTTCGAGGTGTCGGGCCACCTCGACTGGTACGCCGACGGGATGTTCCCGCCCATGCACTTCGACGACGAGGGCGGCGACGGCGGGCAGGACTACTACCTGAAGCCGATGAACTGCCCGTTCCACATCCTGATCTTCAAGCAGCGGATCCGGAGCTATCGGGAGCTTCCCCTCCGGGCGTTCGAGTTCGGCAGCGTGTACCGCTACGAGAAGTCCGGCGTGGTGCACGGCCTCACGCGCGTGCGCGGCATGACGCAGGACGACGCCCACATCTTCTGCACCAGGGAGCAGATGCACGACGAGATCGTGCGGGCGCTCGACTTCGTGCTCGAGCTGCTCGCCGACTACGGGCTGAACGACTTCTACCTGGAGCTGTCCACCAAGCCGGAGGCGAAGTTCGTCGGCGGTGACGAGGAGTGGGAGGAGGCCACCGAGACGCTCCGCCGCGCCGCCTCCACGAAGGAGCTCGAGCTCGTGATGGACCCCGGTGGCGGCGCCTTCTACGGCCCCAAGATCTCGGTCCAGGCACGCGACGCCATCGGCCGCACGTGGCAGATGTCCACCATCCAGCTCGACTTCCAGCTCCCGCAGCGCTTCGAGATGGAGTACGTCGGCGCCGACAACGAGCGGCACCGGCCGATCATGATCCACCGGGCCCTGTTCGGATCCGTCGAGCGCTTCTTCGCCGTGCTCCTGGAGCACTACGCGGGCGCCTTCCCCGCGTGGCTGGCGCCGGAGCAGGTGCGGGTGCTCCCCGTGCGCAGCGACCATCACGCCTACGCCGAGCGCATCGCCGACCGGCTGCGCAGCGAGGGCTACCGCGCCTCCTCCCTGGAGGCTGATGAGCCGCTCGGTGGCCGGATCCGCAAGGCCAAGCTCGAGAAGCTGCCGTACATCCTGGTGGTGGGCGACAGCGACGTCGACAACGGCACCGTCGGCGTCAACCAGCGCGGCTCGGACCATCCCGAGCGCGACGTGCACGTCGACGAGTTCGTGCACCGCTTGGCCGCCGAGGTGGCGGCCAAGGTCTGACGTGCCCCTCGATCACCTCTGGGCCACCTGGCGCTCGGCCTACGTCGGGCGCGTCGTCGACACGCGCGCCCACCCGAGCGCGGAGGAGGCGCAAGGCCGGTCGCTCTTCGAGCGCATCCTCGCCGGTGCCGACGAGGAGGGCGACGTCACCGCGGGCGTGCTGTGGCGGGGCCAGACCTGCTTCGCCCTGCTGAACCTGTACCCGTACACCGCCGGCCACATGATGGTGCTGCCCATGCGGGCGGTGGCCGACCTGGAGGCGCTCACCGAGGCGGAGCACGCCGAGCTGTGGAACGGCGTGCGGTCGGCGGTCGTGGCGCTGAGGGCTGCCTTCGGGTGCGACGCGGTGAACGTCGGCCTCAACCTCGGTGCCGCCGCCGGCGGGTCCCAGTCCGACCACCTCCACGTGCACTGCGTGCCCCGTTGGGCCGGCGACGCCAACTTCATCGCGGTGGCGGCCGAGACCCGCGTCCTACCGATCAGCCTCGTCGAAGCCGCTGAGCGCATCCGCGCCGCCTGGCCCGCCTGACACCCGCGCCGCCTGGCCCGCCTGACACCCCCGCCGGTACCGTCACCGGCGCGATGGCTGACGATCCCACGAGCGACGACCGGATCCGCGACGAGCTCCCCGAGGACCTCAACGCATCGGAGTACGTGGGCCCCTACGTCTTCCCGAACAACAACCGCCGCCGGATCCCCGGCTACCTCTACCTCGCCCTCGCCGTGGCGTGCATCGGCCTGTGGGCGGCGACCGGGCAGGGCGACGGCGTCCTCGTCAACGGCGGCTTCCTGTTCGCCGGGCTCCTGCTCGTCCTGATCGGTGGCTACCACCTGGTCGCCGGCTGGGACCTCGACGTCGACGAGCGCGACGCACTCGTCCAGGCCACCCGCGAGGTCGGCTTCGCCGTCGGCCACGCCTCTGCCCAGCTGGGCTGGCGAGGCCTGCGCAGCCGCCCCACCTGGCGCATCCTCCTCTACTCCGCCGAGGACCCGCCCACGACCCGCGGCCTGGTGCTCGTCGACGGCGTCGACGGCGAGATCGTCGCCCACTTCACCGAACCCAACCCAGAGGACTGGTCAGACCTGTAGTCGGTTTCGGAAGGGTGTGGTTAGCGCTGGGTGCGGGCTTCTTGGAGGGTCTGCTCGGCGGACTCGAGGTGGGCGACGGCCTTGTCGACCGCCTTCCACAGGACGTCGCTCGCGGTGACCGTCGTGCCGTCGTCGTAGCGGCCGGCGCGTGACCACTCGGCCGCTGACACGTGCTCGGCGCGGTCGGCCAGGCGCTCGCTGTCGAGCTGGAGCTCGAGCAGGCGCTCCTCGAGGCTGCCGCTGGGCTGCATCTCGGCCTCCCGCTCACGGGTGTCGACGTCCACGGGGTCGAGTCGGGGATCGTCCGACACCAGCACCTGGTCGAGCGTGCGATGGGCGGTCGTCAGCGTGCGGCTCGCCGACGCGATGTGGTCGAGCGCCGAGCGGCTGCCCGCACCCACACGCCGGGCGAGCGCGTCGGGGGACTCGTCGTCGCGGAGACCGGCGAACAGGCCGCGGTAGCGGCGGGGGAGCGAGCGGAGGGCGACGACGCCGTCAGCAGGGGGTCGGGGAGCCATGGGTAGCCTCTGCCCCGGGTCAGTCGGCCTCATGCACGTCGCGCCGGATGGCGTCGACGAGGTGAGCGGGCACCGCGTCGTAGCCCTCGTGCTCCATGGTGAACCGACCCCGCCCGCCGGTGAGCGAGCGGAGCTCCACGGCGTAGCGGCTGAGCTCTGCCTCCGGGACGAGGGCGTAGACGACCTGCTCGCCCTCATCGCCCGGCTCGGTGCCCTGCACGCGACCCCGACGAGCGTTCAGGTCGCCCATGACGTCACCCAGCAGGTCCGACGGGGTGGTGACGTCGACGCGGCAGATCGGCTCGAGGACCACGGGGCCGGCGTCGGCCATGGCGGCACGGAAGCCCAGGCGCCCCGCCACCCGGAACGCCATCTCCGAGCTGTCGACGCTGTGCTCCTTGCCGTCGAGCAGCGTGGCGCGGACGTCGGCCACCGGGTAGCCGTTCACCCCGCCCGACGCCATCGCCTCGACGATGCCCCGCTCGACGGCAGGGATGTAGCTCCGGCTGATGGCCCCGCCGACGATCTTGTCGACGAACTCGAAGCCCTGGCCCCGCTCCAGCGGCTCGAGCTCGACCGTGCACACCGCGAACTGGCCGTGCCCACCGGACTGCTTCTTGTGGCGCCCTTCGGCCTGGGCCGGCTGCGTGATCGTCTCCCGGTACCGGACCCGGAGCGGCTCGGTGCTCACGGTCACGCCGAACTTCCGCTGCAACCGCTCGATGGTGATCGCGAGGTGCGCCTCGCCGACGCCCCGCAGGACCGTCTGGTGCGTCTCCTCGTCGCGCTCGACGACCAGCGCTCGGTCCTCCTCCTGGAGGCGGTGCAGGGCGGTCGCCAGCTTGTCGTCGTCGGCCTGGGTGGCCGGCACGACGGCCACGCCGAGCACCGCGGGCGGCTGCTCGACGGGCGGCACCCGCACCGGGCGGCCCTTGCGGGCGAGCGTGTCGCCGGTCGTGGTTCCAGCGAGCTTGGCGACGCCACCCAGATCCCCGGCGGCCAGCGCGTCGACGGGGACGTGCTCCTTGCCTCGCACGAGGAACAGCCCGTGCATGCGCTCGGCGGTGCCGGAGCGGCTGTTGACGAGGTGGTCGTCGTTGCGGATCGTGCCGGACAGCACCTTGAGCAGCGTCACCTGGCCGACGAACGGGTCGGCGATCGTCTTGAACGCGAACGCGAGGGGGTCGGCGGCGGCGTCGGCCGGGACGTCGACCTCGGTGTCTCCCGCGGTCACCGTCGCCAGGCGATCGGTGGGCGGCGGGCCGATCTCGACGAGCAGGTCCGCCAAGCGATCGATGCCGACCTCGGTGGTGGCGGACGCGCACACCACCGGGAAGACGCGGGCCGCCTCGATGCCGAGCGTGAGCGCGCCCTCGAGCTCCTCGACGCCGAGCTGGTCGTCCTCGAGGTAGCGCTCGAGGAGCGCGTCGTCGGCCACGACGATGCCCTCGACGAGGTTGTCGTGCACCTGGCGCTCCTGTGCCTCCATCTCGTCGGGGATGGGCCCGGTCGTCGGGACGCCGTCGCGGTACACGTGGGCGGTGTCGGTGAGGAGGTCGGCGATGCCGGTGAAGGCCGCCTCGCTGCCGATCGGGAGCTCGACCGGGGCGATGCCCTTGCCGAGGCGATCGCGCAGCTGCTCGAGCGTGCGGTCGAAGCTGGCTCGCTCGCGATCGAGCTTGTTCACGACGACCATCCGGGGCACGCCGAGCCGGGCCGCCTCCCGCCAGATCACCTCGGTCTGGACCTCCACGCCCTCCACGGCGGACACGACGAACACCGCCAGGTCGACGACGCGCAGTGCCGCCACCACGTCACCGATGAAGTCCGCGTAGCCGGGCGTGTCGACGAGGTTGACCTTGTGGCCCTTCCACTCGAACGGCGCCAGCGACAGCGACAGCGACAGCCCACGCCGCTGCTCCTCAGGGTCGTGGTCGCACACGGTCGAGCCGTCCTCCACCCGGCCGACCCGGCTGATCGCTCCGGCTCGGTGGAGGAGGGCCTCGGCGAGGGTGGTCTTCCCGGCCCCGCTGTGGCCCACGAGGGCGACGTTGCGGATCTTCGCGGACGACGGGCTCTGCACGCTGCCACCTCTCCAGGGGTCGATCGGGCGACTCGATCCGAGGGTATCCCTGGCTTCTAACGTGCGCAGGTGGCCGACCCGCAACGCTTCCAGCTGCCCGACGGGCGCACCCTCGCCTATGACGACGTCGGCGATCCGGAGGGCGTCCTCATCGTCTACCTGCACGGTTCACCCGACTCGCGACTGGCCCGCCACCCCGACGACGGGCTCGCCGCGGCCGCTGGCGTGCGCCTCGTCGCGCTCGATCGACCCGGCGCCGGCCGCAGCGACGCCCATCCCGGAGCCGGGCTCGGGGCGCTGGGTGCGGACGTGGCGGCGCTGCTCGACGCCCTCGACGCCACCGAGGTGCGGCTGCTGGCGTGGTCGGCGGGCGGCCTCGGGGCGCTGGCGGTCGCCGGCACCCTGGGTGGAGCGGTGCGGGCGGTGACGCTCGTGGGCACCGTCCCGCCCGTCGAGGCGTACGCCGCTCCGGACGTCGTGGACGCGCTCGGACTCGGGCGCCGCCACTTCGCCGAGCTGGCGATGGAGGTCCCCGGCGCCGAGCTGGCCGCGGAGATGGCGCCGTACCTCGTGCCCGACCCGCTCACCCCGGAGGTGGCGCTGGAGCACGTGCTCGAGGGGGCCGGCGACGTCGGCCGGCGCGAGCTGGCGGCGGTGTCCGGCGCGGCCGAGCAGATGGCCGCGGCCCTGGTCGAGGCAGCCAGAGGGGGCATCGAGGGGCTGGCCGAGGACCTCGCGCTGCAGCTCACCCCTGGCCTCGACCTGAGCGCGGTCCGCGCCCCGGTGCTGTCCGTCCACGGCGAGCTGGACCCGGTCTCCCCGCCGGCCGTGGGCGAGTGGCTCGCCGCCCGGCTGCCGTCTGCCCGCGTGCGGGTGCACCCTGGGGCCGGTCACCACCTCGTCTTCCCGCGCTGGGTCGAGCTGCTGGAGGCCACCGCTGAGGCCGGCTGAGCCACCCAGGGCGGGGAGGTCGTCACCCGAGAGACCGCGGTGGATCGCGGACCCGCTGTTAGCCTCCAGCAAGCAACGCTTTCGACCCCCGAGGGATCTCATGTTCGACGGACGCTGGCGGACCAGCTTCGAAGCAGGCCTCAAGCCTGTCGGCGCCAACATCCGCCGCACCGGCATCACCGCCGACCACCTCACCGCCACCGGTGTCGTGCTCGCGGCAGGTGCAGCCATCGCCATCGGCAACGGCGCCCTCCGGGCCGGCCTGTTGCTGCTCATGCTCTGCGCCCTACCCGACCTGCTCGACGGGGCGGTGGCGAAGGCCTCCGGCACCGCCGGACCGCGCGGCGCCTTCTTCGACTCGGTGTCGGATCGCGTCACCGACGCACTGCTGCTCGGCGGCGTGGCGTGGCACCTGTCCACGACGCACACGGGCCGGATCGCGGTCCTGCCGCTCGCCGTGCTCGGCGCATCGATGCTCGTCTCGTACGAGCGAGCCAAGGCGGAGTCGCTCGGCTTCGACGCTCGCGGTGGGCTCATGGAGCGAGCCGAGCGGATCATCGCCCTCGGCGTCGGCCTGCTCTTCGACTCCATCCTGATCCCGATCCTGTGGGCCATGCTCCTGCTCACCCTCGTCACGGCCATGCAGCGGTTCGTGAAGGTGTGGCAGCAGGCGTCGATCACCCGGCCGGTGCCGCAGGCCAGCCGCTGGCAGGCCCGCCGTGCCGCCCGGCCCACCGAGCGTGCGTGGCGTCGCCAGGCGCGCGCCTCCCGGCGCTAGCCGCTCCGTCGCCGGTCTCCGTGGCCGACCTCATCACCCCCGCCTACCGGGCGGCCGCCGGGATGGCGCGCCTGATGCCGCGCCCCGTCGCTGCCCGGACCGCCCGGGGCCTCGGTCGAGCCGCGGCGTTCATGGTCCCGGAGCGCCGGGCGCAGGTCGAGCGCAACCTGCGCCGCGTGGACCCGTCGCTGTCCGGCCTGCCGCTGGCCCGCCTCGTCCGCAAGACGTTCCAGTCGTACGCCCGCTACTACGAGGAGTCGTTCCGCCTGCCCGGCACGAGCCCTGCAGCGCTCGACGCCGGCTTCACCCACGAGGGGTACGAGCACCTCGACGCCGCCATCAAGGCCGGTGGGGGCGCGATCATGGCCATGCCCCACCTCGGTGGCTGGGAGTGGTCGGGGTTCTGGCTCACGCAGGTGAAGGGCATCCCCGTCACCGTCGTGGTGGAGGAGCTCGAGCCGCCGGCGCTGTTCGAGTGGTTCGTCGAGCTCCGCCGCTCGTTCGGCTTCGACGTCGTCGCCCTCGGTCCCGCCGCAGGGGTCGCCACCACCCGAGCGCTGAAGGCCAACCACACCCTCGCCCTGCTGTGCGATCGCGACCTCACCGGCACCGGCCCCGAGGTGGAGTTCTTCGGCGAGCGGACGACGCTGCCGGGCGGGCCGGCCACCCTCGCGCTGCGCTCCGGCGCGCCGCTCCTGCCGACCGCCATCTACTTCGACGGCCCCAGCAACCGCCACGGCGTCGTCCTCCCGCCGATCGACACCACCCGCACGGGCAAGCTCCGCGAGGACGTGCAGCGCGTGACCCAGGACCTCGCCCACGCCCTGGAGGTGCTCATCCGCAGGGCCCCGGAGCAGTGGCACCTCCTCCAGCCCAACTGGCCCTCTGACCACCAGCCGTCCGACCAGTAGCCTCGCCGCGTGCGCATCGGCCTGGTCTGCCCCTACTCGCTGACCCTGCCAGGCGGCGTGCAGGGGCAGGTGCTGGGGCTGGCCCGGGAGCTGCGGAAGCGGGGTCACGAGGTGCGGGTGCTGGCCCCGTGCGACGGGCCGCCGCCCGATGCAGGCGTCACGCCGCTCGGCCGCAGCGTGCCGACCGCCGCCAACGGCTCGGTCGCCCCGCTGGCGCCCGACCCCTCGGCGCAGCTCCGCACGATTCGGGCGCTGCGTGACGAGGACTTCGACGTCGTCCACCTCCACGAGCCGATCGCGCCGGGGCCGACGATGACGACGCTGCTGTTCGCCAGCACGCCCATGGTCGGCACCTTCCACGCCGCCGGGCAGAGCGCGGCGTACCGCACGGTCGGGCTCGTGCTCGGTCGGATGGCGAAGCGCCTCGCCCACCGGTGCGCCGTGTCGCCTGACGCTGCGGAGCTGGCGCAGCGCTACCTCGGCGGTGACTACGAGCTGCTGTTCAACGGCATCGAGGTCGAGCGCTTCGCCGTCGGCGATGCCACGCCGACGATCGCGCCGACGGTGTTCTTCCTCGGTCGCCATGAGCCGCGCAAGGGCCTCGACGTCCTGCTGGCCGCGCTCGACGACCTGCCAGCCGACATCCGGGTCTGGGTGGGCGGCGACGGCCCTCAGACCGGTGAGCTCCACGCCAAGTACGGCCACGACACGCGCATCGAGTGGCTCGGGCGGATCAGCGACGAGGAGCGGGCGGCTCGCATGCGGGGCTGCACGGTGTACTGCTCGCCGTCGGTCCGCGGCGAGAGCTTCGGCATGGTCCTGCTGGAGGCGATGGCGTCGGGTGCCGCCCTCGTGGCGTCCGACCTCGACGGCCACCGCAACGTGGCCATCGACGGCGACAACGCCCTCCTGACCCCCGTCGGCGACGCGGCCGCCCTCGCCAAGGCCCTGCGGCGCGTGCTCGACGACGACAGCCTGCGGGCCGAGCTCGTCGCCGGTGGTCGCCGCCGCGCCGACGAGCTGTCGATGCACCACCTCGCCGAGCGCTACGCCGCCATCTACGCCTCGGTGGCCGCTCGTCGCTGACCTCACCTCCTAGAGTGGGACCCACCCCTAGTAGGAGTGCTGAACGTGATTCTCTGGATCGTCCTGGCCATCGTCGTCGTGCTCGGCGTCTACGTCATGGTCACGTACAACGGGCTCGTCTCGTTGCGGAACAAGATCGAGAACGCCTGGGCGCAGATCGACGTGCAGCTCAAGCGTCGGTACGACCTCATCCCGAACCTCGTCGAGACCGTGAAGGGCTACGCCACCCACGAGCGCGAGACGCTCGAAGCCGTCGTCGAGGCCCGCAACATGGCCATGAACGCCCAGGGACCGCACGACCAGGCCCAGGCCGAGAACATGATCAGCGGCGCCCTCAAGTCAGTCTTCGCCCTGTCGGAGGCCTACCCGGACCTCAAGGCCAACACGAACTTCCTGAACCTGCAGGAGGAGCTGACGGGCACCGAGGGTCGCATCGCCTACGCGCGGCAGTACTACAACGACACCGTCTTCCGGTACAAGACGAAGATCCAGTCGTTCCCGTCCAACGTCCTGGCCAAGCAGTTCCGGTTCACGGAGCGCGAGTACTTCGAGGCCGAGGAGGGCTCCCGGGGCCCCGTCGCCGTCGACTTCGGGTCCGCTCCCGCGGTCGATCTGGGCGACGCCACGCCGCCCTCCACGCCGCCGGCCGGCTGACGCACCGCCAACCCCGCGTGTACGACCAGATCGCGCAGAACAAGCGCCGCTCCGTCCTCCTGATCATCGGGTTCGTCATCCTCGTGGTGGCGGTCGGCTTCGCGCTCAACCTGCTGCTCCAGGGCGGCCCGGTCTTCATCGCCGTGGCCGCCGTCATCGCCGCTGGGTCAGCGGGCCTGTCCTATTGGAAGTCTGATGCCGTGGCGCTCGCCGTGAGCCGAGCCCGACCGGCGTCGGTCGAGGAGTTCCCCCGGCTGCACAACCTCGTCGAGGGGCTCTGCATCGCCGGGGGCCTGCCCAAGCCGCGCATCTACGTGGTCGACGACCCGTCGCCGAACGCGTTCGCCACGGGCCGCAACCCGAAGCACGCCGCCATCGCCGTCACCACCGGGCTGCTCGAGCGCATGAACCGGGTGGAGCTCGAGGGCGTGGTGGCCCATGAGCTGAGCCACATCAAGAACTACGACATCCTCGTCTCGACGCTCGCCGTGACGATGGTCGGCATCATCGCCATCGCGGCCGACCTGGGCGTGCGGTCCATGTGGTTCGGCATGGGCCGGAGCCGCAACAACGACAACGACAGCGGGGGCGGTGGTGTCCTCGCCCTGCTCGGCATCCTCGGCGTTGCCCTCCTGGTCCTCTCGCCGCTGATCGCACGGGTCATGCAGTCCGCGGTCAGCCGCAAGCGCGAGACGCTCGCCGACGTGTCCGCCGTCGAGCTGACCCGCTACCCGCCAGGGCTGATCTCGGCGCTGGAGAAGCTGCGCGACGACTACACCGTCGTCGGCTCCACGTCCCACGCGACCGCTCACCTTTGGATCGAGCAGCCGCAGGCGGTCGAGGAGGACGAGGGCCGCATCTCTCGCATCAACCGCATGTTCAACACGCACCCGCCGCTCGAGGAGCGCATCGCGCTGCTCCGCGAGCTCTAGCCAGGAGATCACATTGCTGGGCCAGCTCTTCGCATCGACGCGCAACCGCGTAATCGTGGTCGTCGTCGCCGTCGCCATCGTGGGCGGCGGCATCGCCCTTGCGCTTGCCAGCGGCGGCGGAGAGGACGCTGCGCCGACGACGACGTCCTCCACGACGACGACCACGGCCCCCACGACCACGGCCCCGCCACCGCCGGTCGCCCCGCTGACGGGCCTGCCGGTGGCTGACCAAGCCCAGATCAACCGGCCCGCGCTGGTGGTGAAGATCGACAACTCGGAGCCGAAGGCCCGCCCGCAGCTCGGCATCAACCAGGCCGACGTCGTCTACGAGGAGCGGGTCGAGGGCAGCGTCACGCGCCTGCTCGCCATCTTCCACTCGGGTGACGCGGCTCCCGCGGGTCCCGTCCGCTCCGCTCGCACGTCGGACATCGCCGTGTTCTCGCCCCTCAACCGGCCGTTCTTCGCCTGGAGCGGCGCCAACCCGACGTTCGCTGCCCGCGTTCGCGAGAGCAACATCGCTGACGCCGGCTACGACGTGGCCTCCGACTTCTACTTCCGCGAGCGCTCGCGTCCCGCGCCGCACAACCTGATGCTCGGCTCGACCGCAGACCTCCGCACGCTCCCGAACGACGGCGCCGGCCCGCCGCCGCCCCTCTTCGCGTTCCGGGCCGCAGGGCAGCAGCCGGCGCACCTCGAACCGGTCGGCGGCGTCACCGTGGTGTTCGGCACCGGCGCCGGCGCGGCGCCCGTCGACTACGTGTGGAACGGCACGGGGTGGGCTCGCAACCAGAAGGGCACGCCGCACGTCGATGCCGACGGGGCCCAGGTGGCGCCGGAGAACGTCGTCATCCAGTTCACCGAGTACGCCCCGTCGGACACCGCTGACCAGTTCGGCGTCCCGATCCCCGAGGCACAGCTCGTCGGCGAAGGCGATGCCTGGGTGCTGACAGCCGGAGGCCTGATCCAGGCCCGCTGGCACAAGCCCGCCCTCGAGGCCGTCACCACCTACAC
>JBPPMN010000162.1:0-14882 GCA_051306055.1 Acidimicrobiales bacterium
GGGCCACCCCCTTGATGCGGCCCATCCGCAGCAGGGCCGAGGCCATCGTGGCGCCGGTGTTGCCCGCCGAGATCATCGCCGAGGCCTTGCCGTCGCGCACCGCCTCGGCCGCCCGCACCAGCGAGGAGTCCTTCATGCGGCGCACGCTGGAGCCAGGGTCGGCGCTCATCGGGATCACCTCGGAGGCGGGGATCACCTCGAGGTCGCCGGCCAGAGGACCCAGCACCTCGGGCTGGCCCACCAGCGCCACGGGCACCCCGAGCTCGGCGACGGCCCGATGGGCGCCCGCGACGATCTCGTCGGGCGCCTTGTCTCCTCCCATCGCGTCGAGGGCGACGGGCAGCATCACCGGGTCAGTCGACCTCGATGGCCTGGCGGCCGGCGTACCAGCCGCAGTTGCCGCAGACCACGTGGGGCAGCTTCGTGGCACCGCAGCGCGGGCAGAGGCTGCGGGCAGGGGCCTCCAGGCGCCAGGCGCTGGCCCGACGGCTGCGGCTCTTGGCCTTGGAGGTCTTCTTCTTGGGGACGGCCATGACGGATCCTCGATGCGAGAGAACGGGGGGCACTGGGCCAGGAGAGGCCGGCAGCGCAGCCGGGAGAGCGTAGCGGCAGGGCGCCGGAGGCGTCGAACCCGCGCCTCGCGAGTGGGGTCAGTCGGGGTCGAGCCGCAGCTCGTCGAGGGCGGCCCAGCGGGGATCGCGGGTCGCCTCGGCCGGTTCGTCGGGCTCCTCGCCGGCCACGATGGCGGGGAAGGCGTCGGGGGCGGGCCCCCGGCAGTCGGGGCCGCAGACAGCAGCCAGGGGGAGGTTGAGCAGGGCCGCGTCGCGCACGATCGGCTCGAGGTCGACCTCGTCGCCCTCGATCGGGTAGGTCTCGCCGTCGCTGGGCGACACCTCGAAGACCTCCTGCACCTCGACGCGCAGCACGCCCTCAACGTCGTCGAGGCAGCGGCGGCACTCGGCGACCCATGGCACCTCGACGGTGCCCACTGCGGTGACCCTCGAGCCCTCGATCGACTCCAGGGTGAGGTCGACCGCCAGCTCGGCCTCGTCGGGCACTCGGGCGCCGGTGATCGAGAGGCCGGGCAGGGCCAGCGACACGGTGACGTCGCGCTGGGTGCCGGGACGGCGCCGCAGCTCGGTGATGCCCACCCGGAGAGGGGTCTGCTGGGACTGCACCGAGATCAGCCGAGGTCCTGGTCGAACACCGCCGGGTCTGAAGGACCGTCGGCGGTAGCCGGCTCCTCCGCCCGCCGTGGGCCCAGCGCCTCGACCTCACCGGGGTTCAGCGACCCCTGCAGCTTGGTGCGGCCGTTGGCCACCATCTTCATGGTGCGCTCGAGCACGATCTCGAAGCTGGCCAGCTTCTGGTCGCAGAAGTCGTCGACCTCGTTGCGCAGCTCGGCCGCCTGCTCGGTGGCCGCCTCCACGATCTTGCGGGCTCGGGCCTCGCTGGCCTTCACGACCTCGGTGCGCTGGACCATCCGCTCGGCGCGGGTGCGGGCCTGGTCGAGGATCTCCTCACCCTCGCGGCGCACCTTGGCCAGGTACTCCTCGCGCTCCTTGAGGAGCCAGCGGGCGGCCCGCAGCTCATCGGGCAGGCGCTCGATGGCCTCGTCGAGCTGGTCGAGCACCTCGTCGCGGTTGATCATCACCGAGGTGGACAGCGGCATCGGCCGGGCCGACGCGATCAGCTCGTGGAGCCGGCCGAGCATCTGCTCCACGTCGGAGCCGGGGGTGCGGGGGCGGGGCTCGGGCTGGCGCTCGAGCTCATCGGGTTCGAAGGTGTCGGACATCAGGGGGTTCCGTACTTCTCGGCGAGGCGCTTGGCCACGGCGGCTGGGACCATGCTCGACACGTCGCCGCCGAAGCGAGCGATGTCGCGGATGTACTTCGAGGCTACGGCGGAGTTGGCCGAGGCCGAAGGCAGGAACAAGGTGTGCACGCCCGACACGTTGAGGTTGATCTGGGCCTGCGAGATCTCGCTCTCGAAGTCGATGGTGGAGCGCAGCCCCTTGATGATGAAGTCGGCCCCCACGTCGGCGGCGAGATCGACCACCAGCTTGGCGAAGCTGACCACCTCGATGTTGGGGAGGTGGGCCAGGGCCTCCTCGATCATCTGCTCCCGCTCAGAGAGGTCGAACAGCGGCTCGCCCTTCTGGGGGTTGCGCATGGTGGCCACCACCACCGTGTCGAAGAGGTGGGAGGCCGTCTCGATCAGCTCCACGTGCCCATTGTGGATGGGGTCGAACGATCCGGGATAGAGCACCTTGGTCACGGCATCACGCTACCGCCGTGCGCCCTGCGGCTCACCAACCTGCTGGTCAGACGGGTCGTCGCTCGGCGATCACCACGTGGGTGCGGCCGTAGCGCTTCGCCCGCAGGACCTCCCACCCGAACGGCGGCTCGACCTCCCGGTTCGACTCCAGCACGGCGAGGTCGGCCGGCAGGTCGAGCAGCAGCTCAGGCCAGCCGTCGTAGTCGTAGGGCGGGTCGAGCAGGGCCACGTCCCAGCGGCGACCGGCCCGCTGCGCCTCGGTCACGAACCGCTCGGCGGGCACCACCGCCACCTCGGCCTGGTCGCGCAGGCCACAGGTGTCGAGGTTGGCGGTGATGGCGCGCCCGGCGTCGCGGTCGCGGTCCACGAAGGTGGCATGCACCGCGCCGCGCGACAGCAGCTCGATGCCCATCGCGCCGCTGCCGGCGAACAGGTCGAGCACGGTGGCGTCGGTGATGGCTCCCAGGCTGCCCAGCGCGTTGGTGGTGGCCTCGCGCACGCGCTCGGGCGTGGGACGGGTGGTGGTGGTCCCCTCAGGGGCGACCAGGCGGAGGTTGCGGGCCGTCCCCGAGATCACGCGCAGCATCGGGGCGACGCTACCGGGACGGGAGCGGGCTACTCCCCCGGCACCGCGACCAGCTCCTCGCTGCGACCGGTGCCGCCCCGCCGGATCCGCTCGCGCACCGGCTCGCCGGCGGTCCAGCTGGTGGTGCGCCAGGTGTCGCCCTCCACGCGCTGCCAGGCCGCGGAGGCGAGATCGAGCTCGAACACGTGGGCGCCCACCGGCTGGCCGGCCTCCGCTGGCTCACCGATGTCGTAGCCGTTGGCCTCCTTGAAGGCCTCCCTGGCCCGATCCCAGGCGTCACCACCCGTGACCTCCTCGGCCCGGCAGAAGGCCTTCACCTCACCGGCCAGGTCGTCCTTGTCGGCCAACGTCGTGATCACGCAGCAGCGTGGATCCCGCTGCAGGTCGCGTGCCTTCACGGCCTCGGGCATGCTGCCCACGTAGAGGCGGCCGCCCGCGATCGACAGCTCGAGGGGGCTCACCCGCGGCCACCCGTCGGCGCGGGTGGTGGCCAGGAAGCACAGGCCGGTGGCGGCGGTGCGCTGCTCGAGGAACTCTGCGATGGTGGGCGCGGCGTCGCGCAGCTCGTCGAAGGTGCTCATGCCGCCGAACGTACGCCCCATCCCTGACATCGGCTGTCAGGGATGGGGCGTAGGTTGGTCGACATGCGAGCGAGCCGACTGGTGCAGCTGCTGCTGCTCCTGCAGACCAACGGCAAGATGACGGCCAGCCGGCTGGCCACCGAGCTCGAGGTGTCCGTGCGCACGATCTATCGCGACATCGAGGCCCTCAGCGGCGCCGGCGTGCCCATCTACGCGGAGTCAGGCCCCGGCGGCGGGGTGCGCCTGGTCGACGGCTACCGCACCCGGCTCACCGGCCTCACCGCCGAGGAGGCCGAAGCCCTGGCCCTCTCCGGCCTGCCGGGAGCGGCCAGCGAGCTGGGGCTCGGCACGGTGCTGGCCGCCGCCCAGCTCAAGGTCGACGCCGCCCTCCCGCCGGAGCTGCGCAGTCGGGCCGTGCGCATGCGCGAGCGGTTCCACCTCGACGCTCCGGGTTGGTTCGCCCGCGAGGAGCCGGTCCCCCACCTGGCCGCGCTGTCGCGAGCGGTGTGGGAGGAGCAGCGCCTCGAGATCCGCTACTGGAAGTGGGACGGCGAGGTGCGCCGCTCCATCGATCCCCTCGGGCTCGTCCTCAAGGCGGGGGTCTGGTACCTGGTGGCGCTGTCGGGTCGCACCCGGTCGCCGCGCACGTTCCGGGTCGGTCGGGTGCAGGGGGTGAAGGCCCTCGACGAGCCCGTGCAGCGGCCCGACGGCTTCGACCTGGCCGCCCACTGGACCCAGGCCTCGAGCGACTACATCGAGAGCTGGCCCACCATGGAGGTCACGGCTCGGATCCGGGCCGAGCGCCTCTGGCTGGTGCGCCACATCGTGGAGCCCGGTGCCGCCCAGCGGGCCTTCGACAGCGCCACCGAGCCCGACCCCGACGGCTGGGTCACCGTCACGATGGGGTTCGAGTCGGCGGAGGTGGCCGCCCACGCGCTGCTGCGCTTCGGCGCCGACCTCGAGGCGGTCGACCCACCCGAGCTCCGGGAGCGGCTGGCCGAGATCGCCGGCGCGATGGTGGCGCGCTACGCGTCCGTGCCAGCCTGAGCGGGTGCCCGTCGCCGACACCATCGTGTGCGTCGACTGCGGCGGCGTCTGCCACCGCAGCCCCTTCGAAGCGCCGGAGCTGGGCTGGGAGGTCGGCCAGGTGGTGACCTACCGCTGCGTCGACTGCCACGACATGTGGTACCTCGAGGTCTCCGACGACGACCTCGACGAAGCCACGGCGCGCGGCGACGAGCCCGGGTGGGACTGACCGACACCCCCGAGCCCGCCGGCGACGAGCGCACGGGGGTCCTGGCCGGCATCGGCGCCTACACGTTGTGGGGGATGTTCCCGCTGGTGTTCCGGCAGCTCGACTCGGTGGGAGCCGGCGAGATCCTCCTGCACCGGGTGGTGTGGTCGTTCGTGGTGGTGATGGTGGTGCTCGGCCTCCGAGGCGACCGACACTGGTTCGACCAGGTGCGGTCCAAGCCGGGCGGGCTCCTGCGGCTGGGAGCAGCCGGTGGCCTCATCGCGGTGAACTGGCTCGTCTACATCTGGGCCGTCAACAACGGCCACGTGGTGGAGGCCGCTCTCGGCTACTACATCAACCCGTTGCTCACGGTGGCCCTCGGCGTGGTGGTGCTGGGCGAACGACTCCGACGGGCGCAGGTCCTGGCCCTGGTCTTCGCGGCCAGCGCCGTGGCCGTGCTGACCCTGGCCTACGGACGGGTGCCCTGGGTGGCGCTGACCCTGGCGTGCTCCTTCGCGGGCTACGGCTTCCTGAAGAAGGCGGTCTCGGTGGGCGCCACCGCCGCGCTGGCCGTCGAGACGGCCGTGCTGCTGCTGCCCGCCCTCGCGGCGCTCACCGTGCTCGGCGTGCGGGGCGACCTGGCGTTCCTCCACGGGAGCGTGGGGCGAGATGTGCTGCTGGTCAGCCTCGGTGTGGTCACCGCGGTGCCGCTCCTGCTCTTCGGCACCGCCGCCAGCCGCATCCCGCTGTCGCTGCTCGGGCTCCTGCAGTACCTCACCCCCACCATGCAGTTCCTGCTCGGCATCCTGGTCTTCGACGAGGAGCTGCCGCGCGAGCGCCTGGCCGGCTTCGTGCTGGTGTGGGTGGCCCTGGTGCTGCTCGGCGTCGACGCCGTCCGCACCAGCCGCCGGCGTCTCGACCAACCCCTCCCGATCGCTGAGCCTGCCTGAGCGCCTCGAGGGTCAGGCGGGGGCGGCGACCTGTGGGCGCGTGGCCGGGCGCGGGCGCCGGGCCACGGTGGCGGCCAGGCCGGCGACGGCCAGCACGGCGGCAGGCACGGGGCCCCAGGCGGCGCCGGCGGCCACAGCCAGGACGGCGGCCTGCACGAGGACGACCGCCCGCTGGGCGGTGGGCAGCAGCTCCTCGAGACGGCGGTGCAGCGCCATCAGGCGATCAGGGGTGGTGAGGGTGCGTCCCACCAGCACGGCCAGGCCACGGACGAACCCGAAGCCGGTGACGACGGCGAACGCGGCCAGCGGTGAGGCGGTGAGGGCGCTGAGCACCACCATGAGGTAGACGGCGGACGTGGTGACGTAGGTGGCCAGGCCCACGCCGATCTGCCAGCCGAACCCGCCGCCGTAGACCCAGGCCCGGAACTGGTCGAGCCAGGCCTCGTTGACCTGGCGGGTGTGCGACGGGAGCCGGAAGCCACCGAGCTGGAGGTCAGAGGCCAGTGTGACGGCGGCCGCCACGGCCGCGGCCCCCACCAGCGCGGTGGACGGGAGGTCGAGCGCGGCCACACCCGCGGCCAGCGCCGCCGCGGCCAGGGCGAGCGTGGCACCGCCCAGCGTGGCACCGGCCACGAACCAGGCCGCGGTGCCGTAGTAGCGGTGGTTGCGGCCCCGCTCCCCGATGGGGGTGATGGTGGAGAGCATCGACAGCCCGCAGGGCGACCAGGTGGAGCGCACGGCCGCAGCCAGGGCGACGGCGGCGGCGAGGGCGACGAGCAGCGCGGTCATGGTGTCGATGGTAGGGCCGACGGCCAGTCCGCGCGCACGCGCCGAGGTCGTCGGGGTCGGCAGGGCGGGTTGTTAGCCTCCGTGACCCGCGGCGTGCGACCGTCGGGTGGCGCGGTGCGACCTCTCATGACCACCTCCACCCTCTCCCCTCCCGGTCCGGAGGGCCTGCGGCGCTCGTTGGTCGACGCCCTGCCCCTGTTCGTGGCCATCGCCCTCCTCACCGCCGGTGTCGGGCTCACCTCCACCCTGCTCGGGGTCCGGGCCGGCCTCGAGGGCTTCCGTCCGACGGTCACGGGCCTGGTGCTCAGCGCCTACTACCTGGGGTTCCTGGCCGGCTCACTGCTCACCCCTGCCACCATCCGACGGGTCGGCCACGTGCGGGCCTTCGCCGGCCTGGCCTCGCTGGCCTCCGTCGCGGTGCTGGTGCACATCGTGCGCCCGGAGCCCCTCACCTGGATGACGTTGCGGGCCCTCACCGGGCTGTGCCTGGCGGGGCTGTACGTGGTGTGCGAGACGTGGCTGAACGGCGCTGGCAGCAACGCCACGAGGGGCGGCCTCCTGGCCATCTACATGGTGATGGTCACCGGTGGGATGGCCGCCGGGCAGCTGCTGTTCCTGGTGGCCGACCCGAGGGGGTTCGCGTCGTTCGTCCTTGCGTCGGTGCTTGTGTCACTGGCCGTCGTGCCGGTCTCGCTGGCCACCGTGTCGCCGCCGGCCGTCCCCGACCCGCAACCGATGTCGCTGCGCGAGCTGGTGGCCGTGGCCCCGCTCGGCGCGTTCGGCGCCGCCATCTCCGGCTTCACCGCCGCCGCGATGGCCGCCGGCGGAGCGATCTACGCCGTGACGGCGGGCCTCGGCCGCGGCGGCACCGCGGCGGTGCTCTTCGCCGCCTTGCTCGGCTCGCTCCTCCTGCAGATCCCCCTCGGCCGATGGTCCGACCGCACCGACCGCCGCTTCGTGATCGTGCTGGCCGGCGCGCTCGGGGCGCTGGCGGCGGTGGGCGCGGCCGTGGTCGGGCCCGACCGCACCACGTCGCTGGTGGCACTCACGGCGGTGGGCGGCGGCATGGCGCTGCCGATCTACTCCCTGGCCAGCGCCCACCTCAACGACTACCTCGATGCCAGCAAGGTGGTGGCCGGCGGAGCCCGCCTCCTGCTCGTCAACGGCGCCGGTGCCGTGGCCGGCCCGGTGGTGGCGGCCATCGCCATCGGCGAGGTCGGTCCCGGAGCGCTCTTCGTGCTCCTGGCCGCCAACTACCTGGCCCTCTCGCTGTTCGCGGCCTACCGGATGACGGTCCGCCCGGCCGTGCCCGCCGACCAGCGGAGCGCGTACGTGCCGCTCCCCGGCGGCACGTCCACCGCCGGCGCGACCTTGGCCGAGGGTGCCGGCGAGGAGCTCTACCCGCTGCGCGCCGGCGTGGTCCCGGTGCCTCGGGCGCTGATCGCCGTCCACGAGCGCGGCGCCGGCCCGCCGGTGCTGCTCGTGCACGACCTCGCCCGCGACCCGGCCACGTGGGACCCCTTCCTCGCTCCCCTCGCCATCGATGGCTTCCGGGCGGTGGCGGTCCGGCTGCGCGGCACCCCGGGCGGCGGCGACGAGCAGCACCTCGACGACCTCCTCCGCGTGCTGCGCCACCTCGACCTCCACGAGACGGTCCTGGTGACCGACGGCGAGGCCGCCGAGCTGGCCGTTCGCCTGGTGGCCGAGCACCCCGACCGGATCGCGGCCGTCGTGACCTGCGACGCCCCGTACACGATCCTGCCGGTCGAGGGTCCGTCGCTGGTCACGTACACCTGGCCGGCCAGCCGGCTCGACGTGGAGGAGTTCGCCGACGCGGTGGCCGACCTCAGCCGCGACCGTCGGGAGCTCGAGGCAGCAGCCGCGCCGGTCACGTAGCCATCGCCGACCGCCTCCGCCCGGTCCTGGGAGCCTGCTCCTAGTGTCGGTGGCCATGGCCATCGAGCTCGACCCCATCGAGCAGCGGGTGATCGGCAGCCTCCTCGAGAAGGAGCGCACGGTCCCCGACACCTACCCCATGACCCTCAACGGGCTCCGCACCGCGTGCAACCAGAGCTCCGGCCGCGATCCCGTGCTCGCGCTGGAGGAGCACGAGGTGCGGCAGGCGCTCGACCGGTTGCGGCCGCGGGGGCTCACCCGCGTGCTGCACCCCAGCCATGGTGCCCGCATGCCGAAGTACCGGCAGGTCCTCGACGAGGTCCTCACCCTCGACGCCGGGGAGCGGGCGGTGGTGACGCTGCTGCTCCTCCGGGGCCCGCAGACGCCCGGCGAGCTGCGCACCCGCAGCGAGCGCCTCCACGCCTTCCACCAGCTGACCGAGGTGGAGGCCGCGCTCGGCTCCCTCCGCGAGCGCGACGAGCCGCTGGTGCGCGAGCTCGACCGTCGCCCCGGCCAGAAGGAGCGGCGGTGGGTCCACCTGCTCGGGCCGGTGCCCGAGCCGAGCGAGCCGAGCCCGCCTGTCCCAGCAGGCCCGAACGAGCTGGAGGCCCTGCGCGCCGAGCTGGCCGAGGCCCGGGCCGAGATCGCGCGCCTCCAGCAGGAGCTCGACGACCTCACCGCCCCACCCGGCTGACGAGTCGATCCGGGGGCCGGCGCCACGAGAAATCCGGGCCGCGCCCGTAACCCTTCGGGCGTCGGCGGCGTTGACCTGGGTGAGGCTGCCGAGGACCCGCCTCCTCGCAGCCGGCGAGTCGACTCTCCGCCGGAGTCGGCTCCCATACACGGCCCCCGCTCCGGCGGGGGCCGTGTGCCTTCCCCGGCACGACGGGCCGTGCTCAGCTCTTGAAGAGGAAGGCCTCGTCGTCGGGGTCGAGGAAGAGGCGGAGCTCATCGGCCAGCTCCGACTGCTCGGCCAGGTCGGGGTCGGCGTCGACGATGCGCTCGGCCGCGGCCCGGGCCTGCAGCACGGCCTGCTTGTCGCGCCGCAGGCTGGCCAGCTTGAGGTCGCTGCGACCCTTCTGGCGGTCGGCGAAGATCGTGCCCTCGCCGCGGATCTCGAGGTCGACCTCCGCCAGCTCGAAGCCGTCGTCGGTCCGCACCAGCGCCTCGAGGCGGGCATTGCCCTGGGCCCGCTCCTCGTCGTCGCCCTCCGCTCCCCCGCCGCCCGTCACCAGGTAGCAGAACGAGGCGGCTGCCCCACGACCCACCCGACCGCGCAGCTGGTGGAGCTGCGCGATCCCGAACCGGTCGGCCGACAGCACCACCATCACCGTGGCGTTGGCCACGTCGACGCCCACCTCGATCACCGTGGTGGCCACCAGCACCTGGGTGCGGCCGTCGCGGAAGGCGGCCATGGCGGCCTCCTTCTCCGCCGCCGGCAGGCGACCGTGGAGGAGGCCGATCGACAGGCCGGAGAGCTCGTCGGCCTCGAGGCGGGCGTGGGTCTCCTCGGCGGAGGCGGCCTCGAGCTTCTCGCTCTCACCGATCAGGGGGCACACCACATAGGCCTGGCGGCCCGCCGCCACCTCCTCCCGCACCCGATCCCACACCGCGGCCTCGTCGTCGGGGCCCTTGGCCCACTCCGTGACGATCCTCTGGCGCCCAGCCGGCTTCTCACCGAGGACCGAGACGTCGAGATCGCCGTAGACCGTCATCGCGGCGGTGCGCGGGATCGGGGTGGCCGTCATCACCAGCACGTCGGGCACCGCACCACCACCGGCCTTGCCGGACAGGGCGGCCCGCTGCTCCACGCCGAAGCGGTGCTGCTCGTCGATCACCACCACGCCGAGGCTGCGAAAGGCGACGCCCTCCTGGATCAGGGCGTGGGTGCCCACCAGGAGGTCGACCTCGCCCGACGCCAGCGCGGTGAGCACCCGCTGGCGCTCCTTGCCCGTGACCCGGTTGGTGAGCAGCTCCACCGAGAGCGGCCGGTCGCCGAACAGCGAGCCGCCGTCATCGGCCACCGTGAGGCCCTCCACCATCGGACGGATGCTGCGCAGGTGCTGTTCGGCCAGCACCTCGGTAGGTGCCATGAACGCCCCCTGGTGGCCGCCCTGCACGGCGGCCAGCAGCGCCGCCACCGCCACCACGGTCTTGCCCGCGCCCACGTCGCCCTGGAGCAGCCGGTGCATCGGCACGGGCCGGGACAGGTCGGCTGCGATCTCGCCCATCACCTTGCGCTGGTCGCCGGTGAGCTCGAAGGGCAGACCGAACACGAACTGGCCCACCAGGGCGCCCTCGACGACGTGCTCGATGCCCTGGCTGGTGGCCTCGATGCGGCGCTTGCGGAGCACGAGGGTGAGCTGGATGCGCAGCAGCTCGTCGAACACCAGGCGGCGGCGGGCCTCCTCGGCCTCGCGCATCGACTCCGGCAGGTGGATGCCGGAGAAGGCGGCGGTGCGATCGACGAAGTCGTGCTCGTCGAGCACCCAGGCCGGCAGCGGCTCCACCAGCTCCCGGGTGCGGCGCAACGACTCGGACAGCCAGCCGCGAAAGTCCTTCGAGTAGAGCCGGAGCTTGTCGGACTGCGGGTAGATGGCGGTGATCTGGAGGCGATCGGCCTCGTCGAGGAGGTCGACCTCCGGGTTGGCCAGCTGCTTCTGGCCCCGGTACTCGGTGACCTTGCCGAAGAACATGGCCTCGGAGCCCTCGGGGAACTGCCGGGCCCGCCAGGGCTGGTTGAAGAAGGTGATGCGCAGGTAGCCGGAGCCGT
Organism: Acidimicrobiales bacterium; assembly: GCA_051306055.1. GTDB lineage: Bacteria > Actinomycetota > Acidimicrobiia > Acidimicrobiales > VFJN01 > VFJN01. The sequence goes on from JBPPMN010000162.1 coordinate 11,087, forward strand.
CGGAGATGCGCAGCTCGGTGCGGGCCTTGCCCCGTCCTCGCCCGGGCACCGTGCTCGACGACACCACCCGGCCGTACACCCACGACGACTCGTCGACCCGCAGCTCCCGGATCGACGACTGCTTCGTCTTGTCGATGTAGCGCCGGGGATAGTGGGTGAGCAGGTCGAAGATGTTCTCGACCTCGATCTGAGCCAGGGCCTTGGCCCGCTCGGGGCCGACCCCCTTCAGCTCGGTGACGGGGAGCTCGGTGAGGTCGCGCAGCCGCTTGGGCACGCCGCTACTCGATGCCGAAGAGGTACGGGTACAGCGGCTGCCCGCCGTGGTGCACCTCGGCGCTGGCGCTGGGCCGGTGCTCGGCCAGCCACTCGGTGATGTGGCGGGTGACGGCCGCGCTGGCGCCCTCGCCCTCGATGACCGTGACGATCTCGTGGCTGGGCTCCACCAGCTCCGCCAGCAGGCGGGTGGCGGCGTCAGCGAGGTCGGCCTCGACGGCCCGGATGCCGTCGCGGGCGATGCCCAACCAGTCGCCGGTGGCGATCGGCCCCACGTCGGAGCTGGAGTCGCGCACGGCCTGGGTGACCTCGCCGGCCACCACGTGGGCGGCGGTGTCGGCCATCTCCTCGGCGTTGGCCGCGCCCTCGGCCTCCGGGTCGTAGGCCAGCAGCGCGGCGAAGCCCTCGGTGATCCCCTTGGTGGGCACCACCAGCACCGTCTTGTCGGTGTGGGCGTCGACCTGCTGCGCCACCGGGATGATGTTCTTGTTGTTGGGGAGGATCACCACCTGGTCGGCCGGCACCCGCTCCACCACGGCCAGCAGCTCGGCCGTGGAGGGGTTCATGGACTGCCCGCCAGTGACGATGCCCTGCACGCCGAGGGAGTGGAAGATGCGCCGGATGCCGTCGCCGGTGGCCACGGCCACCACGGCGGTGGTGACCGGAGCCCGCATCTCGACCGGCACGTCGTCGGTGGCCTGCTCCGCCGCGTCGCGCACCCAGCGCTCCTCCTCCACCTGCTCGATGAGGTCGGTGACGCGGATCTTGCGGGGCGTACCGATGTCGATGGCGGCCTCGATCGAGGCGCCGATGTCGTCGGTGTGGATGTGGCAGTTCCAGATGCCGTCGCCACCCACCACCACGATGGAGTCGCCCATGCCGGCCCACACGTCCTTGAAGGCCGGGATCGCCTCGTCGGGGGCCTCGAGGAAGTACATGACCTCGTAGCGCAGGTCGCTCACGTCGCCGGCCTCGCCGTGGGGCGCGGCACCATGGCCGGGGAGCGGCTCGGCGAACGACGGGCCGTCGACCTCCTCCGCCTCCGGCACGGGCCGGCCGTCGACCACGTTGAGGAGGACGTCGAGCAGCAGGAGGAACCCGGCCCCGCCGGCGTCGACCACCCCGGCCTCCTTCAGCACCGGGAGCATCTCGGGGGTGCGAGCCAGCGCGTCGGCGCCCTGGGCCCGGGCCGCCTCGAGCACGGCCAGCAGGTCGGCGCCGCCGTCGGCCGCAGCGGCCGCGGCCTCCGACGCCTCGCGCACCACGGTGAGGATCGTGCCCTCGACGGGGCGCATCACGGCCTCGTAGGCCGCCGCCGAGGCTGCGGTGAGGGCAGCGGCGCTGCCGGCGGCGTCGATGCCCTCCCGGTCGGCCACCACGCTGGCCACGCCTCGCAGGATCTGCGACAGGATCACGCCGGAGTTGCCGCGTGCGCCCATGAGCGAGCCGTGGCTGATGGCCTTGCACACGGCGGGGAGGTCGTCGCCGGCGGTGTCGAGCTCGTCGCACACCGCGCTCAGCGTGAGCGCCATGTTGGTGCCGGTGTCGCCGTCGGGCACGGGGTACACGTTGAGCTTGTTGAGCCCCTCCTTGTGGGCAGCCAGCGCGTCGCGGTAGCCCTGCACCACGGCGCGCAGCTCATCGGCGCCGAGGCGCGAGAGGGTGGTCATCGACGGGATACTAGAAGCCCCGGTGCGGGACCCTCGGGTTGGCGGCCCCACGGGAGTCCCGGTAGCCTCTCCCGGTCCTGAGAACCGGCGCATGGCCGGTCCCGATGCATCGAGGTAGTGGTCATGGCAGCAGTGTGCGAGGTCTGCGGGAAGCACCCGTCGTTCGGCATGAACGTAAGCCACTCGCACCGGCGCACCAAGCGTCGCTGGAACCCGAACATCCAGAAGATCCGCACCATCGTGAACGGCGCCCCCAAGCGCATGCACGTGTGCACCGGGTGCATCAAGGCCGGCAAGGTCACCAAGAAGGTCTCCTAGCTCCGCCGAGTAGGCACCGCCGTGAACGGCGTGCTGCGCTCGTCTGGCCCCCTCGTGAAGGGCTCCGGTACGGTGGCTCACCATCCCGTGAGCCAGTCCCGAGGAGTCGGTTGCCGATGCAGGGTGTGATCAAGTCGTACGACCCCGGAACGGGTGACGGCGTGGTGCTCTGCGACACCGACTTCAAGGAGTACGACCTGGCCCCCGACGCCCTCGTGGGGTCGGTGTTCCGGATGCTCCGCCAGGGGCAGCGGGTGATCTTCGACGTCGTGGGGAACACGCAGGCCACCCGCCTGCGCCTCGGCTCGGAGGTGGACATGGGCACGCCTGGTTTCGGAGGCATGCCCGACATCCCTGCGCAGACCGAGTAACCCCCCCCACCCCCTGCCGCCGGAGAGGACCATGCCAGCAACCACCAGCAACGAGAAGCTCAAGGACTGGGTCGACCACTGGGCGGGCATCCTGCAGCCCGACGCCATCGAGTGGTGCGACGGCTCCGAGGAGGAGTGGGAGCGCCTCACCCAGCTGCTGGTCGACGGCGGCACGTTCACAAAGCTCTCCGACGCCAAGCGGCCCAACAGCTACCTGGCGCTGTCCGACCCCGGCGACGTCGCTCGCGTGGAGGACCGCACGTTCATCTGCTCCGAGGCCGAGGCCGACGCCGGCCCCACCAACAACTGGCGTCCCCCGGCGGAGATGAAGGCCGAGCTCACCGAGCTCTGCACCGGCGCCATGAAGGGCCGCACCATGTACGTGGTGCCGTTCTCGATGGGTCCGCTCGGCTCCCCGATCGCCCACATCGGCGTGCAGCTCACCGACTCCGCCTACGTGGTCGTGAACATGCGGATCATGACCCGCATGGGCCAGCCGGTGCTCGACGTGCTCGGCACCGACGGCGAGTTCGTCCCATGCCTGCACTCGGTGGGCTACCCGCTCGTGCAGGCCGACGGCAGCACCCGTCCCGACGTGGCCTGGCCCTGCGACGCCGACAACAAGTACATCGTGCACTTCCCCGAGACCCGTGAGATCTGGAGCTACGGCTCCGGCTACGGCGGCAACGCCCTGCTGGGCAAGAAGTGCTTCGCCCTGCGCATCGCCTCCACCATGGCCCGCGACGACGGCTGGATGGCCGAGCACATGCTCATCCTCAGCCTCACCTCGCCCGAGGGCGAGAAGACCTACGTGGCCGCCGCCTTCCCGTCGGCCTGCGGCAAGACCAACATGGCCATGCTCATCCCCACCCGGCCCAGGTGGAAGGTCGAGCCGGTCGGCGACGACATCGCCTGGATGAAGTTCGGCGACGACGGCCGCCTCTACGCCATCAACCCGGAGGCCGGCTTCTTCGGCGTCGCCCCCGGCACCGGCGACGACACCAACCCCAACGCCGTGGCCTCGGTCCGGGAGAACTCGATCTTCACCAACGTGGCCCTGACCGACGACGGTGACATCTGGTGGGAGGGCCTCTCGGAGCCGCCCGCCCACGCCACCGACTGGAAGGGCAACGACTGGACCCCCGCGTCGGATGTCCCCGCCGC
>JBPPMN010000181.1:0-3196 GCA_051306055.1 Acidimicrobiales bacterium
GCTGGAGGAGCCGCACCTGTACACGGCGATGTTCAGCCGCGACAGCACCCACCTGCGCAACGTGAGCGCCCACGACCAAGAGGCGGCCGCCGCCACGTTCACGTCGCTGCTCGATCGGATCGAGCGCTGCACCGGCGCCGGACGTTGGGAGGTCGCCGACGTGGTCACGGCCGGAGAGATGGTCTGGGCCGCCATCCATGGCCACACGGTGCTCGAGCTCGGCGGGTTCTCGAGCCCGTACCACCGTCCACGCGGCACGGTGCTGGCGGAGCTGCTCGTGCACCTGTCGATCGGCTTCGGCGACCAGCCCGAGGCCGCCCGCCGCTCCCTCGCCCGAGCCCGCCGCCGAAGCTGACGACCGGCTGTGGCCAGAGGTGGTCAGCGCAGGAGCGTGGGGTCGATGGTGTCGGGGGCGGCGCCGGTGGCTCGTACTGCCTGGGCGGCGCCGAGCACCACGAAGGTGGCGGTGCTGGCTGCGCACACGCGGTCCTTGTGGTCGAGGATCTCCGCTTGGGTGGTGATCCGCTCGGCGTCCTGCCCCGTGAGGCGCGCCACCACGCTGTACGTCTTGTCGACCAGGACCGGTCGCTCGAAGCGGGTGGAGGTCTCGGCGGTGACGGCGAGCTTCCCCCCCACCGCGATGGTGGCCCAGGCCTGCGCCTCGTCGAGCACGGCCAGGCTCACCCCGCCGTGCACGTAGGAGGGGGCACCGGAGAAGGTGGTGTCGAGGGTGAAGGTGGCCACCACCGCGGCCCGCTCGTCGTCGTGGTGGAACGGGATGCGCAGGCCACCGGCGTTGCGGGGCTCGCACACGAAGCAGTTCGTGTCGAAGCCCCAGTCCTCGTTGTGCAGCCGTCGCAGCGCCATCGACCCAGGATGGCACGACCGTTCGCCTCGGGGCCTGCGGCCTGCGGCTCGACGGCCCGGCCTACGCTCCCGGCCAGTGACCGTGCGCCTCGTGACCGACTCCAACGCCATGCTGCCGGTCGAGCTCCGGGAGCGCTTCGCCATCACCGCGGTGCCACTGACGGTCGTGCTCGACGGTGTGGCTCACCACGAGGACACCCTGGATCCCGTGGCCTTCTGCGCGGCCCTGCGGAGGGGCGCCACCGCCACCACCTCGGCCCCCTCCCCCGGCAACCTGCTGGCCGCCTACGAATCGCTGGCCGCCGAGGGCGCCACCGCGGTGCTGTCGATCCACGTGGGGGCCAACCAGTCGGCCACCGTGGCCGCCGCGCAGGTCGCCGCAGCACAGGCCCCGCTCCCGGTGACGATCGTCGACACCGGCACGGCGTCGTTCATCGAGGGCTGCTGCGTGTGGCGGGCGGCGGAGGTGCTGGCATCGGGCGCGGGGATCGAGGCCGCCGAGGCGGCCGCCCACCGCGTCGCTGCCTCAGCCGCCTCGGTGTTCACCATCGGCGAGATCGAGCGGGCCCAGCGGGGCGGGCGGCTGCGGGTCGACGACACGGCCGGGGTGCCCGTGTTCTTCTCCAAGGGTCCCGAGATGGGCCAGCGGGGCACCGTGCGCACGGCCGATGAGGCGGCCCGCCTGCTCGCCGACGTGGTGGCCGAGCACGCAGGGCCGCTGCGCGTCGGGGTGGGCGACGCCGACGCCGAGGAGGCCGCGGTGGCCCTCGTCGCCACGCTGCGGGCCCTGCCCGACGTCGCCGAGGTCGTCCGCTACACCGTCGGGCCCTCGGTGGCCACCCACACCGGGGCCGGCACCGTCGGCGCCGTCTTCCACCGGTTGAGCACATGACCCTGCCCACCGGTGACGACCCCGGCTCGTGGGATGGCTACCTCCGCCGCTTCCACGAGGAGCGCAGCGGCATCACCGAGGACCTGCTGAGCCGGGGGCGCAGCCACGGCGTCGACCCCTACGCCTGGTGCGCCGCCGCCCTCGTCCAACCCGGGACAGCACGAGTCGGAGCGGTCCTCGACCTGGCCTGCGGCAGCGGTCCGCTCGCCGACCACCTCGCTGGCTGGGTGGGCCTCGACCGATCACGAGCGGAGCTGGACCGGGCCGCTGGCATCGGTCGGGCCCCGCTGGTGTGCGGGTCGGCCACCGCCGTCCCGCTGCGCGACGGGGCGGCCGCCGCCGTGGCCTGCACCATGGGGCTCCAGACCATCGAACCGCTGGAGGCGGGGGTCGCCGAGGTGGCCCGACTGCTGCGCCCCGCCGGTCGCGCGGTGCTGCTCCTCCCGGCCGGCGGCCCGCTCCCGCCGGTGGCCATCGCCACCTACCTCTGGCTGCAGGTCGTGCTGCGCCAGCGCATCCGGTACCCGAACGACGCCGCCCTGCGCCCAGCACCGCTCGAGGCGCTCGTCGCCCGCCACGGCCTCGAGGTGGAGGACGACCAGCGGCGTCGCTTCCGGGTGCCCGTCGAGTCGGCCGACGTGGTGGCCCTCTTCGTGCGGTCCCTGTACCTCCCGGGCCACCGACCCGACCGGGAGCGGCAGGCCCGCCGAGCGCTCTCGTGGCGCATCGGCCGCCACCTCGACATCCCGCTGCGCCGGGTGGTGCTGCGCCGCACGTCCGCCAGCCAGCCCGCAGGAGCCCTCGAGCGGTGACCGGCCGCCACCGGACCTCCCGCTCGCGGCGCGCCGCCCACGTGGTGGCGGCCACCGCCGCGGGCTACGCGCTGGGCCTGCTCCCCTCGGCGTCGCTGGCCAGTCGCGCCGCCACCGGCGGACGGATCGATCTGCGTCAGGCGGGCTCCGGCAACCCGGGCGCCACCAATGCAGCCGCCCAGCTCGGCACCGGCTGGGGGCTGGCCGTGCTGGCCGGCGACCTCTCCAAGGGGGTGGTGGCCAGCCGGCTCGGCCTCCGCATCGGTGGCCCGGCCGGTGGCTACGCCGCCGGAGCGGCGTCGATGGCCGGTCACATCTTCCCGGTGACCAACGGCTTCCAGGGCGGAAAGGGGGTGGCCACCTCCGCAGGGGCCTCGTTGGTGCTGTTCCCGGCCTACTTCCCGCTCGATGCCGCCGTGGCCGCGCTGTCGGCCGCCCGCACGGCCAACGCGGATCGTGCCATCGTGATCTCGAGTGCGGTGTGGACCGCGGCCGCGGTGCTCTGGTGGCGGGCCCGGCTCCCCAACGCCTGGGGTCCCGCTCCCACGGTGGGCCTGCCGGTCTTCGCCGCCAGCGGTGCGGCCCTGATGCTGGCCCGCCTCCGGCTCAACGAGCGGCTCGCCGG
>JBPPMN010000363.1:0-2146 GCA_051306055.1 Acidimicrobiales bacterium
CGAAGCGGGCGGCCAGCTCCTCCTGCTGGTCCTCGCTGATCTTGGCGAACAGCACCGGGGGGACGGTCACCGGGTGGCCGGGAGCGAGGTGGGCGAGCTCGTCGTCGACGGCGTCGGCGTCGGGCCACGTCGGGGCGCCGGCACCGAGCGCGTCGAGCACCGCCTGCGAGGAGGTGGGGATGACGGGCCACGCGACGACGGCCAGCACCCGCAGGAGGTTGATGGTGGTGCGGAAGATCACGGCCGCCGCGTCCTTGTCGGCCTTCACGGCCTTCCACGGCTCGCTCTGCTCCCAGTAGGCGTTGGCCAGGGCCCAGCCCCGGCGGATCTCGTTGGCCGCCTTCCGGAGGTCCTTGCCGGCCATGTGCTCCGAGACGCCGGCGAGCACCTCCGCCAGCTCGGCGGCCAGCTGCTGCTCGCGCTCGCCGGGCGCACCCCCCGTGGGCACCTCGGGACCGAAGTGCTTGGCCGACAGCGTGAGGCAGCGGTTCACGAGGTTGCCGAAGGAGTCGGCCAGGTCCTTGTTGACCGCCACCGCGAAGGTGTCCCAGGTGAAGCTGGAGTCGCTCGACTCCGGGGCGTTGGCGAAGAGGTACCAGCGCCAGAAGTCGGCCGGGAACGTGTCGAGGGCCTGATCCATGAACACGCCGCGGCCCTGGCTGGTGGAGAACTTGCCGCCGTAGTACGTGAGCCAGTTGAAGGCCTTGATCTGGTCGGCGCGCTTCCACGGCTCCCGGGAGCCGATGAGGGTGACGGGGAACGACACCGTGTGGAACGGCACGTTGTCCTTCGCCATGAACTGCGTGTACTCCACGTCGTCGGCGTCGTACCACCAGCTGCGCCAGTCGCGTGCCTCGGGATCGAGGTCGGCCCACTCGGCGGTGGCGCCCAGGTACTCGATCGGCGCGTCGAACCACACGTACCAGACCTTGTCCTCGAAGCCCGGTCGGTCGGCCACGGGCACGCCCCAGTCGAGGTCGCGGGTGATGCTGCGCTCCTTCAGCCCCTCGGTGAGCCACTTCCTGGCGATCGAGAGGGTGAGGTTGGGCCACACCTCTGCGTGGGCCTCCACCCAGTCGCGCACCTCTCCCTCGAGCTTCGACTGGAGCAGGAACACGTGGCGGGTCTCCCGCACCTCGAGGTCGGTGCTGCCAGAGATGGCGGAGCGGGGCTCGAGGAGGTCGGTGGGGTCGAGGACGCGGGTGCAGTTCTCGCACTGGTCGCCGCGAGCGTTGGTGTAGCCGCAGTAGGGGCAGGTGCCCACGATGTAGCGATCGGGCAGGAACCGGCCGTCGGCGTGGGAGTACACCTGCTTGGTGGTGCGCTCCTCGAGGTAGCCCTCCGCCTCGAGGCGCTGCGCGAAGTGGTTGGTGAGCTCGTGGTTGCGGGAGGAGGAGCTGCGTCCGAAGTGGTCCCAGCTGAGGCCGAACCGGTCGCCGATCTCGGCCTGCACCTCGTGCTGCTGACGACAGAACTCGGCCACCGGCAACCCGGCCTCCTTGGCCGCCAGCTCGGCCGGGGTGCCGTGCTCGTCGGTGGCGCAGATGTAGAGCACCTCCTCGCCGCGGAGGCGGAGGTAGCGGGCGTAGATGTCAGCCGGCAGCATCGACCCCACCAGGTTCCCCAGGTGCTTCACGCCGTTGATGTACGGCAGGGCGCTGGTGATCAGGTGCCGGGTCATGGCCCCAGTCTGGCGGCGGTCCCGACAGACCGGCGAACCCGTTGGTCGCGTCAGCCCACGTCGGGCACCCAGTTGCCGTGGAAGCCCACCGGCACCCGGGTGGGCAGCAGCACCCGAGCCTCCGGACCCGAGCCGGGGTCGGCTGCCGGAAGGACGACCAGCTCGCTGCGGTCGGTGGCGGCGTCGTGCACCAGCGCCATCAACCAGCCGTCGTCCTCGGCGGCCTCCGCGTGGCGGGGCACCATCACCCACTCACCCGAGTTGCGGCCCGGGCCCAGGTCGATCACCTCGGTGCTGCCGCTCTTGCCGTCGATGCGCACGAGGCCACCGCCCCAGCCGTTCTCCTCGCCATCACGGCCGATCTCCACGCCGTAGCCCCACCGGTGCGGGCGGCCCACCAGGCGCTCGTCGACCCGCGGGAACTCCACCGCCTGATCGGACAGCTGCTCCTCTGTCACCGATCCG
>JBPPMN010000226.1:0-2545 GCA_051306055.1 Acidimicrobiales bacterium
GTCCATGGGTGCTCGGGCAACGAGCCGGCACCCTCGGCAAGGTCGGTGACGTGCTGTCCTGTGCTGGTTCCCCGATGAGGGTGTTCCGGCTCGAAGGCTGGGCGGGAGGGGGAAGTGCGAGGGGGGAATGCTCCGCGCGCCCCCTTCGCCCGCGAGGGAGCGGCTTGCCGTGACCGAGTAGCAGGGCCCTTCAGCGCGCCGGAGGCGCACGAATCAGCTCGAGCGAAGCGGCCGTCAGGCCGCTGAGCTCGAAACTACGTGTTCAGCTCCAGGAGCTCGCTGCCTTCATTGGTCTGCTCGCCGTTGTCCTTGAGGGCCCAGCCCAAGATGGCGGACATGACGGCTCCGGTCATCATGACGGAGACGGGGATGACCACGAGGATGACCACCGCGAGGATGATGGCGCCGAGCATGGGGTCATCCTGCCCCGAGGTGGGCCCAGGCTTCCACCTCGACCAGCGCGCCGATCGGCAGCTCGGCCACGCCGATGGCCGATCGGGCCGGGCGGTGGTCGCCGAAGACCTCGGTGTAGACCTCGTTCATGCGGGCGTAGTCGGTGGCCAGGTGGCGCAGGAAGACGGTGGTCTTGGTGACGTCGGCCAGCGTGGCGCCCTCGTCGGCCAGCAGGGCCGACAGGTTGGTCAGGGCCTGGCGGAGCTCGGCCTCCATGCCCCCGGCGACCAGGCGCCCGTCGGCGATGCCGACCTGGCCTGACACCACGAGCCACTCTCCGGCACGGACGATCGGCGTGTAGGGACCCACGGGCTTGGCCATGGGCACCAGTCTGTCAGCGCCAGCGTGCCCCGGTGGGCCAGTCGCCCGGACAGCCGAGGTGGAGCCAGGCGGCCGCCGCCACCGCCACGAAGGCGGCGTCGGACACCCGCACGGGCGGCCCCGACGACGCCACGACCTCCACCTCGATCGGGGGCGTGTCGACGGCTCGCAGGATGCCGAACGAGCGGATGGTGAGGTCGTGCACCGTGCCGGCCTCGTCGACGGCCAGCCCCTCGCTGCTCACCCAGCCCAGCCCCATGTGGGCGGCGCCCGTCACGTACGACCGCACCACGACCTCGTCGAGCGGGTCGCCGCCGGTCACCCGCACCCGGATGGTGCCGTCGCCGCCGACCTCGGCCTCGGCGATGCCCCCGGTGTGCGGATCGGTGACGGGACCTGCCGCGCCGCGTGCACCGGCGAGGAGCACCAGCGCCTCGCCCCAGCCGGCGGCGCGGAGGTCGGTGCTGGTGGGCGGGCCCGGCTGGTCCACCTCCTCCACGGTGAGCGAGGGGGCGACCAGCGCCACGGCCGCCGCCAGACCCGGTGTGCGGACGGCCCGCAGGACACCACGCCCGTCGGCGTCGGCGCCCCCGGCGACGGGCGGCCGCTTGGGACGCAGCCGCACCACGTCCTCTCGGTCGAGCAGGACGCGGACCGGTCGGCCGTGCTGGTCGGCCAGCAGGCGGGCGGCGGCCTCCACCTCGGTGGCCACCTTGCCGCCGAAGGCGCCGCCGTTGGCCAGGGCCGACACGGGGACCCCGCCGGGCAGGCACCAGCTGGCGTCGGGCTCGAGGTAGGCCGGCTCCACCCAGGAGGTGCGCAGCGAGGCCGCCCAGTCGCCTGCGGGCACCTCGAGCGGCGGTCGGGCGTCGACGGTGGTGCGCCGCCCTTGCACCTTGCCGGCGGCGGCACGAGCCTCGGCCACCGTGTCGCCCAGCACCCAGCCGCCGTGGCCATCGGGCAGCGCGACGAGGGCATCCGGCGGCGCCGTGTCGTCGGCGAACCCTCCCCGCCCCAGCGCGATGTCAGGGCCCACCCTCTGCGGTGCGCCGCCCTCGATCGAGGCGCGCTCCGCCGCCGCGTCGAGGTCGCGCGCAGCGCGAGCGGGAGGCTCGACGGCGGTGGCGTGGTCCCAGGCGTCGAGCAGCGTGCGCCAGCCGGTGCAGCGGCACAGGTGGGCCAGCAGGGCCTGCTCGACCGGGCCGTGGTCGCCCTCGGCCGGGGCGGCTGCCTTGGTGCGCAGCCCCTCCAGCCGGCACAGGATGCCGGGGGTGCAGAAGCCGCACTGGCTGGCACCCGTCGCGCTGAACGCCTCGGCCCAGCGCTCCTGCACGTCGGGGGCCAGCCCGTCGACGGTGGTGATCGAGCGCCCGGCCACCCGGCGCACCGGGGTCACACATGCCACCCGCGGCTGGCCGTCGACGAGCACCGTGCAGCAGCCGCACTGCCCCTGCGGGCTGCATCCGTCCTTGGGGCTGCGCAGCCCCAGCACCTCGCGCAGGGCCTCGAGCAGGGATCCGCCCCGGTCGGGTACCTCCACCTGGGTGCCGTCCACGTCGAGCTGGAGCATCTCGCGACTGTGGTCGGCCATGGGCGGAGGATAGGTTCGCCCCGATGTCCCACCACCATGCCCGCCTCTCCCGCCGCCGGCGCCGTGCTGCTCGGCGCCTGTGGTGACGACGGCGAAAGCAGCGCACCGTCCACGTCCGGGGCGCCCACCGGCGGGCAGGGCCTCGCCCTGGCCCAGTTCTTCGGCGGTCCGCTGTTCGTG
>JBPPMN010000228.1:0-24976 GCA_051306055.1 Acidimicrobiales bacterium
GACGCCCTCGAGGCCTTCGCCGGCTGCGCGGTGGTGATCTCCCACGACCGGTGGTTCCTCGACCGCATCGCCACCCACATCCTCGCCTTCGAGGGCAACAGCCAGGTGCGCTGGTTCGAGGGCAACTTCTCGGAGTACGAGGAGTGGCGCCACAAGGAGCTCGGCGCCGAGGCCGACCAGCCCCACCGCATCAAGTACAAGCCCCTCGCCCGCTGACGGATCGCCGGCGACGGTCGGCTCACGTCGCCCGGCGGTGGTCGTTCAGCGGGGGGCGGCGGCGACCACCCGGACCGCATCGTCGGGGTGAGGAGTGCTGATGGTGACCTTGCGGTCGTTGGTCAACGTGAGCCGCAGGGCCGGGCCGTTGCGGATCGTGAGCATGAGCCCTCGCCGCGGTGACCAGCTGATCCCCCACGCCCACCACGAGCGCGGGACTTCCACGGCCTCGATGCTCCGGATCCGGTCGAGCGGGTAGCGGTAGCGGGGCCATCCGAACACGCCGAAGTGGATGGAGACGCCGTTGGCTCCCACGAGGGTTCGGAGGCTCGAGAGGGTCATGAGGTTCCCCACGACGGCCGCAGCGGCGATCACGAGAGGGATCACGAAGGACGGCGCCGTCCAGGAATCCCGCGACCACGGTCCCGCCATCAGCAGCAGGGGGAGGGCGAGGGCTGTCGTGAGCCCGAGGGCGACCCAGTTCGTCGCACGCCCGGAGTAGAGCGTGCCGGTGCTGTCGTGGTTCATGAGAGCTCCTCGATGAGCTGGACGAGGTCGCCTCGTCCGAGACTGTGGGTACGGGCGAGGTCGATCAGAGCGGTGGCCGCCTCCACGACCGCCGGGTCCCACCCGGCGCCGGACGCGACGCGCACGCCCCGGCCTCGACGGAACTCGAGGACTCCGCGGTCACGGAGCTGCCGGTAGGCGGCCAGGACGGTGTTGCGGTCGACCGACAGCGAAGCCGCCAGCTCGGCCGCCGGAGGCAGGTGGGCACCGACCTGGAGGTCGCCGCTGGCGAGGCTGCGCCGTACGCAGGCGGCGATCTGGTCGCGCAGCGGGGTGGCGGCGGTGTGGTCGATGGCCCAGATCATGGTGCTAATGACACTAGCTTGATAAGTGTCGGCGTCAAGAGCAAAACGGAACCTGCCGTCGCGTCGACCCGGCCCGAGGTGGCAGGCCGCTGAACGCTCCTCGTGCTGCGCCAGGCAAGCTCACCGCCACGTCAGGGCTGGGGGATCGGCGGCCGTGATCACGACGAACGGCACTTCTCCAGCACGGCCGCCGGGAGATCGACCACGCTTGACTCCATGCCTGATCCGCTGCTCCGCAAGGTTGACGCCATTTCGTTCAACGTCCCCGATCTCGACGCCGGTCTCCACTTCTACGTCGAAGTTCTCGGCCACCAACTTCGGTGGCGCAACGATGCGATCGGGCAAGCGGCCGTCGCCCTACCGGAGAGCGATACCGAGATCGTCCTCACCACCCAGCATGGGTATGAGCCCAACTGGCTGGTCGACTCAGCCGACGAAGCGGCAGCTCGCATCGCATCCCTTGGTGGACGGCTCCTTGCGCCACCCATCGACATCCCAGTCGGTCGAGTAGCCGTCGTGGAGGACCCCTTTGGCAACCCCCTCGTCTTGATCGACCTCTCGAAGGGTCGCTACGACGTCGACGACCAAGGGCACACCACCGGAGTCGCATAGGCGCAGTAGGCGGGGATGTGGCGCGAAGCTCGCCACGGAGCTCAGCCAGCGAGGACCAGCTCGCGTCGTGTGAGATCGATCGCCGCGATGACAGCCAGGATCGTTGCGTAGGCCAGTAGGACGACGGCTCCCACCGTGGTGGGGAGCAGGTTGGAGGCTGCTGCTGCGTCGGCGACGGAATGCGCGGCCTGGCCCGGGAGGAGCTTGCCGGCCTCCCCGAGAAATCCGGCGGCAAGGTTCTCGACCGCGAAGACCCAGATCACCGCGCCGACGATCGCGGCGACCTGATGGCGAACGAGAGCGCCGATCGCGGTACCGATGGCTGCCCATGCCGCAGCAGCGACGAGCAGTCCGGCGCTGGCGGCCACATCGCCGGTGTTCAGTCCGAGTGAGGCGTCCTTGCTGTTGGCGACTGCTGCGGTGATCGCGATCATGACCACGAGAGCCAGCAGCGCGATCCCGGCTGCGACGAGGGCGGACACCGCAGTCTTCGCGGCCACGATCCGCCACCGGTCGCGGACGGACAGGACCGTCCAGGCCATGGTGGTGTGGCGGAACTCGTCGGTGAACGAACGGATGCCCAGAATCATGGCGAAGAGCCCGACGTTGATCGATGACAGCAGGTACATCTCCTGTGCGTGCATTGGCTTCTCGAGAGCGGCAGCGTCGACGCTCACGGAGGTGGAGAACGCACTGAGCGCGACGACGGCGGTTGCGCCGATGACGAGTGAGGCTGCGGTCCGGGTGGTGACCAGCTTTTGGAGCTCAGGTCGCAACATGGGTGGTACCTCCGTTTGTCAGGCTCATGAAGACATCCTCGAGGCTCTGCCCTCGTGTGGTGAGTTCGAAGAGGATCAATCCTTCGTGTGCGGCTGCTGCACCGACAGCCTCTGGGGTGATGCCCGAGAGCGTGAGTCCGTCCTCGCCGGTCGGCTGGATGTGGACGTCGTGGTCGGAGATCGCTCGCCGCAACCGGTCGGGGTCAGAGACGCGCACGAGGACGGTGCGGCCGGCGGTGAGCGCGTCGATCGACGTCTGGGCGATGAGTCGCCCGTCGTCGATGACGACGACCTCTTGGGCGGTGTGTGCGATCTCGGAGAGTTGGTGGCTCGACACGAACACCGACCCGCCGGTTGCCGCGAACGACTGGAGCGTCTCCCGCAGCCAGCGGATGCCTGCCGGGTCGAGGCCGTTGGCGGGCTCGTCGAGGATCAACAGCTCCGGGTCACCCAAGAGGGCGGATGCCAGGCCGAGGCGTCGGCGCATTCCGAGGGAGAAGGCGCCGACCTTGCGATCGGCAGCGTCTGTCAGGTCGACGATGTCGAGGACCTCATGGGTCCGCTGGTCGGGGATGCCGTTGAGCGAGGCGAGGATCCGCAGGTGGTTGCGGGCGGTGCGCGCCGGGTGGAAGCCGGCGCCGTCGATGAGCGTGCCGATACGCCGGGCGGCGTGATCGAGTGTGCGGTAGGGCGACCCGAGCACCAGTGCCTCGCCGGCATCCGCGGCCGCGAGGCCGAGCAAGACGCGTATCGCCGTGGTCTTGCCCGCCCCGTTGGGTCCGAGGAACGCGGTGACCGTTCCCGGGCGCGCCTCGAAGCTCAGGTCGTCGACAGCCACGGTGGCGCCGTACCGCTTCGTCAGTCCTCGAACGGTGATTGCGGTCCCGCCCATCGTGCGCTCCTCCGGATTCGTCGGTCGAGAGGAACGTACGGGTCGCCGCGGCAATCGAGATCCCCCTCGAGGACCCTTCGTCTCCTCCTCGGGGCGGAGAGGGCTGGGCCGTCAGGCGGAACCGGGACGGACGAGTCCGGCCTCGTAGGCGAGGACCACCGCCTGGACACGGTCGCGGAGGTGGAGCTTGGCCAGAACGCTGGAGACGTGGGTCTTGATGGTGCTGTCGGCGAGGTGCAGGTGTTCGGCGATCTCGTCGTTTGACAACCCGCGGGCAACCAGGGTCAGCACCTCGCGTTCGCGTGCGGTCAGCGTGGCGAGCGCCGATTCGACCGCCTGGTCCGCTCGAGGGAGGGCAGTGACGAAGCGGTCGATCATGCGACGAGTGACGGCCGGATCCAACAGGGCATCGCCGCGGGCGACAGCCCGGATCCCGTCGAGCAGAACGTCGGCCGGCGCGTCTTTGAGCAAGAAGCCGGAGGCACCGGCGTGCAGGGCATCGACCACGTGCTCGTCGAGATCGAAGGTGGTGAGGACGATGACTCGGACCGCCGGTGTCTCGCTGGCGTCGACCAGCCGTCGGGTGGCTGCGATTCCGTCGAGCGTCGGCATGCGGATGTCCATGAGCACCACGTCGGGAGCGAGTCGGCGTGTCTGCTCGACGGCGTCTCGGCCGTCGGCGGCCTCGCCGACCACGGATAGATCCGGCTGCGCGTCGATGATCATCCGCAAGCCTGTCCGGACCATGGCCTGGTCATCTGCAAGCAGGATGCGGATCACCGCGTGTCTCCGAAGGGGAGGGTGGCGAGCACCTCGAAGCCTCCTGTGGGTCGCGGTCCGGCGTGAAGGTGACCGTCGAGCATGGCAACTCGCTCCTCCATGCCGACCAGGCCAAGGCCACCACCTGACACTGGATCGGTGTGGCTGTCACCCTCGTCGATTATGTGCACGGTGAGTCGGTCGTGGTCGTAGCGGAGCGTGACGGATGCCGTCGCGGCATCGGAATGCTTCATCGTGTTCGCGAGCGACTCCTGAATGATCCGGTAGGCAGCCAGATCCACGGAGGTCGCCAGCGGCTGCGCCTGGCCTTCGACCGTCACGTGCACCCTGAGGCCGGCGTCGACCGTCCGCTCCACGAGCTCGTCGAGCTGGCTCAGACGCTGCAACGGCTGCAGGCCGCCATCCCCGACGTCGGAACGCAAGGCACCCAGCACTGTGCGCAGCTCCTGGAGAGCATCCCGCCCGGTGGCCTCGATGAGCGCGAGAGATCGACGAGCTGCGGCCGGATCGGTGTCGAAGACCTCGTTCGCTCCTCGGGCGTGGAGAACGATCACGCTCACCCCGTGCGCGATCACATCGTGGAGCTCACGGGCGATCTGCGTCCGCTCGGCCGCGGCAGCCGACCGCAGCTCGCTCACCCGTTCGCGTTCCAGCAACTCGGAGCGCTCTTGGAGCGTCGCAAGGAACTGGCGCCGCGTTCGGGCCCGGTCCCCGGCCACCCAGGCCGTCACGAGCACCAAGACGACCACAAGGCCCTCGGCCACCGAATACGTGACACGCACTGCGACAGCCACCAGCGCGGCAGACGCGACCACCGTCGCCACCAGTCGGTAGCGCCCAGAACGCCAACTGCCGTAAGCGGCCACCGCATAGCTGGCCACGACCATGCCCACGAGCGCGGTGCTCACCGGCGGGTAGCGCAGCCCGAAGAACACGGTGGTCGACACCCATACGATCGCCAGCACCGGCATTGACCTCTGGCGACGCAGCGCGAGGGGTGCGCCCTGGGCGACCGCCAAGAAGACCGCAAGGGCGTCCGGCCGACGGAACTCATCGCCAGGCGCAACCGCCACGCCGGCGACTGCCACCGCTGCGACGCCAGCACCAATCATTGCATCGGACCACCGGCGCTCCCACCTCAGCACTCTCGAACGTTACCCACACCGAGGCACTACGCCTGTCTGCTCGGGTCCGTAGTTCACGTGTCCAGTTCACTGGATCGGGCTGAGGCTGTATCAGGTGAGCGCTCGGTCGAGGGCGTAGTCGAGGATCTCAAAGGCGCGCCCGGGTGGAATCATGTGGTCGAGCACGGATTGGGCCAGGCTCGGCACGGCGCTCACGAGGATGGTTGCCTAGAGGTCTGCGTCGACGCCCTGGCGGAGGTCTGCCTGGTCGAGGTCGGGTGCGGACGGCGCGGTGGAGGGCGTCGGGGACTTCCCGGGTCTCTGCTCGAGCGAGGCTCGGGTCCACGAGTGCGGCTGTGTGGAGCGCGACGAACATGATCATGCTCTCCCGACCTCCTCCTCCACGGGGCGGCCGGCACGTCGCTCATGTGGGCCAACTTCGCCGACCAGCGTCAGCGCCGGCTGATGTACGCCGTCGACACCATCGGCGACGTGGGCGACAGCCATCAAGAGGTGGCGGTCGGAGGTGCAGGCCACGCTGTGGTGACGAGCCACACCGACCTCGACGCCGACCAGCTCGACCGGTTCCTCAACCGGCCCTCACCGTCGCCCACCACGTGATCCACAGGCCCGGTGGCGAACCGCTGATCGTGCCGAGCAGAGCGATTGTCGCTTGGACGCTGTGCATCGGACGCAAACGGAGTCGGGCCGCCCGGTCAGCTCAGGTGATGAGGGCGAGGACCTTTCGGGCCATGGCCTCGGCGTCGCCGTCTTCGGGGCGCAGCACGAGCTCGGGGGTCTCGGGGGCCTCGTAGGGGTCGTCGATGCCGGTGAAGCCGGTGATCTCGCCGGCCCGGGCCTTGGCGTAGAGGCCCTTGGGGTCGCGCTGCTCGCACAGCTCGATGGGGGTGTCGACGAACACCTCGAGGAAGGGCAGGCCTGACTCGTCGTGGAGAGCGCGCACCCGGTCGCGATCGGCCCGGTAGGGGCTCACCAGGGGCACCAGCACCACGATGCCGGCGTCGGCCATGAGGCGGGCCACGTGGCCGACGCGGCGAACGTTCTCGGCCCGGTCGTCGGCCGAGAAGCCGAGGTCGCCGTTGAGGCCGAGGCGGAGGTTGTCGCCGTCGAGCACGTAGGCCGGTCGGGCCCACCCCACCAGCGCCGCCTCACCGGCGGCGGCGACGGTGGACTTGCCCGAGCCGGACAGGCCGGTGAGCCACACGGTGGCCCCCAGCGACGGCCGGTCAGCGCGGGCCACGTGCCCGGGGTGCCAGGTGATGTGGTCGGCCACCGCGGGCTGCCGGCTACTCGGCGGGCGGCAGGAGCATGCCGGCGCCCACCGTGGTGTGGGTGGTCTCGTCGACGAGGATGAAGCTGCCGGTGGTGCGGTTGCGGCGGTACTCGTCGTAGAAGAGCGGTTGCGTGGTGCGCAGCGTGACCCGGCCGATCTCGTTGAGCGAAAGGCCCACGGCGTCCTCGTAGCGGTGGAGCGTGTTGATGTCGAGCTGGTACTGCAGGTCCTTCACCAGCGCCCGAGCCCAGCGGGTGGTGTGCTTGATGGCCAGCTTGGCGCCCTGGCGCAGCCAGGCGCTCTCCGACATCCAGCACACCATGGCCTCGAGGTCCTGGCCCACGTGGGGCTGGTTGCGGCGACGGGCGATCATGTCGCCGCGCGACACGTCGATCTCATCGGCCAGCCGCAGGGTGACCGACATGGGCGAGAACGCCTCCTGGACGGGCCCCTCAGGGGTGTCGATGGCGGCGATGGTGGAGGTGAAGCCCGACGGCAGCACCACCACCTCGTCGCCCGGCTTGAACACCCCGCCCGCCACCTGCCCGGCGTAGCCGCGGTAGTCGTGGGTGGCGTGATCGCTCTGGTTCTGCGGGCGGATGACGTACTGCACGGGGAAGCGGGCGTCGATGAGGTTGCGGTCCGACGCGATGTGCACCTCCTCGAGGTGGTGCAGCAGCGAGCTCCCCTCGTACCAGGGCATGTGCATCGAGCGGTCGACCACGTTGTCGCCGTGCAGAGCGGAGACGGGGATGAAGGTGAGGTCGTGGACGTCGAGCTTCATGGCGAAGGCCCGGAACTCGGCCTTGATCTCCTCGAAGCGCTCCTCCGACCAGTCGACGAGGTCCATCTTGTTGATGCAGAGCACGAGGTGCGGGATGCCGAGCAGCGACGAGAGGAAGGCGTGGCGGCGCGACTGCTCCAGGATCCCCTTGCGGGCGTCGACCAGGATCAGCGCCAGGTCGGCGGTGGACGCCCCGGTGACCATGTTGCGCGTGTACTGGGTGTGGCCGGGGGTGTCGGCGATGATGAACTTCCGCTTCGGCGTGGCGAAGTAGCGGTAGGCGACGTCGATGGTGATGCCCTGCTCCCGCTCCGCCCGCAGGCCATCGGTGAGCAGCGCCAGGTTGGTGTACTCGTCGCCTCGCTCGCGGCTGGTGCGCTCCACGGCCTCGAGCTGGTCCTCGAAGATGGCCTTCGAGTCGTAGAGCAGCCGGCCGATGAGGGTGGACTTGCCGTCGTCGACGGAGCCGGCGGTGGCCAGGCGCAGCATCTCGGCCATCAGAAGTACCCCTCGCGCTTGCGGTCTTCCATGCCAGCCTCGCTGATGCGGTCGTCGGCACGGGTGGCGCCGCGCTCGGTGAGGCGGGTGGCCGCCACCTCGGCGATGACCGCTTCGAGGTCGGCGGCGGGCGATTCGACGGCACCGGTGCAGGTGATGTCGCCGACGGTGCGGAAGCGCACGGTGCGCTCCTCCACCTCCTCGCCCGGCAGCCGGGGGATCAGATCGGAGTCGTCCATCCACATGCCGTCGCGCTGGAACACCCGCCGCTGGTGGGCGAAGTAGATCGAGGGCAGCTCGATGGCCTCGGCGGCGATGTACTGCCAGATGTCGAGCTCGGTCCAGTTCGAGAGCGGGAACACGCGGATGTGCTCGCCCTGGCGATGGCGGCCGTTGTAGAGGCTCCACAGCTCGGGCCGCTGGTTCTTCGGGTCCCACTGGCCGAAGTCGTCGCGGAAGCTGAACACCCGCTCCTTGGCCCGCGCCTTCTCCTCGTCTCGCCGAGCCCCACCGAACACCGCATCGAACCTGTGCTCCTCGATGCCCCGCAGCAGCGTGACCGTCTGCAGGCGGTTGCGGCTGGCCCGGGGACCGTGGTCCTCCACCAGGCGGCCGGCGTCGATGTCGTCCTGCACGCTGGCCACCACCAGGCGGGCGCCCACCCGCTCGACCATCGAGTCGCGGAAGGCCAGCACCTCGGCGAAGTTGTGTCCGGTGTCGACGTGCATCACCGGGAAGGGCACCCGCGCCGGCGTGAACGCCTTGACCGCCAGGTGCAGCATCACGATCGAATCCTTGCCACCGGAGAAGAGCAGACCCGGGCGCTCGAACTCCGCCGCCACCTCACGGATGATGTGGATGGCCTCGGCTTCGAGGGCGCGCAGGTGCGACAGCTGGTAGGTGGCGGCCATGGAAGGGATCAGGGTAAATCCCGACCAAACTGGTAAGCAATCTTCGTGCCCTCCGCCCCCACCGCCGCCGACCACGCCCTGGCCGCCCGGGCCGCCACCGAAGCGGGCCGGCTGCTGGTGGAGCTGCGGGCCGACATGGTGGCGGCGGGGCTCCCCGGCCCGCTGGTGGGCGACGAGGGCGACCGTCGGGCCCACCTCCACCTGGTCGACCTGCTCCACCGAGAGGCCCCGGGCGACGCCGTGCTCTC
Organism: Acidimicrobiales bacterium; assembly: GCA_051306055.1. Taxonomy (GTDB): domain Bacteria; phylum Actinomycetota; class Acidimicrobiia; order Acidimicrobiales; family VFJN01; genus VFJN01. Next base: position 9,011 of record JBPPMN010000228.1, read on the forward strand.
GGAGGAGGGCTGGGACGACCTGCGCCGCCTCGACTCGGAGCGGGTGTGGATCGTCGACCCGGTCGACGGCACTCGAGAGTTCGGCGAGCCGGGCCGCGTCGACTGGGCCGTCCACGTCGCGTTGGCCATCGACGGCGTGGCGGTGGCCGGTGCCGTCGCCCTCCCGGCACGGGAGATCACCCTCGGCACCGCCGACCCACCCCCCTTCCCGGCGGCCGTCGACGAGGGCCCGCGGATCCTGGTGTCGCGCTCCAGGCCGCCCACCCAGGCCCGCCGCATCCAGGAGGCCCTCGGGGGGCGCCTGGTGCCGCTGGGCTCCGCCGGCGCCAAGGCCATGGCGGTGGTGCTGGGCGAGGCCGACGTCTATGCCCACAGCGGCGGCCAGTACGAGTGGGACAACGCGGCGCCCGCCGCGGTGGCCGAGGCGGCGGGCCTCCACGTGAGCCGGCTCGACGGCAGCCCGCTGCGCTACAACCGCCCCGATCCGTGGCTCCCCGACCTCCTCATCTGCCGCCCGGAGCTGGCCGCCCCCGTCCTACGCGCTCTGCACGGCTGAGCCCGCCGCCGCGCTCGACCGCGTCAGGGGTCGAAGGCCGCCGCGGTCGTGCTGCGGGGTCGCCTCCGGCCGACCCAGCAGGAACCCCTGGGCGTTGTCGCAGCCGAACTCCCGCAAGCGGTCCAGCTGGGCGATCGTCTCCACCCCCTCGGCCACCGAGCGCAGGCCGAGGCTGCGGGCCAGCTGCACGACCGCTCGCACCAGCACCTCGTCGCTCGGCGGCCCCCCGAGGCGCTCGATGAAGGACCGGTCGATCTTCACGATGTCGACCGGCAGCCGAGTGAGGTAGCTGAGCGACGAGTAGCCGGTGCCGAAGTCGTCGATGGCGAGGCGCACCCCGAGGGCGCGCAGCTGGTGCAGCCGGTGCCCGATCTCCTCGGCGTCGAGCAGCACCGACTCGGTGATCTCCAGCACCACCCGGGCCGGATCGATGCCGGTCCGCTCCAGGACCCCGGCCACCACCGTGACCGCAGCCGGGTCGAGCACCTGTCGAGCCGCCAGGTTGACCCCCACCGTGCGCGGGCTCCCGTTCGGGGCCGTCGGCCAGCTGGCGGCGTTGCGGCAGGCCTCCTCGAGCACCCACCAGCCCATCGGCACGATGGCACCGGTCTCTTCGGCGAGGGCGATGAAGGCATCGGGCGCCAGCAGCCCGCGCCGCGGGTGCTGCCAGCGCACGAGGGCCTCGTGCCCGTGCACCTCGAGCGTGGCGAGGTCGACCACCGGCTGGTAGTGCACCACCAGCTCTCCCGCCTCGACGGCGCGCTGGACGTCGGCCACCAGCTCGAGCCGGTCGACGGCGCTGGTGCGCATCCGGTGGTGGAAGACCTCCATCCGGGACTTGCCGTTGGCCTTGGCGGCGTACATGGCGAGGTCGGCGTCCTGCAGCAGCCCCTCGGCCGAGGCGAGCTGTCCCCCGGCCAACCCCAGGCTGGCGCTGACCCGGAGGTCTCGGCCGGCGATCGAGAAGGGCACGTCGAGGGCGGACAGCACCCGCTGGGCCAGCTGCGGACCGTCCTCACCGGCCGTCGGGCCCTCGAGGAGGATGGCGAACTCGTCGCCTCCGAGCCGAGCCACGGTGTCGCCGGCGCGCACGCACGCCCGCAGGCGCTCGGTCACCGCGAGGAGCAGACGATCACCGGCGTCGTGGCCGAGGCTGTCGTTCACCGTCTTGAAGTCGTCGAGGTCCACGAACAGCACCGATACGGGCGATGACCGCCGCTGCTCCACGGCGTGCTCGAGCCGGTCGCGGAAGAGCGCCCGGTTGGCCAGCCCCGTGAGCGGGTCGTGGAAGGCCTGGAACTCGAGCTGTCCCTCGCGCTCGCGCAGCTCGTCCACGGTGCGCTCGAGGTCGGTGGTGAGCTCTCGGTTCTCGAGGAGCGTCACCACCTGGCGGACGACGAAGAGCACCACCAGCACGCCGCCGTTGATGCCCAGAAACGGCCCCACCCCCGCACCGGACACCGACCGGGTGACGTAGACGACCACGGCCGGGAGCACCGGGACGTAGGGCAGCATCATGCCCACCAGGGAGCTCCCTCGCCGCCGCTCCGGGCGCGCTGGCGCCGGCTGCGGGAGCCAGGCGGCGTAGGCGATCAGCAGGAAGCCCAGCGGCCAGAAGAGGTCGGTCACAGGGTCGTCGCCATAGGTGCCCTTGGCGGTCATGTAGGCGAAGGCGCTGTCGGCCACGGCGAGGGAGACGGCGCCGGCGGCCAGCACGGGGAGGGGCCCCATCAGGCGATGGCTGCGCCGGGCGACGACGGCGAGCACCACGGCCACGATCACCAGGTCGGCGACGGGGTAGGTGACGGCCAGGACCCGCTCCAGCAGGCGGCCCTCGCGAGCCTCGTAGACCTCACCCAGGAACGTGCCGTAGCTGGCGAAGAGGATGGCACTCGCGGTGATCAGGCCATCGACCACGGCCCGGGTGCGGCCCATCCGTCGCAGCGAGCTCGAGGGGAAGGCGAGGACGCCGGCGAGGAGCAGTGGCACGCAGAGCAGGAAGCCGACGTCGGCCAGCCCTGGGTAGGGCACCTCCTGGCCCAGCACGACCTCGTACCAGGTCCACGCCACCTGACCGAGGCCCCACGACAGAGCCGCCCCGCCGAGCAGATACCACGAGATCCGCAGCCGGCCGGTGGATCGGCGGGCCGCCCGCCACGCGAACGGCACCGTGAGGCCGAGCGGCACGAGCGCCTGGCCCACGTCGTTGGCCGCCGTGATCGTCGCCGGCGATCCGGGCCGCAGCACGAGGAACGCCAGGTAGGCGAGGGTGCCGGCCGCCAGAGCCGCCGGCACACCTCGCCACGCCGTTCCGCCGACCGACGCTTCCTGGTCCACATCGGTGCATCGGCCGCTCGCCCGTCGGCCTGTAGCCCGCTCGTGAAGCGACGCACCAGCGCGCGAGACTCGCCGGACGATGACCGTCACCGACCTCGAGATGGGCAGCTTCAGCGACCATCCTCCGTGGGCCGTCGATCCCGACGCCATGCCGTGGCGGTCAGCCGTACCCGGCCTCCGAGCCCGGATCGCCGCCGACCTGCCCCGCCTCACCCGCCCGGGCCGTGTGCCGCCGGGAGTGCGCGTGCTGCGCACCAGCGCCGTGCTGGGTGGAGCGCTCGGCCTGTGGGCGGTCAAGGCTCGTCGCGCCGGGGGCGCCACCTCGCGGGCCGACATCTCCCGTCGGCTCCGCCTCGCCGCCGAACGGCTCGGCCCCACCTACATCAAGCTGGGCCAGATCATCTCCTCCGGCGAGGGCCTCTTCCCCGAGGAGCTGGTCTCGGAGTTCAAGAAGTGCCGCGACCAGGTGCCGCCCGAGCCCTTCAGCGTGGTGCGCGCCGTGGTGGAGGGCGACCTCGGCCGCCCGCTCGAAGAGGTGTTCCTGCGCTTCCACCCCGAGCCCCTGGCGGCAGCGTCGATCGCCCAGGTGCACCGAGCCACCCTCCACACCGGTGAAGACGTGGTGGTCAAGGTGCAGCGGCCGTCGGTGGGCCAGCTGGTGCACAAGGACCTTCGGGTGATGGCGTGGCTGGCGCCGTTCCTCGTGGGCCGCATCCCGATCTCTGCGCTGGCCAACCCTCCGGCGCTGGTGGAGCTGTTCGCCGAGACGATCACGGAGGAGCTCGACTTCCGCATCGAGGCCCAGAACATGCTCGACGTGGCCCGCTCGTTCGCCGAGCTCGGCCAGCGCGACTACGTGATCCCCCGCCCCCACCCGTCGCTGGTCACCCAGCGGGTCCTGGTGATGGAGCGCCTCGAGGGCTTCAAGTTCGACGACGTTGCCGGCATGAAGGGCGCGGGGGTCGACACCGAGAAGGTGGTGCGCACCGGGATGATCGGGTTCATGGAGGGCGCCATGATCCACGGCATCTTCCACGGCGACCTCCACGGCGGGAACCTCTTCGTGATGGCCGACGGCCGCACCGCCCTGCTCGACTTCGGGATCGTGGGGCGACTGTCGGAGCCGCGGCGGCTCGCGTTCCTCCGCCTGCTGATGTCGGCCACGGCCAACGACCTCACCGGCCAGCTCGAGGCGCTGCGCGATCTCGGCGCCCTTCCCCCCGACACCGACATCCAGGCCGTCATCGTCGACCTCGGCCTCGACCGGCCGGTCGTCGACCCCACCACGCTCACCGCTGATGAGCTGGTGCAGGAGATCCAGCAGGTGATCAAGGGGCTGCTCGGCATCGGCGCCCGGCTCCCCAAGGAGCTGATGCTGTTCATCAAGAACATGGTGTTCCTCGACGGGGCGGTGGCCACCCTCGCCCCCGACCTCGACATCATCGGGCAGATCGGCGAGGTGTCGATGCACTTCGCCACCGCCCACGGCGAGCGGATCGCCGCCGAGCTCGGGCTCGACGCCGGTGCCTACGAGCTCGACCTCACCGGCGTGAAGGCCAGCTTCGGCCTCGACGAGACGGTGGAGGGCGTGAGCTACCGCGACCTTCAGCAGCGCCGCGAGGTCATCCGCGACCGGCTCTCGAAGCGGGGCCGCAAGCCGTGAGGCTCGTCGTGGCCCGCTGCGCCGTCGACTACGAGGGCCGCCTCTCGGCCCACCTCCCGATGGCCGTCCGGCTCATCATGGTGAAGGCCGACGGCTGCGTGGCCATCCACGCCGACGGCGGTGCCTACAAGCCCCTCAACTGGATGAACGCCCCCAACCGCCTGGTCACCGGCGGCACCGAGTGGACGGTCACCAACCCGAAGGGCGAGCGCCTGGTCATCACCATCGACGAGGTCCTCTCCGACAGCGCCCACGACCTCGGCCTCGATCCCGGGCTCCAGAAGGACGGGGTGGAGGCCCACCTCCAGGAGCTGCTGGCGGCGGCCTGCCACACGCTCGAGGAGGGCATGGTGCTGGTGCGCCGCGAGCACCGCACCGGGATCGGCCCCGTCGACCTGCTGTGCCGCGACGCCGAGGGGCGCGCCGTGGCGGTGGAGATCAAGCGCCGCGGTGAGATCGACGGGGTGGAGCAGCTGGCCCGCTACCTCGAGTTCATGGAGCGAGATCCCGCCCTGCGCCCGGTGCGCGGGATGTTCGTGGCCCAGGTGATCAAGCCGCAGGCCAAGGCGCTGGCCGCCGAGCGGGGCATCGCCTGCGTGGAGGTCGACTACGACACCCTCCGCGGGATCGAGCGGGCGCAGACCTCGCTGTTCTGAGCTCTCGCGACGGCTCAGCCGGGCCGCACCCTCAGGATCCGGCCCGGGTCGGCGTCGGTGATCACGTACAGGTCGCCGTTGGGGCCCTGCACGGCCACCCGCAGGCGCCCGAGGTTCGTCAGCGCAGTCCACTCCTCGGCCACGGCGTTGCCCGTGTTGTCGAAGCCCAGCACCCGGAGCTGCTGACCCTTGAGCACCGCCATGGCGAGCGACCGGTCCCAGCCCGCCCACTGCGCACCGGACAGGAAGGTGCCCCCCGACGGCGCGATGGTGGTGGAGCCCGATCGCCACACGGCCGCGCGGGCGCCCGGATACCGGACGGTGTCGGTCATCGGCCGTGACTCGTCGTAGGTGCTCCCACCGCCGAGAGGCCGTGGGTCCCAGCCGTAGTTGGCCCCCGCGAGCAGGCGGTTGACCTCGTCGTCGCGGTAGGTCCCGTGCTCGATCGCGTACGCCTTGCCACCCGGGCTGAAGGCGATCCCCTGCACGTTGCGGTGGCCGTAGGTGTAGATGCGCGGGTCGAACGGCGGCGCAGCGTTGCCGGGCACCCCGCGGCCTGCGCTGTCGACCCGCAGGACCTTGCCGCCGAGCGAGGCCGGGTCCTGGGGGACCGTGGGGCGCGCCGCATCGCCGGTGCCGATCCAGAGGCGGCCGTCGGGGCCGAACCGGGGCCGACAGCCCGAGTGCCGGCCGCTGGAGGCGGCGGGGATGCCGGTGACGATGTCGACCCGGTTCACCAGGGCGGTGACGGCCTGGTTGATCTCGAAGCGGGCCACCCGGACATCGAGGCTGCCGCTCCGCTCCGACAGGAAGCAGGCGTAGATCCGCCGGTTGGTCACGAAGCCCGGGTCGACGGCGACCCCCATCATCCCGCCCTCGCCCACCACCACGACGTCGGTGGGCCGGTGGAGCGTGCGCACGCTGCTGGCACCGGCGGGCAGGAAGCGGATGTTGCCGGTTCGCTCGGTGAACAGGATGCCTCCCCCTGGGGTGAAGGCGAGGTCCCACGGTCGCTCGAGCCCGCTGACCACTGGGGTGACGGTGAGGGTGGCCGGCGCCTCCCGGCAGGCCGCCAGCCCGCCCACCGCGAGCAGCACCACCAGCGGCAGGGCGAGGCGGCGAAGGCGGAGGGGCAGGCTCGGCATGGTGGGCTCCTGGAGGCTCGCTCGTCGCACCCACCGTAGGCAGCCCCGGCGGCGCGTGCGGCGCGAGGGTGATGGCCCACCCGCAGTCCCCGCGAGCTCAGCCCCCGTGGTCCTGAGCGCCGGGCAGCCCGTACACGAGCAGAGCGACGTCGTCGCGCGCATCGGCCATCGGCACCTCGGTGAGCAGCACGTCGGCCACCACGGCGGCGGTGGCGGCGTCGCCGATGTCGGCCAGGCGGGCCAGCAGCCGCTCGAGGCCGACATCGATCACCTCGCCGCGACGCTCGACCAGGCCGTCGGTGTAGAGGAGCAGCCGGTCGTGGGGCCCGATGCGCACGTGGGCCTCTGGGCGCTCGGGTCGGCCGACGGCCAAGGGGGCGCTGCGGCCCTCGTCGAGCCAGCGTCCCGCTCCAGCGGTCCACCACAGGGGCGGTGGGTGCCCCGCACTGGCATAGGTGACGTCGCCCGTCGTGGGGTCGACGACGGCGCAGCACACGGTGGTGCACTCCGCGCCCTCGACCGACTCGGCGAACACAGAGAGCCGCTCGAGCGTGACCCCGGGACCGTGGCCCTCCAGCAGGAGCACGCGGCTGGCGCTGCGCAGCTGACCCATCCGGGTGGCAGCGGCCAGGCCGTGCCCCACGCAGTCGCCCACCACCAGCGCCTGATTGCCGTCGGGCAGGTCGAACACGTCGTACCAGTCACCGCCCACCGAGAGGCTGCCGACCGCGGGCAGGTAGCGAACGGCCAGGGTGGGTGACTCCTCGACCGGGCTGAGCATGGCCCCCTGGAGCGAGTCGCTGATCTGGCGGTGCTTGCCCAGCTCGGCTGTCCGGTGGAAGGCGGCGGCCAGCGATGCGGAGATGCTCCCGGCCACGAGCTCGAGGAAGCGGCGCGCTTCGTCGTCGAGCGGACGGCCGGCGGCGGTCTGGAACACCACGACACCCGGCAGGTCGTCGGCGGGGCCGGTCCCGAGGGGGGCGCACACCTCCGCCCCCACCTTGTGCCCGGACGAGGTGGCGAGACCGCCCTGCACGTGGGTGCGCCCCGAAGCCAGCGCCTCGAGGAGGGCGGGCGCATCCGGCCGGACGGTCGAGCCCCGCCGCTGGGTGGAGGCGATGAGCACGAGCTCGCCGCCCGCGTCGAGGTAGAGGTCGGAGCTGGGGATGTCGTCGGAGCACGCCGCCAGGACCGCGATCGCCCTGCGGCACACCTCGGCCACGTCGGTGCAGTCGAACAGCTCGGTGGCCAGCGTGCTGAGGCAGGCCAGCCGGCGGGTGCTGAGCACCTGCTCGGTCACCTCCGTGGCCGTGTCGAACACGCCGCCGATCGAGCCGTCGTCGTCGTAGATGGGGCTGTACGACCAGGTGAAGTAGCACTCCTCGAGGTAGCCGAAGCGGTCGATCTCCAGCAGGCCCGCCTCGTTCCAGGTGGCCTCGCCGGTGCGCAGCACCTGCTCGAGCATGGGGCCGATCTCCGGCCAGATCTCCGGCCAGATCTCGGCCGCCGGAGCACCCAGAGCGCGCGGGTGCTTCTCCGAGCCCAGGATCGGGCGATAGGCGTCGTTGTAGATCTTGATCAGCTCGGGTCCCCACACCACCAGCATCGGGAAGCGGGAGGCGAGGCAGATCCCCACCGAGGCGCGCAAGGCATGCGACCAGGTGTGGATGGACCCCAAGGGGGTGCGGGCCCAGTCGTGGGCCCGCACCTGCCGCACCATCTCGCTGTGCTGCGGGAGGGCGCGCCACCAGGCGTCGATGTCGTCGGGAGCGTCACTGCTGCGCCGCATGGGACGTGGGTTCCCTTTTGTCGTGCTCCGGTCTGGACCGCCCGGCCGGCCGGCCGGGGCAGGAACCTACCGCCTCCGGTGCCGTTCGACGCCACACGGAACCGGGTCCGAGCGGGCGTCGCCGGGCTCAGCTGTGGGTGAGGCGGCCGGCGTCGATCACGACCCGGCCGTCCTGCCCGCACGTCTGGAACACCGCGCTGCCGTCGCCGTCGAGCCAGGCCTTCACCGTGAGGGCCTCACCGGGCATCACCGGCGAGGAGAACCGCGCGTCCATGCCCTTGAAGCGGGCCGGGTCGCTGCCACAGAGCTCGTGGAGCAGGGCTCGACCTGTGAACCCATAGGTGCACAGCCCGTGCAGGATCGGCCGGTCGAAGCCGCCCATGGCGGCGAAGGCCGGATCGGAGTGCAGCGGGTTGCGGTCGCCGGAGAGCCGGTAGAGCAGCGCCTGATCGGTGCGGGTCTGCACGGTGACGGTGTGGTCGGGGTCGCGCTCGGGCGCCTGGTTGGGTGTGCCCGAAGGCCCACGGTCGCCGCCCCAGCCGCCCTCGCCACGGATGAAGGCCGACATCCGGGTGGAGAACAGCGGCTCGCCCGTCTCGACGAGCGTGGCCGTGCTCTCCGACACCACCACGGCGCCCTTGCCCTTGTCGAAGATGCCGGTGATCTCGCTCACCGCCTCCAGCTCGCCCTCCACGGGGATCTCCCGGTGGAGCGTGATGCCCTGCTCGCCGTGCACCAGCATGGCGGGGTTGAACGAGCCGATGGCGCCGAAGCCACCGCCCATCGGGCCCAGCACCACGGCGATGGTGGGCAGCACCCGCTGGGGCTTGTCGCCGGTGTTCTCGGTGGTGAACTCGAGCTCGGCCAGCGGGTCGGCGGCGCCCGCGCCCACGCCCAGCGCGTAGATGAGGGCGTCCTTGCTGTTCCACTTGCGGCGAGCCGGCTCGGACTTGGTCCCGACGGCATCAGGGTTGATCGGCATGTGCTCGCTCCTACTTCTCGTCGTAGCCCTGCATGTTGGCGTTGGGGCGGGCCTGCGCGACCAGCTCCATCACCTTCGGTCCGAGCTCCTCCACGTCGTCGGTGGGGTTCTCGAGGGTGGGCCCTCGGTGCCAGCCCTCGCTCACGGAGAGCGCCCGGCCGGTGACGTCGAAGACCCGACCCGTCACCTGGGCTGAGTCGGGGCTGGCCAGCCAGCAGACGATCGGCGCGATGTGCGCCGGCGACATCTGCTCCTTGATCTCCTCTGGGGCGTTGCCCATGCCGAGACCCTCGGTCATGCGGGTGAGGGCTGCCGGGGCGATGGCGTTGACGGTCACCCCGTAGCGGCCCAGCTCCTTGGCCGCGATGACCGTGAAGCTGGCGATCCCGGCCTTGGCTGCGCCGTAGTTGGTCTGGCCCACGTTGCCGTAGATGCCCGACGGCGAGGAGGTGTTGATGATGCGGGCGTCGTTGGTCTCGCCCGCCTTCGAGCGCTCACGCCAGTAGGCGGCGGCGTGGCGGCTGGGGGCGAAGGTGCCCTTGAGGTGCACCTTGATCACGGCGTCCCACTCCGCCTCGCTCATGTTGGTGAGCATGCGGTCGCGGAGGATGCCGGCGTTGTTGATCAGGATGTCGAGCCCGCCGAAGGTGTCGACGGCCGAGCGGATCAGCCGCTCGGCGCCGTCCCAGTCGCTGATGTCGTCGGTGTTGGCCAGCGCCTCGCCGCCCAGGGCGACGATCTCGTCGACCACCTGCTGGGCCGGGCCGGCATCGCCACCCTCCCCGTCCATCGAGCCGCCGAGGTCGTTCACCACGACCTTGGCGCCGTGGTGGGCGAGCAGCAGCGCGTGCTCGCGGCCGATGCCGCGCCCGGCACCGGTGATGATGGCGACGCGGCCCTCGCAGAGCTTGCTCATGCCTGATCTTCCCCTGGTTCGTGTGTGGTCCCCCGTACGGAGCCTCCGTCTAGCGCAACCCGAACCAGGGGGCGAATTCCGCGGGGCGGTGCGCACGTGCGAGGGTTGTACCCCCATGGACAAGGCGCTCAGCGAGACGTCGGCGGGCCCCTCGGAAGGTCTGGCGGAGGACGAGGCAGAGCGGCAGGCGAGCCACCTCGTCGTGCCGCCCGACGACCACACGCGCCGCCGGTGGCTCGTGCCGCTGGTCGTGGCCCCGCTCGTGCTGCTGATCATCATCGTGGTGGCCTGGGCCATCGACACGAGCTCCCGGGGCGTGGCTCGCAACGTGACGCTGGCCGGGGTCGACATCGGCGGCATGTCGGAAGACCGGCTCAACGCCAGCATCGCTCAGATCGCCACCGACTTCGGCGCCACGCCCGTGGAGCTGGTGCTGCCCGACCAGACCTACACCACCACGGCCAGCGATCTGGGGCTCGTCGTCGACGCCGACGAGACGGCGTCGGAGGCCCTCGATGTGGGCCAGACGGCGCCGTTCCCGCTGCGACCGTTCGCCTGGGTGCAGTCGTTCTTCAGCGAGCAGCAGGCGCACCTCGAGTTCCAGGTGAACTCGGAGCAGGCCGCCACCGCCCTCACCGCCCTCGAGGGAGACGACCGGACGCTGCCGGTCGAGCCCACCGTCGAGCTGGTGGAGGGCGAGTTCCGCGTGGTCCCCGGTGCCGACGGCAGCGGCCTCGACCCCAACCTCGTGGCCGAAGCGCTCCCGGCCGCCGCGGCGGCGGCCACGGAGGGTGACAGCGAGGCGATCGTGATCGCGGTGGAGCGCACCCCCATCCCGCCGCTCGGGTCGCTCGACGAGGCCCGCGACGCCGCGTCGGCGGCCGAGGCGCTGGTGAGCGAGCCCGTCGAGATCGTGACCCCCGCCGGCAGCCGCACGGTCGAGTCCGACACCCTGCGGCAGTGGGTGCGGCTGGCCAGCACCGAAGACGGCGAGGTGGTCGTCCACTTCGACCAGACGGCCGTCGACCTCGGCCTGCGGCCGCGCTTCGGCGACATCGAGGGCCGACCGGTGGATGCCCGCGTCACGCTCGACGGTGGCACCCCGGTGGTCATCGCCGACCAGCCCGGGCTCGTGTGCTGCGGTCCCGACAGCGCCGAGACGATCCTCCAGCAGCTCGAAGCCGGCAACCGCACCATCGAGCTGCCGCTGGTGGAGGGGACGGCGCCCTTCACCGCCGCCGACGCCGAGGCCCTCCAGATCACCCAGCCCGTGGGTGGGAACAACGCCTGGCGGGATGGTGGCCCCACCACCGCCGGACCCGGCTTCACCACCTACCACGCCGCCGGGGGCAACCGGGTGGCCAACATCCACCGCATCGCCGACCTGGTGCGCGGCGCGGTGGTCCGGCCCGGCGAGTCCTTCTCGATCAACGACCACGTGGGTCGGCGGACGACCGAGAACGGCTTCCTGCCGGCGGGTGCCATCAGCAACGGCCAGATCGTCGACGAGGTCGGCGGGGGCATCTCCCAGTTCGCCACCACGATGTTCAACGCCGCCTACTTCGCCGGCCTCCAGATCGACGTGTCGCAGCCGCACTCCCGGTACTTCGACCGCTACCCGAGGGGCCGCGAGGCCACGATGGGGTTCCCTGCGCCCGACCTGCAGTTCACCAACGACACGCCCTACGGCATCCTGATCTGGACCTCCTACACCGACACCAGCATCACCGTCACCCTCTACTCCACCCCCCACGGCGTCGCTGAGCAGATCGGGATCGACGAGAGCAGCTCGGGCCGCTGCGACGTCGTCACCACCACCCGGCGGATCACCTTCCCGGACGGCACCACCGAAGACGACACCTTCCGGGCCACCTACCGACCGGGCGACGGCCTGAGTTGCTGAGACCGACCAGTCGGGGCCAGGGCCGCCTGAGCCTGGGATGCTGAGATCGTGACCGACGAGCTGCACTACGAACCGCGGATGAGCGACTCCGATGCGCTCATGTGGACCATCGAGAAGGACCCGCTGCTGCGGTCCACCATCACCGCCGTGTCCATGCTCGACCGACCGGTGGGCGACCACTTCCCCGAGAAGGTCGAACGGGCGACGAGGCTCATCCCGCGCCTGCGGCAGCGGGTGGTGGGCAACCCCTACTCGGTGGCACCGCCCCGGTGGGAGGTCGATCCGAGGTTCGACCTGCACTACCACCTCCGCAGCCTGCACCTCGGCGGGACCGGCACCGACCGCCAGCTCCTCGAGCTGGCCGAGTGGGTGGCGATGCAGGGCTTCGACCGAGCGCGACCGCTGTGGGAGCTCTACGTGGTCGACGGCCTGGCCGACGGGCGGGCGGCGCTCGTGCAGAAGCTGCACCACGCCATCGCCGACGGCGTCGGATCGATCCAGATCGCCCTGAGCCTGTTCGACCTCGAGCGAGAGCCAGCGCCCGGCGATCCCCCACCGCCGGCCCCCGAGGCCCACGTGCTCGGACCGCTGGCGAGGCTCGTCGACGGTGCCGCCTACGTGGGCCGCCGCCGCCTCGGGCTCCTGGGCCGGTCGGCGGGCGCCGCCAACGGTGCGGTGCGGGCCGTGGCCAGCGATCCCGTGGGCACCGCCCGCCAGGCGGTGGCGACGGCCCGCTCCGTGGGCCGCCTCGTGGCTCCCGCCACCGCCCCGCTCAGCCCGGTGATGACCGGCCGCTCCCTCAGCGTGCGCTTCTCCACCCTGACCCTCCCGCTCGAGGAGATGCGGGCCGCCGCCCGCGCGGCCGGCGGCAAGCTCAACGACGCCTTCGTCGCCGCGGTCGCCGGCGGGCTGCGCCGCTACCACGAGCTGCAGGGAGCCTCGGTCGAGGAGCTCCGGATGACGATGCCGATCAACGTGCGCACCGCCGACACCCAGGGTCTCGCCGGCAACCAGTTCGTGCCGGCCCGCTTCCCGGTGCCGGTGGGGATCGTGGATCCAGTCGAGCGGATGGAGGCCATCGCAGCACTGGTCACCTCCCAGCGCGGCGAACCGGCCCTGGCCCTCACCCAACCGCTGGCCGGCCTGCTCAACCGCCTGCCCACCACCGTCACCACCGGCGTGTTCGGCGGGATGCTGAAGGGCGTCGACTTCGTCACCTCCAACGTGCCCGGCGCCCCGGTGCCGCTCTACGCCGCCGGGGCGCAGATCCTCCACGAGTTCCCCTTCGGCCCGCTGTCGGGGGCGGCGGCCAACGTCACCCTCCTCAGCTGGCTCGATCAGGTGTGCATCGGCATCAACGTCGACCCTGTCGCCGTCGAGGACCCCGACGCCTTCCACGCCTGCATGGCCGAGGGGTTCGACGAGATCCTCGCCGTCGCCCGTTGAGCAGCCACCCATCGCCCGTCGTCGCCGACGTCGCCGTGGTGGGCGGTGGACCGGCGGGAGCGGCAGCCGCCATCTCCCTGGCCCGCCAGGGTCGGCGCATCGTGCTCGTCGACAAGGCCCGCTTCCCGAGGGACAAGATCTGCGGTGACGGCCTCACCGCCGGGGCGCTGCGGCACCTGGAGCACCTGGGCCTCGATCCCGCCGCCGTACCGTCGTGGCAGCCGGTCGACGACGTGGTGGTGCGCTCGTCGTCGGGCCACGAGGTCACCTTCCCGCTGCCTCGGGGCGACGGCTCCTACGCCGTGGTGTGCCGCCGGGCCGAGCTGGATGCCGCGCTGCTCGACGTGGTGCGGGCCGCCGGTGTGGAGGTGCACGAGGGCCGCGCCTGCACCGGCGCCGAGGAGCAGCCGGACCGCGTGGTGCTCGAGGTCGAGGGGCTGGGCCCCCTGCACGCCCGCTACGTCGTGGCGGCCGATGGCATGTGGTCACCGCTGCGCAAGCACCTCGGCCTCGGCCAGCCCGACTACCGCGGCGAGTGGCACGCCTTCCGGCAGTACTTCACCGACGTCGGCCCCCGGGCGGCCTCCGAGCTGTTCGTGTGGTTCGAGCCCGACCTGCTGCCCGGCTACGCCTGGTCGTTCCCCTTGCCCGACGGCCGGGCCAACGTGGGGTTCGGCATCCAGCGAGAGGGCGGCAAGGTGGCCCGGGTGCAGGACATGAAGCAGCTGTGGCCCGACCTGCTCCAGCGCCCGCACATCCAGGCGGTGCTCGGCCCCGACGCAGTGCCCGAGTCGCCGCATCGCGCCTGGCCCATCCCGGCCCGGGTCGACGACATCGCGCTCACCGGGTCGCGCACCCTCTTCGTGGGCGACGCCGCCGCCGCCACCGATCCGCTGACCGGAGAGGGCATCGGCCAGGCGCTGCTCACGGGCTGCCTGGCCGCCGACGCCATCGCGGCGGGCGGCCTCGACGCCGGCCGCACCACCGCCGCCTACGAGCGACTGGTGCGCGATGCCCTGGTGGCCGACCACAAGATGTCGGTGCTGCTCACCCGAGCGCTGCGCCACCGAAAGGGGGTGCGGGCGGCGGTGCGCCTGGCCGGCTGCTCAGGCTGGACGAGGCGCAACTTCGCCCGCTGGCTCTTCGAGGACTATCCGCGGGCCGTGGTGGTCACGCCTCGCCGGTGGCGACGGGGCATGTTCACCGGTCCGGGCGCCTACCGCTGACGCGGGGCGGCGCACCTCGGGGGGAGTGAGGTGCGCCGTCCACGCCGTCATGGCGACACCGCCGCGTGTGCCATGTCCGCAACGCCGGAACCACCACCGGTGGAGGTCGGGGACCGCTCCTGCGCTGACAGGGATCACCCTAGAGAGGCTTCGTTTCGGCCTTGTTGCCCGGCGGTGAACGTCGCGGATCGAGGGCGTGGCGGGTCGGGGTCGTCGGGTTGACCGAGCGCTCGGGGCGGCCCTAGCCATGGGGCATGCGCACACGGCTGACCGACGTCCTGCAGGTGGAGCACCCGGTGATGCTGGCCGGGATGGGGGGCGTGTCGTACCACCGGCTCGTGGCCGCCGTGAGCGAGGCCGGCGGCTTCGGGTGCATGGGCGCATCGGTGATGGGCGCCGAGGAGATGCGCCAGGAGATGGCCGAGGTGCGCCGCCTCACCCAGAAGCCGTTCGGGGTCGACCTCCTCACCGCCGCGCCGGGCGACATGGTGGCCAAGGTGAACGACATCATCGATGCCGACGGGTCGGTGTTCGTGGCCGGGCTCGGCGTGCCGCGCGACGTGGTCGAGCTGTGCCACAGCCGCAACGTGCTCGTGGTGAGCATGTGCGGCAAGGTGCGCCACGCCATCGCCGCGGTCGAGGCCGGCTGCGACATCGTCGTGGCCCAGGGCACCGAGGCGGGCGGCCACACCGGCAAGGTGGCCACCTTCGCCCTCGTGCCCCAGATCGTCGACGCCGTCGGCGAGCGGGTGCCGGTGGTGGCCGCCGGCGGCATCGTCGACGGACGGGGCCTGGCCGCCGCGCTGGCCCTGGGAGCCGACGGGATCTGGGTGGGCACCCGCTTCATCGCCACGCCCGAGGCCCGTGCGGTCCCCGGCTACAAGGAGGCGCTGGTGCGCACCCACGAGGACGGCACCACCATCACCCGGGCCTACACGGGCAAGACCTGCCGGGTGATCGAGAACGGCTACACGAAGGCCTTCGACGCCGAGGGCGGCGTGCCCGAGCCCTTCCCGATGCAGGTGGTGAAGACCATGCAGGAGGGCGCCAACCACCTCGGCGGCGACGAGCACACCGAGGGCGTCGATCCGGATCGCGAGTTCTGGCCGGCCGGCCAAGGGGTGGGCAGCATCGACGAGGTCGTGCCGGCCGGCGAGCTGGTCGAGCGCTTCGTGCGCGAGGCCGAGCAGGCCCTCGGCACGGTGCAGCGAGCCTTCGCCTGACACCCCGATCGTCCGACACACCGATCGCCTGACACCCCGATCATCCTGCGGCGTCCAGCCGTGGTCTTCACGGCTGGAGCGACGCAGGAACCTCGGGTCAGCGGCCGGTCCAGGTGGGTGGGCG
>JBPPMN010000233.1:0-14795 GCA_051306055.1 Acidimicrobiales bacterium
TGAACGCAACCACACGAACGGTCGGAGCACGAGCAGCAGCAGCGGTCGGCGCCATGGCGCTGGCGTCGGTCGTCGCCTTCCCCGCCAGCGTCTCGGCCGGGGAACCGTTCCCCACCGCCGAGGTCACCTCGACCGCCTGCGGCGACGGCGGCGGCATCATCACCGTGAACATCGCGGACGAGTCGTCGGAGACCTACGACGTCCTGCTCGACGGCGAGTTCGCCCCTCTTGGCGAGGAGATCACCGACACCGATGAGGGCACGGACCCGTTCCTCATCGGCCCCCTGCCCGACGGCGACTACAACGTCCAGGTGATCTGGAACACAGACGGAGGCGACCAGACGATCCTCGACGAGGACGTCACGATCGACTGCGTCGAGGATCCTGCCCCCGAGCCGGAGCCCGAGCCCACACCCGAGCCTGAGGCCGCCCCCGTCACGGCGGCGCCCACGTACACCGGCTGAGCTGCGGCCACCCCGGCAGCAAACGCCGCCGGGGTGGCGCTCGCTCCAGCACCCCTGAGGACCGAGCCGGCCGACCGGGTCCTCGCACGGCCGCGCCCTGCGATGAGCGCGCGTCAGGGCGGGCACCGTGAGTCCGCAGCGCCGGGGGCTCTCGGGTGGGTCGTCTGGGTAGGCGGGTCGGATGGACATCATCCGCAACGACGACGGCACGCTCGTGGTCCCGGTGGCGCCGGTACGCAGCTCCACGACCGATGAGGACGCTCCGGCCGACGAACCCGCCGACGAGGTCACCGAGGAGGCCGAGCCCGGCACCCGAGTGCTGCATCCCGGCGAGGGTGGCTACGACGAGGCGCTGGCCGAGTGGGACCTCCAGCAGAACCCTGACCGCGAGGCCGCGGTGTCGACCTCCGACGGCCGACAGTCGGCCATGCGGCTCGTGCACGAGGTGGCCGCCTCGCCAGATCAGGAGGTGGCGCCGGCCCTGGAGCAGGTCGACGACGTGGAGGCCACCGGCGAAGCGCTTCGGCACGTGCTCGTCGGGGGCACACCATCCGTGGAGGACTTCGCCAGGGAGATCGCCGAGGCAGAAGGGGGTGACCCCATCTCGGCTCACGACGCCACGCGGATCATCGGTGAGGTGCTGGCCGCCATCGAGTGACCCGAGCGGGGCACCCCCCGCATGCGCCACCTACGCGCCCTGACCGCCATCCACCTGAGCGTTCCGCATCGAAGAGCGGAATGTGGCTTTCGACCTCCAGACCTACATGCGACTGGCCGGCTCTCTCGACCTCGAGGGCATCGACTTCGACGACTTCCGCGACCAGCCGCTGGCGCCCGAGCACCTGCGCTGCCTGCGCTACATGCACGACGTGGAGCACCACACCACGTGCTACCTCCGCAACCTGCTCAACACCCGCGCCCACCACGATCCGGAGATCACGGCCTTCCTCACGATGTGGTCGTTCGAGGAGCACTGGCACGGGGAGGCCCTGGGCCGGGTGCTGAGCGCCCATGGCGAAGGGCCTGACCACCGGGTGGCGGCCATGCGGCAGCGCCTCGGCTGGCGCATCACGGCCAGCCCGCTGCTGTGGATGGCCTTCTCGGCCGCCACGCCGCACTTCCTCGCCGTCCACATGACCTTCGGCGTGATCAACGAGTGGACGACCCAGGCCGGCTACTCCCGGCTGGTGCAAGAAGCCGGGCACCCGACGCTCAGCGAGCTGGTGCGGCGGATCATGAAGCAGGAGGGTCGGCACATCGACTACTACCGCAGCCAGGCCGTCGAGCGGCTGGCACCGGCCGCCGCCCAGCGCACCACTCGGCGGATGCTCCGACGGCTGTGGCAGCCGGTGGGCGCCCAGGTGATGCCGCCGGAGGAGACCCGCCACCTGATCACCACGCTCTTCGCCGGTGATCGGGGCGAGCAGGTGGCTGCCCGCATCGACCGGCGCATCGACGCCCTCCCCGGCCTCGAGGGCTTGGCGCTCATGCGCGACGCCATCGCCGAGCACACCGAGGTCGAGCAGGCGGCCGCCTGATCCCGACGGGGTGGGACGCGAGCCGGGTCGGTGGCCGGGGCCGCGCCGCCCGCCTGTGGTAGTGAGGCTCCCAGCGAGGCACACCTGGGCACCACCACAAGGGAGACATCATGGCGTGGGACTTCTCGACCGAACCGGAGTTCCAGGAGAAGCTCGACTGGGTCGAGCAGTTCTGCAAGGACGAGGTGGAGCCGCTGGGCTACGTGTTCCCCCACGCCGTGCGCCTGCCGGATCCGAAGGTGCGGGAGCTGGTGAAGGGCCTGCAGCAGCAGGTGAAGGACCAGGGCCTGTGGGCCATCTTCCTCGATGAGGAGCTCGGCGGCCCCGGGTTCGGGCAGCTGAAGCTCGGGCTGCTCAACGAGATCCTCGGCCGCTACCCCGCCGCCCCGCAGCTCTTCGGCGCGGCGGCCCCCGACACCGGGAACATGGAGATGCTGGCCGCCTACGGAACCGAGGAGCAGAAGAAGCGCTGGCTGGAGCCGCTCATCAACCAGGAGATGTTCTCGGCCTACTCGATGACCGAGCCCCAGGGCGGCTCCGACCCGAACCTGTTCCGCACGCACGCCACCCGTGACGGCGACGAGTGGGTGATCAACGGCGAGAAGTGGTTCACCAGCGCCGGCCGCGTGGCCGACATCCTCTTCGTGATGTGCACCAACGGCATGTTCGTGGTGCCCCGTGAGACCCCCGGCGTGGAGATCATGCCGGAGCCCCGCAACCACAACCACATCATCTACAACGAGGTGCGGGTGCCCCTCGATCACCTCCTCGGCCCGGAGGACGGGGCCAAGGTGCTGGCCCAGCGCCGCCTCGGCGGCGGACGCATCCACCACGCCATGCGCACCATCGCCCAGTGCAACCTCGCCTTCGACATGATGTGCGAGCGGGCTCTGTCGCGCGAGTCGCACGGCAAGACGATCGCCGAGCACCAGATGGTGCAGGAGAAGATCGCCGACTCCTACGCACAGATCCGGATGCTGCGGCTGTTCGTGCTGGAGACGGCCTGGAAGATCGACAACACCAGCACCGCCGAGGCCCGCACCGACATCGCGGCGGTGAAGTACACGATGGCCAAGGTGCTGCGCGACGTGTCGTTCAACGCGCTGCACATCCTCGGCTCGCTCGGCACCACCGACCTCACGCCGCTGCAGGCCATGTACGCCGCCGCGCCCACGATGGGGATCGCGGATGGCGTCGACGAGGTGCACAAGGCCACCGTGGCCCGCCGGGTGCTCAAGGAGTACCGACCCCACGAGGGCTACTGGCCCACCGAGTACTTCCCGGCCAAGCGGGAGGAGGCCTGGGAGAAGTACCAGCCCAAGTTCGAGGCGGATCCCGAGCTCCTCACGGTGGCCCAGAACTACAAGAAGTACTTCGCCAGCAGAGGCTGACCGGCTCGGTCACTCGCTCGAGCACCGCTCTCTCGCCGCCGGGGTCCCCATCACCTGTGCGGTGTGGGTGAGGGTGACCAGCAGCAGGCCCCCGAGGACCGTCGCCGCATCCCTCGCCGCTCAGACCGCGGTGGCGACGACCGGAGTGTGCGCCGGCTCGTGGGGGGATGACCACATCACACGGTCCCCTCCCTGCCGCTTCGCCTCGTAGAGGGCGGCATCGGCCTGACCGATCAGGGCGTCGACGGTCGTGGGGTGACCGTCCACGAGCGCCGCCCCGATGCTGCACCGCATCGACGTCGAGCCCGCCGGGGTCGGGATGCGGCAGGCGGCGATCGCCGATCGGATTCGCTCGGCGAGCACCTCGACCTCGGCCCGGCCGCACGCCATCCCGGTGACCAGGAGCTCGTCACCGCCGATCCGCGCGACCACGTCGGCGCCTCGGGTGGTGGCCCGGAGCGCTCTCGCGGCCAAGCACAGCGCTTCGTCCCCCGCTGCGTGCCCGTGACCGTCGTTGATGGCCTTGAAGCCGTCGAGATCGACGAAGAGGGCCATCACCGAACCCCCGGTGCGCGCTGCCTGAGCGAGATCGCGGTCGATCATCGTGAGGGCGGCGGACCGGTTGAGCAGACCGGTCAGGCCGTCGTGGGTTGCGGTGTGCTCGAGCTCTCGGCGGTGCTGCTCCGTCCGCCGCATCGAAGCGCGGAGGTGGTCGAGCGCCGCCTCCAGAGCACGGCCGGTCTGGCCGGGCAGGCGATGGGCGACCCGCTCCGCGTCGGGGTCGCCCGCAAGGGCCATCGCCTGGGCCTCCACGGCGGCAAGGGTGACGCTCATCTCGTTGAACGCCGTCGCCACGTCGGAGAGCTCTCGCGGCCCGGTGGTGGGGATCGGCTCGAGAAAGAAGTGGCCCTGGGTGACCTCGTGGGCCGAGGCTTCGAGACGACGGGCCGGCCTGCTCACGCTCCGAGCGAGCAGCAGGGCGACGACGACGGCGAGGACCGCCGGGAGCGTGGTGCGCCCGACCTGGTCGCGCAAGGTCCCGGACGCCCGCTGCTCGTAGCGCCGCGCCTCCCCCTCCAGATCGCCGGCGGCGACGAGGACCAGGTCCTGGAGCCTGGCCACCCAGGGGTCGCCATCGACGAAGGCCGTGCCGAACGCAGACCAGTCCCCGGCGAGGGGCGAGGTCTCGCCGACGAGGTAGGTCGCCGCCACCTCGTCGAGCACGACCTCGAAGCGGACGGCAGCGGGGTCGTCGAGCTGTTGCGCTACCGAGGCCAGGTCCGATCCGGCATGGCTGACGAGGTGCTCCGTCGCAGTGCGCTGGCGGCTGGCGGCATCCAGCATCTCCTCGAGGAGCCCGGGCTCGGGGTCGTCACGGATCAAGCGGACCGCCAGCTCGGTCCGCAGACCGCCGGCGGTCGTCATCTCCACGGCCGCCTCCAGCGCCTCGTTCCGGGCATGCAGGGTGCCGGCGACGTCGTTGCGCAGCAGAAGGCCGTGGATGGCGAGCAGACGCTCCTCGACGACGTTCCCGAGCGCCTGGTTCACCTGGCTCCCGATGGCCCGCACTTCGTCGAAGGTCACCGACTCGGCGTCGACGTCGACCCGCAGAGCCAGAAGCTGCGCCTGCACGCCGGCGAGCGACGGCTCCGAGCTGAGGAGCGGATCTGTGTCGACCACGGCCCGCGCCGATGCGAGGGCAGCCCGGTAGTCGGTCCCGTACAGCTCGGTCAGCCGATCGATGCCCACCCCGAGGTCGGCAGCCACGGCAACCACCGTCGACTGGGAGATCTCTTCACCCACCGCCACACGGGTGTGCACGATCCCGGCGAGCGCCAGCACCTCGCGCTGGACCTGGCGCGCAACATCGCGCTTCTCCGTCGCCGCGGCGCCAGCAGCGATCCCACTGGCCGCCATGCCGAGGACCGGCAGCAGCACGGCCAAGAGGAGGACGGAGCGGATGCGCAAGCTCCGTGCGCCGCGGACCGACGCCCTAGGCGGTGTCACGGCGATGACCCGAGCCCACGGTCAGGGGCGCCGCGGACGCCGGGACCGAGGTGCCTCGGATCTGACCGACCTTCAACGCAGAGCGGGTCGAGCTGCGGCGATCGGAGAGGACACACGTTGACACTTCGGCGCGTTTCGGCTGTAGCAGAAGCTGTGTTGCTCGGCTGTTGGGATCGTCCAGGAGATCGAGAACCCTTCGGATCTGATCGTCGCTCAGCCCGTCGGATGCGCAGCGACCGTGTTGCGACGGTGACGGGGTGGGGTCGACGCCATCCACCCCGCTCGATCGCGGCCTGAGCCCTGCGGACGCCGCTGCGGCTGAGTACTCGATCTGCGGCTCGATGAACCCTGGAGCCGAGCGCCTACGATCGATCTGGGTCCCCGGCGCGGCCCGACAGAGGTCGTCTCCCACGTTTCGCGCCGGCCCCGCCCTCGTAGCTCAGGGGATAGAGCATCGGTTTCCTAAACCGTGTGTCGGGTGTTCGAATCACCCCGAGGGCGCTGATGACGTGAGTCCGCGACTGCGGCTTCCGATCTCGCCCGCGTGTCCACCCGAGATCGGCGCTTCTGGGTGCGCCAGCAACCGCAGAGCGGTTCTGAGCGCACACAGAAGCCAGGGGTTTCTCGTACCGTGGGACCATGGCCGACGCCGACCTCCACGTGCCCGTGCACCCGGTGCGCATCGTCACGGCGGCCAGCCTGTTCGACGGGCACGACGCCGCCATCAACATCATGCGGCGGATCCTGCAGGCGCAGGGCTGCGAGGTGATCCACCTCGGGCACAACCGCTCGGTGCACGAGGTGCTCACGGCGGCGGCCCAGGAGGACGTGCAGGGCGTGGCGGTCTCGTCGTACCAGGGCGGCCACATGGAGTACTTCCGCTACCTGGTCGACGAGCTGCGCCGGCTGGGGCTGGGCCACGTCAAGGTGTTCGGCGGGGGCGGCGGGGTGATCGTGCCGGCCGAGATCGCCGAGCTCGAGGCCTACGGCGTGGCCAAGATCTTCTCGCCGGAGGACGGCCAGCAGATGGGCCTGGCCGCCATGATCAACACGATCGTGGCCGCCTGCGACTTCGACCCGGTGGTGGAGCCGGTCACCTCGGTGGAGGCCGTGCTGGCCGGCGACCAGGGAGCGCTGGCCCGGGTGATCACCGCCCTCGAGGTGGGGCGGCTCGACGCCGCGCTGGTGGAGGAGCTGCGGGCGGCGGCCGACCGGCGTACCGCGCCGGTGCTGGGGATCACCGGCACCGGCGGCTCGGGCAAGTCGTCGCTCACCGACGAGCTGGTGCGGCGGTTCCGGCTCGACCAAGAGGACAAGCTGCGCATCGCCGTGCTGGCCGTCGACCCCACCCGCCGGCGCGGCGGCGGGGCGCTGCTGGGCGACCGGATCCGGATGAACTCGATCGAGCCGCCGCAGGTGCTGTTCCGATCCCTGGCCACCCGCGGCGCCAGCGAGGTGCCCGAGGCGCTGGATGACATCGTGGTGGCCTGCCAGGCGGCCGGCTACGACCTGGTCATCGTGGAGACCCCTGGGATCGGGCAGGGCGACGCCGGGATCATCGACCACGTCGACCTCCCCGTCTACGTGATGACCCCCGAGTTCGGGGCCGCCACCCAGCTCGAGAAGATCGACATGCTCGACTTCGCCGAGGTGGTGGTGATCAACAAGTTCGAGCGCCGCGGGGCCGAGGACGCGCTGCGTGACGTGCGCCGCCAGCTGGCCCGCAACCGGGAGGCCTTCGACGTCGACCCGGCGACGCTGCCGGTGTTCGGCACCATCGCCGCCCGCTTCAACGACGACGGCACCACCGCGCTGTACCAGCACCTGCGCGAGGAGCTGGCCGACCGCGGCCTGCCCGTGAGCATCGGCACGCTGCCGGTGGTGGAGGGCCATGCCTCCACCAAGGTCACTGCCGTGGTGCCGCCCGAACGGGTGCGGCACCTGGCCGAGGTGGCCGAGACGGTGCGGGCCTACCACGCCGCCACCGACGCGCAGGTGGCCGCCGTGCGCACCGAGGCCCACCTGCTCGGGGCGCGCGGCGCGCTGACCGCCGGCGGCCACGACACGGCCGGGGTCGACGCCGCCCTCCCCGCGGCCGCCGCGGCGGTCGATCCCAGCGCCCGCCACCTGCTGGAGGCATGGCCGGCAGTCGTCGAGGAGCTCACCGGCGGCTCCCATCCCTCCGGCGCGCCGCTCACCCGACGGTCGCTGTCGGGCACCGAGGTACCGCGGGTCGCCCTCCCCCGCTACGACGACCCGGCCTCGCTCCTGCGCTTCCTGCGGGCCGAGCACCTGCCCGGTCACTTCCCGTTCACGGCCGGGGTGTTCCCGCTCAAGCGCGACGGCGAGGACCCCGCCCGCATGTTCGCCGGCGAGGGCGATGCCTTCCGCACCAACCGTCGCTTCCACCTCCTCGCCGAGGGCCAGCCCGCCACCCGGCTCTCCACCGCCTTCGACTCCGTCACCCTCTACGGGTTCGACCCCGACGAGCGACCCGACATCTACGGCAAGGTCGGCAACGCCGGCGTGAGCATCGCCACCCTCGACGACATGAAGGTCCTCTACGACGGCTTCGACCTGTGCGACCCGTCCACGTCGGTGTCGATGACCATCAACGGCCCGGCCCCCACGATCCTGGCCATGTTCCTCAACGCGGCCATCGACCAGCACCCCGAGCTGGAGCCGGCCGAGGTGCTGCGACGGGTGCGGGGCACCGTGCAGGCCGACATCCTCAAGGAGGACCAGGGCCAGAACACCTGCATCTTCTCCACCGAGTTCTCCCTCGGCGTGATGGCCGACATCGCCGAGTGGTTCGTCGAGCACGAGGTGCGCAGCTTCTACAGCGTGTCGATCTCCGGCTACCACATCGCCGAAGCCGGCGCCAACCCCCTCTCACAGCTGGCCTTCACCCTGGCCAACGGCTTCACCTACGTGGAGGCCTACCTGGCGCGCGGCCTGGCCATCGACGACTTCGCCCCCAACCTCTCGTTCTTCTTCTCCAACGGCATGGACCCGGAGTACACGGTGCTGGGCCGGGTGGCCCGGCGCATCTGGGCCATCACCATGCGCGACCGCTACGGCGCCAACGAGCGCTCCCAGAAGCTCAAGTACCACGTGCAGACCTCCGGCCGGTCGCTCCACGCCCAGGAGATGCACTTCAACGACATCCGCACCACCCTCCAGGCCCTGATCGCGCTCTACGACAACGCCAACAGCCTCCACACCAACGCCTACGACGAGGCCATCACCACCCCCACCGACGAGTCGGTCCGCCGGGCGCTGGCCATCCAGCTCATCATCACCCGCGAGTGGGGCCTCTCCATGAACGAGAACCCCAACCAGGGCAGCTTCGTCATCGACACCCTCACCGAGCTGGTGGAGGACGCCGTGCTGGCCGAGCTCGAGGCCATCTCCGAGCGGGGCGGCGTCCTCGGCGCCATGGAGACCGGCTACCAGCGCGGTCGCATCCAAGACGAGTCCATGCGCTACGAGCACGCCAAGCACGACGGCTCACTTCCCCTCATCGGCGTCAACACGTTCCTGCCCACGGCCGCCGAGGCCGAAGACCTCCCGGTGGTCGAGCTGGCCCGGAGCACCGAGGCCGAGAAGCAGAACCAGCTCACCCGCCTGCGCTCCTTCCACACCGCCCACGCCGACGAAGCCCCCGCCATGCTCGACCGGCTCCGCCAGGCCGCCCTCGCCGGCGACAACCTGTTCGCCGTGCTCATGGACGCCGTGCGCGTCTGCAGCCTGGGCCAGATCACCGACACCCTCTTCGAGGTCGGCGGCCGCTACCGCCGAAACGTCTGAGCCACTCGGTCACTCCATCCAGGTGCGCTCGGCGGACGTGACCTCGAGCTCGGGGTGCGACCACACGAAGCGCTCGACCGCGTCGATCACCTCGGTGGCCTGCGAGGGCGACGACGCCACCACCACGAACCCGAGCGTGGCTCGCTGCCACGAGTCCTGACCGCCCACCTCCGCCACCGACACGCCGAAGCGACGGCGAGCGCCGTCGAGCACCGGACGCACCGCCTGCCGGCGATCCTTCAGGGAGTGGGACTCGCCGATGTGGATCTCCACCTCGAGGGCCAGCACGAACACATCAGCGACCGTACCGGCCAGCGCGGATGGACGGCCCGTGGGGTCGGCCGGCGGGCGCCCCGAGCCGACGTCTCGCCTGATCGCGGCACTCGCCCGGTTTGGACCCGCTGCGCACGGGGGAAGGGTCACCCATGGCGAACGAGGTCCGACGGCGGTTCGAAGCGAGTCCTGACAGTGTGCGAGCCGCGCGCCGCTTCTACCGGGACGTCACCGCCGAGCGGGTCGACCCGGAGGTGGCCGCCGACCTCGACCTGGCTCTCAGCGAGCTGGCCACCAACGCCGTGAAGCACGCCCGCACGCCCTTCGAGGTGGTGATCGAGACGAACACCCACCTGCGGGTGGGCGTGGTGGACGGCTCCCCCGTGCGACCGGTGCGTCGCCAGCCCGGCCCCACCGACACCCGCGGACGGGGCCTGCTCATCCTCGACGCCGTCTGCGATGCCTGGGGCGTGCACATGGTGGCGGCCGGAAAGTGCGTGTGGTGCGAGCGAGCGCTGCCGTCCGTGGCCAGCTGACCCGCCGGCCAGCCGAGGTCAGCCCGCCTCGCTCCTGACGGGTGCCGCTGGCCGACCGACGCCACCTGCACCACCCGCAGAGCGTGGTGGGCGAGACTGGCCGCCCGTGATCACGCATCCCCCGGACGGACCTCCCCGCAGCACGATCTACCGACGGCGCCTCGGCCCGGCGCAGGCGGCGCGAGAGCTCTGGGCCGCCCGGGCGCTGCTCAAGGCGCTGTCGCAGCGCGAGTTCCGGGCCCGCTACCACCAAACCGCCCTCGGCATGGCCTGGGCCGTGATCACCCCCGTGCTGCTGATGCTGGTGTTCACCGTGTTCGTGAACCGGTTCGCCGAGATCGACACGGGTGACATCCCCTACCCGGTGTTCGCCTACCTGGGCCTGCTGCCGTGGTCGTGCTTCTCCACGTCGATCTCCCGCGGCGCCAGCATCCTCGTCCTGGAGTCGAGCCTGGTGAACAAGGTCCGCTGCCCACGGGAGGTCTTCCCGTTGGCCACCGCCGCCACCGCCCTCGTCGACATGGCCATCAGCGCGGGGGTGCTGGGCGTGGTGATGCTGGTCACCCGCACCGCCCCGACCCCCGAGATCGTCTGGGTCCCGGCGATCCTGCTGGTGCAGGTGGCCTTCACGGTTGGGGTGGTGCTGTTGATGAGCATCACCGTCGTGTACCTGCGCGACCTCGGCCAGGCCATCCCCCTGCTCCTGCAGCTGGGGCTCTTCGCCACCCCGGTGGCCTACGCTGCCAGCGCCATCACCGAGCGCACCGGCGGGTGGTACGCCGCCGTCAACCCGCTGGTGGGGGTCATCGAGTCGTACCGGACGTGCGTCGTCGGGGGCGAGAGCCCGCCCTGGGACCTGCTGGGCCCGAGCGCGGCCGGTGCCCTCGTCTACCTCCTGGTCGGCTCGGTGATCTTCAAGCGCTACGAGGTGGGCATCGCCGATGTCGCGTGATCACCCGCTGGCCGAGCCCGGGCAGGTCCTGGCCGTCGGCCTGTGGAAGCGCTTCCTCGCCGACCGCAGCCAGCGCTCGGTGCTGCGCGACCCCGGTCGCCTCATTCGGCCGCGCGGCTGGCGCTGGGTGCTGCGCGACATCGACCTGCACATCGAGCCCGGCGAGTCGGTCGGCCTCATCGGCGCCAACGGATCGGGGAAGTCGACGCTGCTCAAGCTGCTGTGCGGGGTCATGTACCCCTACGCGGGGTCGGTGTCGACCGGCGGCGAGATCGGCCCGCTCATCGAGGTGCAGGCCGGCCTCCACCCGGAGCTCACCGGGCGCGAGAACATCGGGCTCTACGGCGCCTTCCTCGGCATCCCGACCGCCCGCATCACCGCCCGCTTCGACGACATCGTCGACTTCGCCGAGGTGGGCGATGCCATCGACCGCCCGGTCCGCTTCTACTCCAGCGGCATGAAGATGCGGCTCGGGTTCGCGGTGGCCACCCTCCTCGAACCCCACGTGCTGCTCATCGACGAGGTGCTGGCCGTGGGCGACGCCTCCTTCCAGCAGCGTTGCCTCGAACAGCTCCAGCACGCTCGGGCCGCCGGGGCGACGCTGGTCTTCGTGTCGCACGACCTGGGCGCGGTGCGAGCGGTGTGCGACCGGGCGGTGTGGCTCGATGGAGGCGTGGTGGCCGCCGACGGCCCGGCCGACGACGTGCTCGGCCACTACCGGGAAGACGTCGAGTCGCGGGCTCGGACCACGCGCGGCACCGGTGTGCTGCGGCTCACGAGCGTCGTCGTGGCCGACGGGCAGGTGAGCGTGCCGTCGAACGCTCCGCTGAGCATCGCGCTGACGGTGGAGGCCGACCAGGACCTGAAGGTGCGCCTGCACGTGGGGGTCACCGAGGGCCCGGCGGGGCCGATCATCGCGTTGGAGCGGGAGCTGGTGGTGACCCAGGGCCGCAACACCATCGTGCTCGACCTCGACGGCCTCCCGCTGGGCCGCGGCCGCTATGCCCTGTGGGTGGGCGCCTCCACCGCCGCCGACGACGACCTGATCCCATGGCACCCGGAGACCGACATCGAGGTCAGCGGACCGCTGGCGGACCCGGCTCCGCCGGGCGTATCCCGAGTGGCGCCCGTGCAGGTCGGTGCGCGCTGGGTGGTGGAACCCGGCTGAGCGGCGAGGGTAGCGTCGCCACTCCGACGAGCCATGAGGGCGTCATGCAGCACCGGATCAACCAGCCGTCTGTCATCAGCGAGTCGATCGACGGCGAGGTCGTCGTCATCGCGCTGGGCAGCGGCACCTACTACAGCCTGCGCAGCACGGCGGCCCACATCTGGGACGCCCTCGCCGCTGGGCTGACCCTCGGCGAGGTGGCCACCGAGCTTGGCGAGGCCAACCCCGGCGTGACCGACGTCCGATCCTTGGTGGAGGACTTCGTCGCCCAGCTGGTCGACGAGGGGCTCCTCGTCCCCGGAGCGCCTCCCGAGCCGACCGCCGAGCACCCTGTACCAGCGGCCGATGGAGCGTGGCAGCCCCCGGTGCTCGAGACCTTCACCGACATGCAAGACCTGATCCTCCTCGATCCGGTCCATGAGGTGCAGCCCGAGCAGGGCTGGCCCGTGTCACTCGATCCCGACCCCAGCTGAGCGGACGCCGACGACGTGGCCCGGCGCGTCCTCTTCGTGGCGCCTCGACCGCCCCACCCCGTCGCGGGCGGGCAGGACCTCCGGGTGCTGCAGCACCTCTCCGTGTTCCGGGCTGCCGGGTGGGACGTCCACCTCTTTGCCCTCGACCCCTCCTCCCAGATCCACGGCACAGAGAACGCCACGCTCGCCACGTGCCACGTGGCGACCGATCCGACCGTCGTGCTGGTGCAGGGAGTGGCCGACAGCCAGCGCCTGGAGTGGATCGGGCGCGGCACCAACCCCTTCGCGACAGCCGCCACGGCGACCACGCTCACCGAGCTGCGCGCCGTGATCGACACCGAGCGCCCCGACCTGGTGGTGGTCACCGGCCACGGCGCCTCGGCAGTGGCCGACGCCGCTCGCTCGACCGGCGTGCCGCTGGTGGTCGACTTCCACGACGTGCTGGCCGAGCTGATCACCGGCACCGGCTCCCTGCAGACCGGACACCCGGCCCTCGACCTGCTGCACCGGCGAGCAGCGCAGACCGCCAGGGAGATCGACACCGAGCTGCTGCGCCTCGCCGACGAGGCATGGGCCTGCAGCAACATCGACGCCGAGCTGCTGACCGACCTCCACCCGACCCGCGTCGTCACCGTGGCCAACGCCGTCGACGTGGCCGCCTTCCCGCCGCCCACGCCGAGCCCGTCACCACGGATGGTGTTCACCGCGGGCTTCAGCTACCTGCCCAACCAGCGGGCCGCGCTCGAGCTGATCGACCTGCTCGACCACCTCCCAGGGGTTGCCCTCGACCTCGTGGGCACGGGTGGGCCGGAGGCCTTCGGGCCCGCCAGCCAGCGCTCGGAGGTGACCGTCACCGGGTGGGTGCCCGATGTCCGCCCCTACCTCCAGCGCGCCTGGGTCACCGTGATGCCGATCCGGGCAGGGAGCGGCACCCGACTGAAGGTGGGTGAGGCCGCCGCGGCGCGGGTCCCCATCGTGGCCACGGCCAAGGCCGTCGAAGGCACCTCGCTGCAACCCGACGATCACTACCTGCGGGCCGAGAACCTGCGCCAGACGGTGGAGGCGGTTCGACGGCTGATCGACGACGCCGACCTGCGCGTCCGACTCTCGGGCGCCGCCCACCAGGTGGCGGTCGACGAGCTCTCGTGGGCCGCAGCCGGACGGGTGGCGGTGGCCGCCGGGGCGCGCCTCGCGGCCACGGGTACGGTGCCGCGATGACCGACCCCGGCGCCGCGCTCCTCGAGTCGTCGCGCCGGGCCTGGGCCGAGGCGCAGCAGGCCGCCGAGGTGCTACGCCACGACCTCACCATCGCCGGGGTGCGGGTGCGTCTCGAGCTGGCCGGGGACCGCCTCTGCGAGGCGGTGCTGCCCGCACTCGAGCTCCACCCGCGGACGCACCACGACCGCGCCGACGTGCACCTGCGCGCCTACGACAGCGCAGGCACCGGCGTACCGATGCCCGCCCTCCCCACCCGGGAGCAGCAGCGGCTGGTGGAGTGGCACGACGACGACGGCACGAAGGTCGTGTGGGCCTGGCACCCCCACGTCGGGATCTCGATGCTGGCCGACCCGGGGCCCCGAGGCGTGGGTCACCTGGCCGCCGTCGACGATGCGACGACCCTCCCCTGGTGGGAGCACGGCGCGCCGCTGCGCCAGCTCCTCCTGTGGGCGATGCGCGACCGCCAGCGCTACTTCGTCCACGCCGCGGCGGTAGGCCGGCCGGAGGGCGCCGTCTTGCTGGCCGGTCCCGGAGGCATCGGGAAGTCGTCCACCGCAGTGAGCTGCGTGCTCGGCGGGCTGGGCTACCTCGGCGACGACTACTGCGTGCTCACCATGCACGAGGGCCCACGGGTCCACGCCGTCTACGGGACGGCAAAGCTCCGGCCCGACCAGCTGGCGCTCGTCGACGCCGTCGACGGGCTCGATCGACAGGTGCTGCTGCGACCCAGCGCCGACGACAGCAAGGTGATCCTGCTGCCGGTGCGCTGGGCCCCGGAGCTCGTCGTGCAACAGGCACCGATCGCGGCGGTCATGGTCCCATCCCAGGGTGGGGTGCCCGGGATCGAGCCCCTGTCCCCGGCCGCCGCGCTGCGCCACCTCGCCCCCACCTCCCTGCTCCAGCTGGCCGGACCGGGCACCGACGACTTCCGCGCCCTCGCCGAGCTGGTGCGCACGGTGCCCTGC
>JBPPMN010000251.1:0-39455 GCA_051306055.1 Acidimicrobiales bacterium
GCGATGGCCAGCGGAACCGGGAGCGGACCGAGGGCGCCGAACATCCCGCCGATGCCGACGGCCAGGATCGCGAAGCCGATGCCCACGAGGCGCCGGGGCCCGATCGTGTGCACCACCTTCTGCTGCACCCAGGCGCCCGCCGTCCACAGCACCGTGGCCCCGGTGAGGGCCAGCCCGGCCACCCAGGTGGGCTGGTCGCGCACGTCCTGGAAGGTGAGCGACACGTAGGCGTCGGTGCCGAAGAAGGCGAAGGTCAGGATCCCCCGCACGAGGATGGCGGCCGGCATCCCGGGGGCCAGGCGCAGCGTCCCGGTGGGGACCAGGCGGAGGAAGGCGCCCACGGCCAGCGGGACACCCGCCAGCACCAGCAGCACCGCGAGGCCCAGCGGCGCTCCGCTGATGGCGGCCAGCACGGCCCCCGTGGCCAGCGTGAGGACCAGAGCCGGTCGCCGTCGGTCGGGTGAGTCCTGGAGGTCCACGGTGTCGGGAGATGCCGCGGCGGCGTCGGCGGCCAGCTCGGTGGCGGTGACGGCGCTCGATCCCACCACCGACACCGGACGCCGAGCGTCGACCTGGGTGCGCAGCACCGGGATCGTGATGGCGGCGGCGATGGCGGTGAGGGGCAGGATGGCCAGGAAGACGGCTCGCCACCCGAGGGCCTCGGCGATGCCGCTGCTGGCCGCCGGTCCAATGAGCCCGGGTACCACCCACGCGGTCGACAGCACGGCGAACACGCGCGGCCGGATCGAGCCGGGGAACGAGCGCCCGATGGCGGCGTAGGCCACGGCCGGGATCGCGCCGGCGCCGATCCCCTGGGCCACCCGAGCCACCACGAGCACGGCCATCGACGGGGCGAGACCACCGAGGAGCAGGCCGGTCGAGAAGAGGGTGAGGCCCACGGCGAACGGGAAGGCGGTACCCCGCCGATCGGCCGCTTGGCCGGCCGTCACGATGCCGAGCATGGTCCCGAGGAAGAACCCGCTGAACACCCAGCCGTAGAGGCCCAGCCCGCCGAGGTCGCGCGACACCACCGGCATCACGGTGGACACGGCCAGCGACTCGAAGGCCACCAGCGTGATGGTGAGCACGAGGCCCACCGTGAGCCGCCGCCGCTCCGGTGCCCACACACCGTCAGCGCCGGAGGTGGGCACCTCCGCAGCGGTCGTCGGGTCGGCGGTCACAGGCTGCATCGTGCCGGGAGATCCGGCCGTCGGCCAACCTCGTTCGGCGCCCGGGAGCTGCTGTGGTCGTCAGTCCTGTTCGGGGCGCAGGGTGGGGAAGAGGATGACGTCGCGGATGCTCTGGGTGTCGGTGAGGAGCATCACCAGGCGGTCCATGCCGATGCCGAGGCCGGCCGTGGGGGGCATGCCGTACTCGAGGGCCCGCAGGTAGTCCTCGTCGACCACCATGGCCTCGTCGTCGCCGGCCGCCTTCTGGCGGGCCTGGTCCTCGAAGCGGGCGCGCTGCTCGTCGGGATCGTTGAGCTCGGAGAAGGCGTTGCACAGCTCGCGGCCGGCGACGATGCCCTCGAAGCGCTCCACCATGTCGGGGAGCTCCCGGTGGTCGCGAGCCAGCGGCGAGACCTCCTTCGGGTAGTCCATCACGAACACCGGCCCCCACAGCTCGGCCTCGGTGGTCTTCTCGTAGATCTCCAGCACCAGCTTGCCGGGACCGTAGGAGTCCTCGACCTCCACGCCGTGCTCGGTGGCGATGCGACGCAGATCCTCGATCGGCATGCGCACGTCGACGTGCACGCCGGCGTGCTCCTCCACGAGGTCGGTGAGGGTGGCGCGCCGCCACGGCGGGGTGAGGTCGAGCTCGCGGCCGCCGTAGGTGAGCTGTGTGGTGCCGTGGAGCTCCAGGGCCAGGTGGGCGACGAGCTCCTCGGTGAGGGCCATCACGTCGTGGTAGTCGCCGTAGGCCTGGTAGAGCTCGAGCATCGAGAACTCGGGGTTGTGGCGGGTCGACAGCCCTTCGTTGCGGAAGACCCGAGCGATCTCGAACACCCGCTCGAAGCCGCCCACGGTGAGGCGCTTGAGGTAGAGCTCCGGCGCGATGCGCAGGAACAGCTCCATGTCGAGGGCGTTGTGGTGGGTGGTGAACGGCTGGGCCAGGGCGCCACCGGGGATGGGGTGGAAGACCGGCGTCTCCACCTCGACGAAGGCGCGATCCTCGAGCCAGCGACGGGTGAGGCTCATGATCCTGCTGCGCTGCAGGAAGGTGGTGCGGGTGTCGGGGTTGGCCCAGAGGTCGGCGTAGCGCTGGCGGTAGCGAAGGTCGGTGTCGCTGATCCCGTGGAACTTGTCGCCGAAGCTGCGACGGGTCTCGGCCAGCATGGTCCAGCTGCTCACCTTCACCGACAGCTCGCCCTTGCGGGTCTTGACCACCTCACCGCTGGCGCCCACCCAGTCGCCCAGGCTGATGTGCCCGAAGGCCTCGAACTCGTCGGTGACGGCGGCCAGCGCGAACAGCTGCACCTCGTCGCCGCTGCCGTCGCGCAAGGTGGCGAAGGCCAGCTTCCCCTGCGCCCGGTGGAGCATCACCCGACCGGCGACGGTCACCTGGATGCCGGTCTCCTCGCCGGGCTCGAGGCCGTCGTGGGCGGCCCGCAGCTCGGCGGCGGTGGCAGTGACCTCGTAGCGGTAGGGGGTGCTCACGACTCTGCGTTCTTCTCGAAGATGAGGCGGAGGCCATGCAGCGTGAGCCACGGCTCCACGTGGTCGATGGCCTCCGACAGCGGCCCGATGAGCCCCGACAGGCCACCGGTGGCCACCACGGTGGCGTCGGCATCGAGCTCGCCGCGGATCCGCTCGCACATGCCGTCGACGAGCGACGTGTACCCGTAGATGGCACCCGACTGCATGGACTCGACGGTGCTGCGGCCGATCACGTTGCGGGGCTCCACCAGCTCCACCCGGCGCAGTGCGGCGGCTCGGGCGAACAGGGCGTCGAGGCTGATGTCGATGCCGGGGAAGATGGCGCCACCGAGGTACTCACCCTTGGCCGAGATGGCCTCGAAGGTGGTGGCTGTCCCGAAGTCGACCACGATGGTCGGTCCACCGAAGAGGTCGTAGGCCGAGACGGCATCGGCGATGCGGTCGGCCCCCACCTCCTTCGGGTTGTCGTAGAGGATCGGCAGCCCGGTGCGCACGCCCGGTTCTACGACGAGGGCCGGGAACCCGAAGTAGCGCTCCGACATGCGTCGCAGCGACCCCGTGACCCGCGGGACCGACGAGCACACCACGATGCCGCTGATGTCGTTGTCGTCCCAGGTGCTGCCGTGGAAGCCCAGGAACTCCTGGAGCACGAGGGCGTGCTCGTCGGCGGTGCGCTCCACGTTGGTGGCGATGCGCCAGTGGTCGACGAGGCTGGTGTCGGCCACGCGAGCCCCGAGGTTGGGGTCGTCGTCGGGGTCGAGGTC
Source organism: Acidimicrobiales bacterium (assembly GCA_051306055.1). Lineage (GTDB taxonomy): Bacteria > Actinomycetota > Acidimicrobiia > Acidimicrobiales > VFJN01 > VFJN01. The sequence continues at coordinate 3,422 of JBPPMN010000251.1, forward strand.
GTAGAGACCCACCACGGTCTGGGTGTTGCCGACGTCGAGAGCGAGCAGGAGCACGGGTCGACACGCTACGGCCGCGCCGCCCGCCCCGCGAAACCGGTCGTTGACCGTGAGGCCGCCGGCGAGGCGGTACATTGCCGCCGCCGGGCACGAAGGGTGGGGTCGAACATGCGGCGGATGGTCTGTGTGGTGGTGTCGCTGGCGATGCTGCCTGCGGTGGGCGGTGCCGTCGGCGCCGAAGAGCCTGCGGGTCCGGGCGGCCCTGCCGTCACGGCCGCTGGAGGGCTGGAGGCGGCAACGGCACCGAGCCCGTCGGTCGATCGGGAGCCGCTGGGGGAGCTGGAGGGGCCGGCGGTGCCCGGAGCGCACGCCGGGTCGGTGGTGGTGGAGCTGGGCGGCGCTGGGCTCTCGGGCGCCCAGGTGGCGGCCGCCGCTGGAGGCGACCTGGCCGACACCGTCTCCGGCACCGACTTCGTGGTCATCGATGTCGGCGACGAGGACCCGGAATCCGTAGCAGCGGGACTGCGCGACCAGCGCGGCGTGATCTCCGCCGAACCCAACGGCGTGATGCGGGCCGCGGCGCCGCCGAACGATCCGCAGTACGGCGCCCAGCGTCCCGTGGCTGACCAGATCCGGCTCGAGGACGCCTGGCGGGTGGAGACCGGTGACGCCAGCGTGATCGTCGCCGTCATCGACAGCGGGGTCGACCCCGATCATCCCGACCTCACCGGTCGACTCGTGCCCGGTCGCAACGTGCTCACCGGCACGGCCGACACCACTGACGACAACGGGCACGGCACCAAGGTCGCCGGCGTGATCGGTGCCCGCCGGGACAACGGCACCGGCATGTCGGGCGTGGCCGGTGGCGGGGTGAGGATCATGCCCGTCAAGGTCCTCGACGCCGATGGTGAGAGCACCGATGCGCACGTGGCCGAGGGGATCCGGTGGGCGACCGACAACGGCGCCGACATCGTCAACCTCTCCCTCGGTCGACTCGGCACGAGCAACGTGGTCGCCCATGCCGTCGCCCGTGCCATCTCGAACGACGTGGTCGTGGTCGCGTCCACCGGCAACGACGGCGTCAAGGCACCGTCGACACCCGCCGGCGAGCCCGGCGTGCTCGGCGTAGCGGCCACCGACACGGCCGGCCAGTTCGCCTCGTTCTCCACCTACGGCTACCAGGTGGACATCACCGCACCGGGCATGGGGGTGCTGGCGACGCTCGATGGCGGAGGGTACGGCCTCGCCGACGGCACCTCGCTCTCGACCGCTCTGGTCTCTGGGGTGGCGGCACTCGTGCGCAGCCGGAACCCCGGGTACGACGAGTCCCGCATCCGCCTCGAGCTGATCCGCGCCACCGAAGACCGCGGTCCCGTGGGTGTCGACGACAGCTACGGCTTCGGCCTGCTCGATGCAGGCGCTGCGCTCGGGATGCAGGGTCGGGAGCCGTTCCTGCGCCCGCCACCGCCGGTCGTGGACCTCGAGCCCAACGACGTCCCGGCTCGCGCGCAGGTCGCCCAGACCGCCAACGTCGGCAGCATCGACCCGGAAGGCGACGTGGACTGGTGGCGGGTACCGGTCGCCGATGCTCGGCGCATCAGCGTGGAGCTCACGCCGAGCACCCACGACGTCGGGCGCGCCGCCAACTTCGATCCGGTGATCCAGGTCTACGGCAGCGACGGCAACCTCCTCCAGCAGCTCGACGAGCGGGGAACAGGTGAAGCGGAGGCCCTGGACTTCACCGCGACGGGCGGCGACGTCCGCATCGCCGTTTCGAACGCCCATGGCGCGACGAGCGCTGGGACCTACACGCTCGCCGTCACGGCCGGGGCACCGGAAGCGTCCACGGCGTGGCAGCCCCCATCCAGTGTCACCACGGGCACCGGCACAAAGGTGTACCTCCAGTCCACCGATCACCCGATCGCCGGGAGCCGGGTCCTCCACTACGACCAGACCAACAGCACGATCGCGTCGAATGTGCCCTCCGAGGCCAACGACGGCAGGCTCCTCGTTCGCATCGACGGCTTCGAGAGCTGGGACTTCGGCTTCCAGCCCCCCGAGGGGCAGACGGAGCTGGCGACCGGCACCGTGCTCGAGTCGCCGTGGTTCAGCGGCGAGGGGAGCGCCTGCGGACCACCGACGACCGGCTGGGTGAGTGTCGACGACGTGGTCTACGACGACATCGGCCTGGCCTCCTACGAGCTGCGGTTCGAGCACTCGTGCCGCCTCGACAGGGGACCGCTGCGAGGGTGGATGCGTTGGGTGCGGGACGACCCCGCAGCTCCCGCAGGGATCATGCCCGATCCTGGCGGGCTCTGGAGCCCGAGACCGGACGTCATCCCGTCCTCCGGCAACGTGTTCCGACTCGAGTCGGAGCTCGACAGCATCGGGAGGGGGGAGACCCACCAGTACGACGACAGCGACGCATCGATCCTGGCGTCGCTGCGCGAGACCGGTGTCCTGACCGTGACTGTGAGCGGGGCCGAACCCGAGTGGACCATCAACCTCGCGCCCCCCGCAGTCGAGGAGGCGCTGCGGCCGGGCTACCTGCCTGAGCTCGAGGCCTTCCCCGTCCACAACGAGGTCCGTGGCGGACTCCAGGTGAGCAGCAGCGAGTTCCACTCCTGCCAGGACAGCTTCTCCTGGGCCGTGATCGATGAGATGACCGTGGTCGAGGGTGCACTCAGCTCGCTCGTGCTGCGCTTCGAGCATCGGTGTGAACGCTTTGGCACCCCTGCGCACGGCTTCGTTCGGTGGTCGAACGGTTCGGGCGGCGCGGCCGTCGCAGCTCCACCGATCGACCACCATCCGATCGAAGCCGCGGCGATGCCACCGACCGAGCCGATGGGCCCGCTGGTCACCCCGCAGGCACAGATCCCGCTGCACCTGGCCAACGGGCCGTGGCTGCTCGACACCCACCCGACCGCACGGACCACGGTGCCGACGACCGAGCTGGATCGGCTCACCATCTCGTTCGGGCGGGCGATCTTCGAACCACTGCCTGAGCACGTCGTCCTCTTCGACGGCCTCACCGGAGCGGTGCTGCCGACGACCATGGAGACCACCACCATCGGCGGCGCCAGAGCCGTCCACCTCCGACCCCAGTTCCCACTACCACCCGGAATGGCCTTGGTGCTGGGCGTGGGCGGCGTGCGAGACGAAGGGGGTCGTCCGATGCCTGCGACCTTCATCCCGTTCATCACGGCCGGGAGGGCCTTCCCCACACCGGAGCTCGGGTGGGACTTCGATCCCCTGGTCGGCGACTACAACGGCGACGGCATCGACGACGTGCTGCTCTACCAGCCGGGCGCCGACCCTGACTTCACGATGTACGGCTCATGGGAGGGCTTCTACATCGCGGAGACACCGGTGAACGGCGCCTACGAGCCCTTCACGGTCGATCTCAACGGCGACGGCTACGACGACATCATCTGGTACCGCCCGGGGCCCGGGCAGGACTACATCTGGTACGGCGAGCCGACGGGCTTCCGCAGCGTCCCCACCAGCGCCGTGGGCTACTACGAGCCCTTCTCGCTCGACCTCAACGGCGACGGCTACGACGACATCATCTGGTACCGCCCGGGGCATGGACAGGACTACATCTGGTACGGCAAGCCCGATGGCTACACCAGCGTCCCCACGAGGGCGTCCGGTGTCTACCGACCGTTCGCCCTCGACATGAACGGCGACGGCTTCGATGACATCGTGTGGTACGCCCCCGGGGCGGCGGTCGACTACATCTGGTACGGCACCACCTCGGGTCACACCAGCGTGCCGACGAGGATCACCGGGACCTACGAGGCCATCCCGGGCGACTTCAACGGCGACGGCTACGACGACATCACCTGGTACCGCGCCGGCACGGTGCAGGACTACGTCTGGTCGGGCTCGGCCACCGGGTTCTCGAGCCGCCCGGTGACGATCAACGGCACCTACCGGCCCGTCGGGGGCGACTTCAACGGCGACCTCTTCGACGACATCCTCTTCTACGGCGTCGGGTCGCTTCCCGAGTCGATCGTGTTCGGGAGCCGGGACGGTCACCTCTGATCACTGCGAGAGGGTGAACGGCCCGCAGCGTCGTCCGGTACCCGCCGTCCTGCGGCGGTGGTTCAGCGAACGTCGAGGCCGAGGTCGAGGGCGGGGGCCGACTGCGTGATCTGGCTGGTGGAGAGCAGGTCGACCCCCGTGGCGGAGTAGGCGGCCGCCGTGTCCACCGTGATGCGTCCGCTGCACTCGAGCAGCGGCCGTCGACCACCGTGCTGGTCGGCCCAGGCGTGGGCCGCCGCCACCGCCGCGGTGGCCTCCTCGGGGGTCATGTTGTCGAGCAGCACCGCGTCGGCGCCCGCCTCCAGCGCCTGTTCCAGCTCGTCGAGCGTGGTGGCCTCCACGTGCACCAGACGGCCGGGCCAGGCGGCCTTGGCCGCCGCCACCGCCTCGGCGATGCCGAGCAGGGCGAGGTGGTTGTCCTTGAACATGATCCAGTCGGAGAGGTTGCCGCGGTGGTTCACGGCCCCTCCTGCCCGCACCGCCGCCTTCTGCAGGGTGCGCAGGCCCGGGGTGGTCTTGCGCGTGTCCCAGATCCGGGCGGAGCCGCCCTCGGCCGCCGCATCCGCGAAGCGGCGGGTGAGGGTGGCGATGCCGGAGAGGTGGCAGAGGAAGTTCAGCGCCGTGCGCTCGCCGGTGAGGACGGCCGCCATCGGCCCCGACACCGTCCCCGCCACCTGCGCAGGGGCGAGGGGGTCGCCGTCGGCTGCCATCCACTCGACGGTGACCGTTGGGTCGAGCTGGGCGAAGGTCTCGGTGACGCAGGCGGTGCCCGCCAGCACGCCGGCGTCGCGCGCCACGATGTCGGCCACCATCGAGGCTCCGGCAGGCAGCAGCGACGACGTGAGGTCGCCCAGCGGCGCCAGGTCCTCGGCCAGCGCACGGGTGACGGCGTCGCGCACCGCCAGGAGGTAGGGATCGGCCAGCGCCATGCTGGCTAGCCTGCCAGGCGCGTCGCTGGGGGGCGGACCTCGGCGGACCGAACCACCTGCTGGAGGCCCTCATGTCGATCCCGTCCGAGCTCGCGGCCCTCACCGACGAGCTGGCCACCCTCCGCCAGCAGGTGGAGGCCCAAGCCGCCGAGCTGGCCCAGCTGCGAGCCGCCGCGACCCCCGAGCAGCATCGGGTCTCGCGCCGCCACCTCCTCACCGGACTCGCCGGACTCGGCGCTGCCGGCGCCGCCGGCATCGCCACCGCCACACCGGCCGCCGCCGACGACGGCGACCCACTCGTCCTCGGCCAGGACAACGTCGCCACGAGCACCACCGTCATCACGACCAACACGTCTCAGGAGACAGAGGTGAGGTTCGGAGAGTCGTTCTTCGCCATCGCCGCCACCTCGCCGTCGACCGCGATCACCGGTGAGATCCCCGACCAGGGGCTGGCAGGCGTGTGGGGCCGGGCCACGGGGGCCACGGGCTTCGGGCTGCTCGGCACCGCGGATGTGGCCGGCGGGTTCGGGGTGGCCGCTCGATCAGAGGCCGGCCCGGCCATCCTCGCCCACAGCGTCGTCGACGGCGTGACGTTGCACCTGGGACCGGCTGAGCGCACCGGCCCCCCGACGGCCATGCCCGCCGGCCTGGCGGAGTACCAGCCCGGCTCGATCACCTTCGACGATGCGGGCGACCTGTGGACCTGCGTGGAGGGGGGCGCGCCCGGCACCTGGACGCGGCTGCTGCGGGAGGACACCGCTCCCGGGCGCGTGGTCCCCATCAGCCCCATCCGGGCCCTCGACACCCGTGCCCCCGGCGGCCGCGCCAGCGGCGCCCCGGCCATCCCCGGCCAGCGCAGCGGGGCACTGCGCGGCGGCCAATCCATCACCATCGACCCCGCAGGGGTGGGCCCCATCCCCGCCAGCGCCACCGGCCTCGTCGGCAACGCCACCATCATCACCCCTAGTGGCACCGGCTTCCTGCGCATCCTCCCCGCCGGCGCCACCACCCCCGCCTCATCGTTCGACTTCACCACCGGCGTCAACGTGTCCAACGCCTTCACCACCGGCATCACCGCGACCGGCCTCACCGCCATCGCCCCCGCAGCGTCCAGCACCCGCTACCACCTCGTCATCGACCTCGCGGCCTACATCACCTGAAGGCGCTCAACCGAAGCCCCGATCGTCCTGCTTGAGGGCGGTGTCGACGGCGAGGCTGGAGGCAACCACGAGGGTGCGCAGCGGGTCCTCCAGCGGGCGGTGGATCTGCACCACGAAGTTGTCGGCGGTGGTGAACATGGTCTTGGCCAGGCCCTCCCACGTCTTGGTGATGCGGGCCACCTCCGTGCCGGCGTGGTCCTGGACGGAGAAGTTCCAGGCCCGCCAGTTCTCGGCGTTGATGGAGCCGTAGGTGTGACCACCGGCCTCGAGGCTGAAGCGGATCTTGCCGATCATGTTCTGCTGCACGATGGCACCCAGCTCGGTGCCCATCGCGTCCTGCACGATCACCCGGGACTTCATGACCTTGGCGGGCCGGGTCAGGGCCAGCAGCACGTTGCCCTGTGCATCCACCACCTGGAGCTTGTGGGTCATGAACTGGTCGACGGAGGTGAGCACCCGGAGGACCTTCTTCGCGGCGGACTGGCCCACCTGGCGCACGGCGCCGATCTGGGTGCCCTGCTGGTCGTAGATGGCGTACTCGTTGTTGACCTCGATGAGCTTGGCCTTCTGGTTCACGACCAGCACCGGCTCCGTGAAGATCGTCCCGCCCCCCGTGCCGCCGGCCACCGCGCCTGCCCGTGCGACGTCGCGCACCACCTTCTCCGTCTTCCGGTTGACGGTGGGGACGACGCTGCCGCCGACGGGCGCGTCGACCGACTGGCGGCCGTGCGACGACACGTGCTCGCTCCACTGGGTGCCGTCCCAGTACCGGAGCTCGTGGCGGCCGAAGGGATCGGGGTACCAGTCGGCGGGAGGCTGGGGGGAGCCGGACTCTGTCATGGCCGGGAGGCTACCCGTGCGCGATCAGCCGTTGGCGATGTGCCGGACGCGCTGGGCGCGGTCCTCGGCGGGGTGGTCGCTGCGGGTGTGCGCTCCCCTGCTCTCGCGGCGGGCCAGGGCCGCGGCGCAAAGCACGCGGCCCACCGTGGCCAGGTTGCGGATCTCCCACGAAGCGAGATCGCCGCCCCCCACCTCGCCGGCACAGGCCGCCGCCGCGTGGAGGAGGCTGTCCTCGCTCCGCAGCACACCGGCGTGGACGGTCATCTGCCGCTGCAGCTCATCCCGGCTGAGCGCCGCTGACGCATCGGGCGCTGGTACCACCAACGGCTGGCCGCCGATCTTCCCTCCGCCGAGCAGCGAGCGCATGGCCCCTGTCGGCGAGGGCCCGTCGACCCCGCGGTCGATGGCCTCCACCACCCGAGGACCGAACACCATGCCGTCGAGGAGCGAGTTGGAGGCGAGCCGGTTGGCGCCCATGACGCCGTTGCAGCTGGCTTCTCCGGCCACCCAGAGCCCGGGCAGCGACGAGGCGCCGTCGAGGTCGGCCAGGATCCCACCGCAGCTGTAGTGGGCGGCGGGGGCGATGGGCAGCCAGTCGGCGGCCGGGTCGAGGCCCACCTTGGCCAGCTCGGCCTGGATGGTGGGAAAGCGGTCGGCGAAGCTCTCGAGCCCGGTGGCGTCGAGCCAGAGGTGCTCCACATCCTGTTCGAGCATGCGGGCGGTGATGGCCCGGCTGACCTTGTCGCGCGACAGGAGCTCGTCGACGAAGCGCTCCCCCTCGGCGTCGCGCAGCAGCGCCCCGTGGCCGCGCAGCGCCTCCGACAGGAGCGGCCGGGGCATGGCGGGGTGGTGGAGCGCGGTCGGGTGGAACTGCTCGAACTCCACGTCGGCCACGGCCGCACCCGCCCGGACGGCCATGGCCACACCGTCGCCCGTCGCCTCGTGGGGGTTGGTGGTGACGGCGAACAGCTGCCCGTAGCCCCCGGTGGCCACCAGCACGTGGGTGGCCCGCACCTCGGTGCGGTTGCCGGCCAGGTCGGCGGCCACCACGCCGCGGCACCGGCCGCCCTCCACGATGAGGTCGAGGGCGAAGGAGCTCTCCATCACCACGGCCACCTCGGCCCGCACCGCGTCGACCAGCGTGCGCTCGATCTCCACGCCGGTGGCGGCGCCCCCGGCGTGCACGATGCGCGGGAGCGTGTGGCCACCCTCACGGGCCAGCTGGAGCTGGCCGTCGGGGTCGCGGTCGAAGGCGGCGCCGAGGGCGATGAGCTCGTGCACCCGGGCCGGGCCCTCGTCGACCAGCACCCGCACGGCGTCGACGTCGCACAGCCCCGCCCCCGCGGCGAGCGTGTCCGCCAGGTGCAGGTCGGTGGAGTCGGGGTCGCCCCCCAGCACCGCGGCCACGCCGCCCTGGGCCCAGCGGGTGGTGGCCTGCTGCAGCTCGGCCTTGGTGAGCACGCCCACCCGCATGCCGTGGATCTCGGCGGCCCGGACGGCGGCCGAGAGCCCCGCCACCCCCGAGCCCAGCACCAGCAGATCCAGGTCAGCCACCGTCATGGTCTACTGCGCCAGCACCAGCGCCCACCCACCGACGCCTCGACGTCAGTCGACCTCGACGTAGCGATGGGGAGCCGGACCCTGCTGCTCGGCGGCGATCAGCTCCGCGGTGAGCTCGTCGATCTGGCGGTTGCCACGGTCGACGTGGACGATCCGTGGCTCGTAGCCCTCGAGCTCCGCCTGGTCGTACTCGGCGTAGCTGATGATGATCACCCGGTCGCCGGGCGAGACCAGCCGGGCGGCCGCGCCGTTGAGGCAGATGGCGCCGGAGCCTCGCTCGCCCTCGATCACGTAGGTCTCGAGGCGGGCGCCGTTGTCGATGTCGACCACCGCCACCTGCTCGAACTCGAGGAGGTCGGCCGCGTCCATCAGGTCGCGGTCGACGGTGACCGAGCCGACGTAGTGGAGGTTGGCGTCGGTGACCGTGGCGCGGTGGATCTTGGACTTCATCATGCGTCGCCGCATCAGGTGCTCCCTTCGGTGGACGCCGCCGGTGCAGTCGCCCCCTGGTGATCGTCGATTGTCGCCTCGCGGCCGGGCTCGGCGCCACCTGGGACGGCGGTGCCGACGTTGTCGATGAGCCGGGCCCGGCCGAAGCGGGCGGCGGCCAGCAGCCGGAGCTCACCGCGGAGGGGGTCCACCACCTGGAGGGTCGCGGCGTCGACCACCTCGGCGTAGTCGAGCGCAGCCCGCGGCTCGGCCTCGATCAACGCCGCCATCACGGCCCGCACCGCAGCCGGGTCGCGCTCCCCTGCTTCCACCGCGGCCCGCCCGGCCTGCAACGCCCGGTGCACCACCGGCGCGGCGGCCCGCTCGGCGGGGGTGAGGTAGGCGTTGCGGCTGGAGAGGGCGAGGCCGTCGTGATCGCGCGCGGTGGGGCGGGCCACGACCTCGACCGGCAGGGACAGGTCGCGCACCATGGTGCGCACCACCGCCACCTGCTGGAAGTCCTTCTCCCCGAAGTAGGCGTGGCAGGGCCCCACGATGGCGAAGAGCTTGGCCACGACCGTGGCCACACCGCTGAAGTGGGTGGGACGAGCCCGACCCTCGAGCGGCTCCGACACCTCGGCCACCGTGATCGCCGTGCGCACCGCTTCGTCGGGGTACATCTCCTGGCCGGACGGCACGAAGAGCACGTCGACGCCCTCGCGCTCGGCCAGCGCGGTGTCGCCGGCCAGGTCGCGGGGATAGGCATCGAGGTCCTCCGCCGGACCGAACTGGAGGGGGTTGACGAAGATCGAGGTGACCACCACATCGGTGTCGGCCCGGGCCGCGGCCATCAAGGAGGCGTGGCCCTCGTGCAGGTAGCCCATGGTGGGCACGAAGCCGACGCGGCGCCCGGCAGCCCGGTCGGCACCGAGGCGGGCCCGGAGCTCGGCGATGGTCGCCACGGTGGTCACGGGCACAGGCGGGCCGCCTCTCGGGACAGGGCCTGGTAGCCAGGCCGCTCCTCGGGCGGAAGCGCGTCGAGATGGCGCTCGACGGTGGCGGTGTCGCCTCGGCGGACGGGACCGGTGAGGGCGGCCTCCGGACCCAGGGCCACCACGTCGGACAGGCTGCCGGCGGCCAGGTCGAGGAAGGCCTCGAGTGGTGCTCCGACCGAGGCGGCGACCCGCTCGACCTGCCCGAGCAGCGCCACCAGGTGGTTCGAGGCGATCACCGCGGCCGCGTGGTAGCCGGCCCAGTGCTCCTCGGCGATCGGTACCGCCCGGCCGCCGAGGCCGGCCACCAGCTCAGCGGCCAGCGGGTCGCCCTCCGAGGCCAGGCCGAACCACGCCCCGTTCAGCCGCTCGGCCCCCCGCACGGGATCCGGGAGCGCCACCAGGGGGTGCAGCACGGCGCGACGCGGGTGCGTCCTCAGCGGGGCCAGGCCCAGCGACCCGCTGAGGTGGGCCACGACGACGTCGGGCGACGACTCGACGGCGGCGGCGACGGTGGCGACCTGCGCGTCGGGGGTGGCCAGCACGACGAGGTCGGCACCCGAGCCGGCGGCCGTCACGGCATCGCCGCGCCCGAGCAGGGGCAGCACGTCCCACCCGACGCGCTCGAGGGCGGTGGCCAGCGACTGGCCGGCTCGACCAGGGCCGATGATGCGGACACGTTGCACGGAGCTCCTCCTCGATCCAGCCCCAGGACGGGTGCCGGTCGACGAGGTCAGGCTACCGGGTCGTCGCCTTGGGGCGCGAGGTCGCCCAGCGGCCCGATGGCCCGCACCTCCCCCTCGGCGGCGACCACCTGCTCGGCGCTCACGAGGTCGGGGGCGAGGTCGCGCAGCGGTGCCAGCACGAACCGGCGCTCCCCCATCCGGGGGTGGGGCACCTCGAGGTCGGGTTCGGTCACGGTCTCGCCGTCGACCCACAGGACGTCGACGTCGAGCGTGCGAGGGCCCCACCGCACGGTGCGGACCCGCTCCGCAGCAGCCTCCAGCTCCTGGCAGACCTCCAGCAGCTGGCGGGCGGTGCGCTCGGTGGAGAGCTCGGCCACCAGGTTGAGGTAGGCGCCCTGGGCCGGGCCCCCCACGGGGCCCGTCTCGTAGACCAGGGAGGTGGCCACCAGATCGGGCAGCGCGGCCACCGCGGCCTGCAGGAGAGCGACCCGGTCGCCCAGGTTGGAGCCCAACCCCAGGAAGGCCCGCCGTGCGGTCACCGACTCCGGGTGATCCGCACCCCTGAGGTGCTGAGCTGCTGGGCCACCGGGGGACGCAGCTTGCGCACGCTCACAGTGACCGAGTGCAGCCGCTCGTCGAGCGACAGCACATCGCCAGCCACCCGGGCCGCCAGCGCCTCGAGCAGCGCGAAGCTCGTGGAGGTGACGGCCGCCTCCACGGCGTCGCAGACGGCGCCGTAGTCGATGGTGTCGGCGAGGTCGTCGCTGCGACCGGCCGCCTCCAGGTCGGCGTCGAGATCGAGGTCGAGCTCGAGGGGCTGGGCCTGGACCTGCTCGTGGGGAAGGACGCCGACGATGCCCGCGACGCGCAGGCCCCGCAGCTCGATCAGGTCGCCGCTCGTCACTGCTGCTTGGGGACGGTGGCGGCCAGCGCCACCAGGTCGCGCCCGAGCGGCCCCATCTGGCGCGACAGCAGGCGCTCGACCACCGAGGTGGCCTGCGGGGCCTGCGGCACCACCTCGCTCCAGAGCAGGTAGCCGGCCATGAGGCCCGAGACGCGGTCGGACAGCTCGTCCTGGTGGAGGAGCACCTTGCCGCCGTTGGCCAGCATCGTGGCCAGCTCCGGGAACAGGGTGCTGGCCACCGTGTAGGGGTCGTCGTGCGGGCCGAAGGGCAGGTGGCGCCAGGCCACACCGAGCTCGTCGTAGTTGTGGAGGTTGTGCGGCGACGGGATCAGGGTGACGACACAGGTGAAGCCCTGCTCCCTGATCCAGATGATCTCCTCCTGCCGCCGCACGCGGCGGTGGTTGGCGCCGTAGCCCCCGGGGCGCTCGCACACCGCCAGCTTGTCCTTCAGCACCCAGCAGAAGTTGCGGGGCTGGATGCCCTGCGCCCACTTTCCCTTCATCGGCACGGTACGTGCTCCCTCTCTGTGAGCCGCCGGCTCATGCGGCGCGCTCCTCGGTGATCTCGGCGGCGACGACCTGCGCCGCCTGGACGGTGGCGCGGACGTCGTGGGCCCGCACCATGGCGACGCCGCAGGTCATGGCCCAGGTGGCGGTGGCCAGCGATCCCTCGATGCGATCGTGGAGCGGGGCGGGCTCGTCGCTCCCGTCGGACGCTCCCAGCAGCCGGCCCAAGGTGCCCTTGCGGCTCGTGCCCACCAGCACCGGGAACCCGGTGGCCACGAAGGCGTCGAGGCGGCCCACCAGCGCGAGGTTGTGGGCGTCGGTCTTTCCGAACCCGATGCCGGGGTCGATCCACACCTCGGAGACACCGGCGGCCCGGGCGGCCTCGGCTCGCTCGGTCAGGTGGTGGAGCACCTCGCCGACGACGTCGCGATAGGTGGGGGCGTCCTGCATGGTGGCCGGCTCGCCCTGGGCGTGCATGGCCACCCACGCCACGCCCAGGTCCGCCGCCACCTCACCCAGGCTGGCGCTGACGTCGTTGATCATGGTGGCGCCGGCCGACACCGCCGCGCGCGCGACCGCAGCGTGGCGGGTGTCGATCGACACCTGATGGCCCTCGCGGGCGAGGGCCTCGATGACGGGGAGCACCCGCCGGCGCTCCTCGTCGTCGCCCACGGGGCGGGCCCCCGGGCGGGTGGACTCACCGCCCACGTCGATCCACGAGGCTCCTTCCCTCACCATCTCCCTGGCGTGCGCGACGGCAGCGTCGGGGGCGAGGAAGCGGCCGCCATCGGAGAAGGAGTCGGGGGTGACGTTGAGGACACCCATGACGATCGGCGGCGGTCGGAGCACGCCGGGAGTCTACGACGCCGATCCCGCTACCGTTCGGGGTGTCTCCGTTCTTCTCAGCCCTTCTGCTGCACTCTGATCACGGAGGGGTGGTGCCGCAGTGCACCGTGAGGAAGGCGTAGGCCTCGTCGCGGGCCCCCTCGGTGGAGAAGCGGGCGAATGCCTCCGGGTTGCTGGTCTCGAGGGCGGCGTAGGCCGCGTCGACGTCGCCGCCGGCGTCGAACAGGGAGGTGGCCACCGCTCGGAAGTCGTCGAGGAGCACGTCGATGGCGGGGGGAGAGCCTTCCGGGGTGTTGGCCTGTGCCTCGCCGAGCAGGTCGAGGAGCTCCTCGGTGAGGGCCAGCACGTCGTCGGGTGCCGCATCGGGGCCCGGGTTGAGCTGGCCGACGCGCAGCATCGAGGTGCAGAAGGTGGAGCCGGCGCCCGGGCGGGGCCCCTCGGGCACCGTGAGCACCGTGGTGCGCGGCGCTTCGGTGGCGCCGGGAGGAGCGGTGGTGGTGGTCGAGCTGATGGCGGCATCGTCGCTGTCGGAGCAGCCGGCTGTGCCAGCCACGCCCACGAGCAGTGCCAACAGCAGCCACCGACCGGGACGCCGGCGCGGTCGGCCCGGACGCGGCGGTGCGGTCAACCTCGACCGGTGACGAAGCGCATGGCCTCCTGGCGGGTGGAGATGTTCTCGCGGAACAGCCCCCGGACCGCCGAGGTGACCGTGGTGGAGCCCGACTTCTGGATCCCCCGCATCGACATGCACAGGTGCTCGGCCTCGACGATCACCATCACGCCACGCGGCTCGAGCGTGGCCTCCATGGCGTCGGCGATCTGCACGGTGAGCTGCTCCTGCACCTGCGGACGCCGGCTGTAGCCCTCCACGAGCCGGGCGATCTTCGACAGCCCCGTGATGCGACCCTCCTTGCCCGGGATGTAGGCCACGTGGGCCTTCCCGATGAAGGGGATCAGGTGGTGCTCGCACACGCTGTACAGCGGGATGTCGCGCACCATCACCATCTCGTCGTGGCTCGACTCGAACGTGACGGTGAGGTGAGAGGCGGGGTCTTCGTGCAGGCCGGTGAAGATCTCGGCGTACATGCGGGCCACCCGCACGGGCGTGTCCTCAAGGCCGTCGCGATCGGCATCCTCGCCGATCGCCTCGAGGATCTCCCGCACGGCCCGTTCGATGCGCTCGAGGTCGATCGGAGTGTCGACCGGCTCGCGCTGGCGACCGTTCCCGCCCACGGCTCAGGTACCGCTCGGGCGGGGAGAGCGCACCCCGACCCGCCGCTTCCACCAGCGTCGGCGGACCGGTGACGGCTCCACTTCGGCGGCCGACGGCCCGGCCTCGACCGGCTCGGCCACCTCTGCGCTGGCGCTCACGGTGACACCCACGGGCTCCGGCTCGACCGGCGCCTCGTGCTCGTCCTGGCTGGGGTCGGCCTCGCCGTCGGGGATGCCGGAGCCCTTGTCGAGCGGACCGAAGATCTCGGCCAGGTCGGAGTCCTCCAGCGTCTCCTTGGTCACCAGCGCCTCGGCCAGGACATCGAGGGTGGCGCGGTGGCTCGTGAGGATCGACCGGGCTCGGTCGTGGGCGGTGTCGATGAGCCGGCGGACCTCGCGGTCGACCGAGGTGGCCACCTCGGGCGAGTAGTCGGCCTCGTGGCCCTGCTCGCGGCCGAGGAACACCTCACCCTTGGTCTTGCCGAACTGCTGCGGGCCCAGGAGGTCGCTCATGCCGTACTGGGTGACCATGGCCCGGGCCATGTCGGTGCAGCGCTCGATGTCGTCGGAGGCGCCGGTGGTGATCTCGCCGTAGACGAGCTCCTCGGCCGTACGGCCGCCGAGCAGCATGGCCATCGTGTCTTCGAGCTCGCTGCGGGTGCGGAGGTACTTGTCCTCGGTAGGCAGGGCCAGCGTCCACCCCAGGGCCCGGCCCCGGGACACGATCGACACCTTGTGGATCGGGTCGGTGCCCTCGAGCACGTGGCCCACCAGGGTGTGACCGCCCTCGTGGTAGGCGATGGTGCGCTTCTCCCGCTCGCTCATCAGGCGGTTCTTGCGCTCGGGTCCGGCGAGCACGCGGTCGATGGCGGCCTCGAGCTCGGCGTGGCCGATCAGCTGGAGGTCGCGGCGGGCGGCCAGCAGCGCGGCCTCGTTCATCAGGTTGGCCAGATCGGCGCCGGTGAAGCCAGGCGTGCGGCGGGCCAGCACGTCGAGGCGCACGTTGGGCTCGAGCGGCTTGCCCTTCGCGTGCACCTCGAGGATGGCCTTGCGACCCTCGAGATCGGGCTGGTCGACCACGATCTGGCGGTCGAACCGGCCGGGCCGGAGGAGGGCGGGGTCGAGGATGTCGGGCCGGTTGGAGGCGGCGATGAGGATCACGCCGCTGCGGGTGTCGAAGCCGTCCATCTCCACCAGCATCTGGTTGAGGGTCTGCTCGCGCTCATCGTGCCCTCCGCCGAGCCCGGCGCCGCGGTGGCGACCGACGGCATCGATCTCGTCGATGAAGATGATCGACGGCGCCGCGCTCTTGGCCTGCTCGAAGAGGTCGCGCACCCTGCTGGCGCCGACACCCACGAACATCTCCACGAAGTCGGAGCCGGAGATCGAGAAGAAGGGCACGCTGGCCTCGCCGGCGACCGCTCGGGCGAGCAGGGTCTTGCCGGTGCCGGGCGGGCCGTAGAGGAGCACGCCCTTGGGGATCTTGGCGCCGATGGCCTGGAAGCGGGCGGGGTTCTGGAGGAAGTCCTTGATCTCCTCCAGCTCCTCCACCGCCTCTTCACAGCCAGCGACATCGGCGAAGGTGACCTTCGGCTCGTCCTTCGACACCTGGCGGGCCTTCGACTTGCCGAACTGCATCACCCGGCTGCCGCCACCCTGCATCGAGTTGATGACGAACATGAACAGGCCGAACAGGATCAGCAGGGGAAGGAGGCTGAACAGGAGGCTGGTCCAGATGGAGTCCTGCTGCTGGTCGACGTCGAGCTCGATGGCGGGCTCGGCGGCCAGGATGGCGGCGGCCAGCTCGTCGGCCTGCTCCGCCGGGTACGCCACCTTGAACTCGGTGTCGTCGGTGAGCTCGCCGGAGACCTCGTTGGAACGGTCCTTGATGGTGGCCGTGGCCACCTCGCCGTCATCGACGAGGGCGAGGAACTCGTTGAGGGTGAGCTCCTCGGGGCCGTCGTCGGCCGTGAGCCACTGCGTGGCGAAGAACAGGGCGATGACGCCGACGAGGATGTAGCCGATGGTGGCGCGGGAGGGTCGCTTCACGATGCGGGCAGGCTACCGGCGGTGGGGGGCGAGCGGAACTCGCGCGGGCTCCTAACCCTCGCCCTCGAAGACGCACACGTAGGGCAGGTTGCGGTACTTCTCGGCGAAGTCGAGGCCGTAGCCGATGACGAACTTGGGCGGGATGCGGAAGCCGACGTAGCGCAGGTCGTCGTCGGTCTTCTGGAGGCCCTCCCGCACGAGCAGTGCGCACACCTCGAGGCTGTTGGCACCGCGAGCGGCCAGGGTCTTGCGGAGGTACGACAGCGTGAGGCCGGAGTCGACGATGTCCTCCACGATGATGACGTCGCGGCCGGTGAGGTCGATGTCGAGGTCCTTCACGATGCGCACCACCCCCGACGTGCGGGTGGCGTTGCCATACGACGACACGGCCATGAAGTCGATCTCGAGCGGCAGCTCGATGGCCCGGGCCAGGTCGGTCATGAACATGATGGCGCCCTTGAGCACGCCGATGAGCAGCGGCGCGCGGTCCTCGTAGTCGCGGGTGATCTCGGCTCCCAGCTCGGCCACCCGAGCCTGCAGGGTGGCCGCGTCGACCACGATCTCCCCCAGGTCGGGGCTGTCGATCAGGTGCGCAACCGGTTCGTCAGCCACCCGAGCAACGTACCCGCGCCGCCGGGGGCCCGGCACGCTGACCCTCAGCCGAGCGCCAGGCGGCCCTGCGACCGGCGCACCGCGCGCCCACCCTCGACCTGGCAGGCCACCGCCGAACCCCGGGCCACCTCGAGCACGCGCTCGACCGACGCGCTGCTCGGAGGGTGCTGTTCGTGGCCATGTCGCAACCACTGGCGGATGGCCCGGCGGGCCAGGGCCGCAGGGGCGGCGGCGAGGGCCGCGGCATCGGTGGGATCGAGAGCGCGGGCCAGCTCGTCGAGCAGGGCCACGTCGGCACCGATCAGGTCGGCCTGCCGGGCCAGCACCTCGACCACGTCGCGCTCGGCGATCGCATCGAGGAGCGGGAGGAGCTCGTGGCGCACGCGGTTGCGCCGGAAGCGCGGGTCGGTGTTGGTGGGGTCGACGACCGGCTCGAGGTCGAGCCGGTGGCACAGCTCATGGGTGTCACGGCGCCGGAGGCGGCGCAGCGGACGCTGCTCCGGCCGGAACCCGGCGAGGCCGTCGAGGGCCGCTCCCCGGAGCAGGTTGAGCAGCACCGTCTCAGCCTGGTCGTCGGCCGTGTGGCCGGTGAGCACCCCATCCGGCAGCACCCCGTAGCGGGCGGTCCGAGCCCGGGCCTCCAGGTTCGGCCCCGGGGGCACCACCACCCGCTCGGCTCGGAACCCCGCCCCGAGGCGGCGGGCGGCGGCCGCCACCACCTCGGCTTCGGCACCCGAGCCGGCCCGCAGCCCGTGATCGACGTGCACTGCGGTGACCAGTCCCCCGGCCGCCACGGCCAGAGCCAGGAGGGCCAGCGAGTCGGCTCCGCCAGAGACCGCGCACGAGACCTCGGCACCGGGCGGGGGGAAGTGGCAGCGGGCGAGGAGGGCGGCCACCAGGCCGTCGGTGCCGTCGTGGTCCTGGCGGGCAGAGCCCGGCGGCGCCGCCGGACCGGTCACCGCTCGAGGCGCTGGTCCAGCTGGCCCGTGCGCAGGAGCCGGAGGAGCTCCGACACGTCGCCCACCCCGACCTTGCGACCGATGCGCCGAAGGCTGGCGTAGATGTTGGAGCGGCTCATGCCGAGGCGGACAGCGGCATCGCTGACCGAGGGCGCCTCGAGGAGCACCCCGAGCAGCGCCTGCTGCTTGGCGGTGAGCGGATCGTCGCCGCTCGCGACCGGTCGCGCGCCCTCCGCCGATGCGGGCGGATCGACGGTGCGCAGCCGCTCCAGCCGGCTGAGGCCGACCGCCGGGCCGTCGGGGGCGGCGCCGCCGGCCGCGTGGCGCTCGATGCGGGCGATGGTGACCAGCCCCTGGCGCTGCGCGGCCTTGCGCTGGTCGGCCTCGTCGCCTTCGAGGGCTACCTCCACGGCGGCGACGAGGTCGTCGGGGGTGAGCGGCTTGGTGAGGTAGCGCACCGCGCCTTCGATCCCTCCCCGAGCCTGGTCGAGATCGGTGTCGAGGGCCGTGAGCATCACCACCGGGATCGAGCGGACCACCGGATCGGCGTGGGCCTTGAGCTCCGTGATCACCGACCAGCCGTCGAGCACCGGCATCATCAGGTCGAGCACGACGAGGTCCGGGGGGTCGGCCAGGATCGAGGCCAGCGCCTCTGCGCCGTCGCCTGCGGTGCGCACCTCGTGGCCGCTCAGCTCCAGGTTGAGCTGGACGAACAAGACGATGTCGGGTTCGTCGTCGACGACGAGGACGGAAGCCATGAAGGGCCGATGCTACGGCTCAGCCCATCGTGACGCTGGGCATGCGAGCGCTCAGCCGACGAGCTCGTCGGAGAGCCGCACCCGCTCCACCCACTCACCGGGATCCTTGATCTCGGCCAGGGTGGGGAGCCAGCGCGCTCCCCGCCAGACCGGCTCGAGGGCGTCGGGGCCGCCGCCGAGGCGCTCCACCTCGGCGATGAACCGCTCACCTTGGGCGTACTGGTTGATCTTGGCCTCGAGGCCGAGGAGGCGGTGCACGAGCTTGGCCGCCGGGTTGGCGTTGGCGCGGCGCTCCCGCAGCACGCGGGCGAAGCGGTGCGCGCTCGGGATGCGGTCGGCGCCGGCACGATCCATGGTGACGTCGCCATGGCCCTCCAGCAGGCTCATCAGGCCGCCGATCTGATCGAGGACGACCCGCTGCTCGGGCGAGGCCAGCAGGGTGGCCACCCCGCCGTCTTCGAGCGGCTTGCGACCGGACCGCAGGTCGTCGACGACCTTGGCGAAGGCGTCGAGGAACCGCTTGGGGTCGGGTTCGACGGAGTCGAGGGTCTGCTGGACGAGCCCGAGGTAGTGCTCGCGGAGCCAGGGCACGCCGGTGAACTGGGCGCGATGGGTGACCTCGTGGAGCGCCAGCCAGAGGCGGAACTCCTTGGGCGGGAAGGCGAAGCGCTTCTCGAGGGCCAGCACGTTGGGGCCCACGTAGTACACGAGGTCTTGGTCGGCGGGATCGGCCTCGGCAGGGTCGTCGATGACCAGCAGGTCGTACTGACCCAGCACCTTGCCCGACATCCAGCCCAGCAGGAAGCCCACCTCGGCACCGGCCACCTTGCGGGCGGCGCCCGCCGTGAACGAGCCGCCCATCTTGTCGCCGAGCTTGTCGGTGAGGGGCCGCAGGAGGCGCTGGAAGCTGTTGATGTTGGCGTCGACCCAACCGGCGCGGTCGGTCACCCGGGCGCGTGCAGGGCCGGCCAGGCTGCGCAGCCCCGTGGCCTCGGCCACCAGCTGCTCTGCCTCGGCGGTGGCCTCATCGAAGTCGGCCTGCAGCGAGTGGGCCAGGTAGGACTCCGCGAACGGCTCCCGTCCTGCCGCCCGGTTCGCGACCCGCTGTGCGAGCTGCCAGTCGACCGGGCTGTCAGGCACTCAGTCTTCGCGCCCGTACTTGGGGGCTTGGGTCTTCCGGAGGTAGCCGACCACCAGGCCGAGGGTGGCCGGGATGACGGCCGCGATCACGAGGATGGCGGCGATCCAGTAGTGCCACACGACGGCGAGCATGGGGTCGATCGTAGACCGCTGTCGGCACCCGGTTGGAATCAGGGCATCCGACGGCGACGGCCACCGACGGCTCAGTGGGCCTCGTGTTGGATGGCCGCTTCGATGCGAGCCAGCAGCTCGGGCGGGGCCGTGTCCTGGCAGCGGTGCTGCACGGTGCGGCGGAGCTCGGCGTAGAAGTCGTAGGGCTCGGCGCAGGGGGCGCAGTCGTCGAGGTGCTCAGCGATCTGCAGCCGCTTGGCGTCGTCGATCTCCCCGGACAGCAGGTGGTACAGCTCATGGAGAGCGTCCTCGCACTGCGGCTTGGCGGAGGTGGGATCGGAGGCCATGGGAAGGGTGGGTCAGGAAGCCAGGTCGGGTTCGGGCTCGCCGACGGGATCGGCCAGCCGCTGAGACACGGCAAAGTCGTACAACGCCTTCTCCAGCGCCTTTCTTCCCCGGTGCAGGCGGCTCATCACAGTGCCGATGGGGATGTCCATGATCTCGGCGATCTCCTTGTAGGAGAAGCCCTCGACATCCGCGAGGAGCACCGCCATCCGGAAGTTCTCCGGCAGGTCCTCGACGGCCGACTTCACCTCGGCCTCGCTGAAGAGGTCCATGAGCTCGTCCTCGGCCGACCGGCTGGCCCGGGCCGCCTCGAGGCCACCGAGGCGGCGGTAGAGGTAGAGGTCCTCGACCTCGTCGAGGTCGGTCTCGTCGGGCCGGCGCTGCTTGGCCCGGTAGGAGTTGATGTAGGTGTTGGTGAGGATCCGGTAGAGCCAGGCCTTGAGGTTGGTGCCCTCCTCGAAGCCCCCGAAGCCCCGGTAGGCCTTCAGGTAGGTCTCCTGCACGAGGTCCTCGGCGTCGGCCGGGTTGCGCGTCATCCGCAGCGCGCCCGAGTAGAGCGAGCTCATGTGCTCCATCGCCAGCTCGGCGAAGCGCGCCTGGTCAGCCACGGGGCCGAACCTACAGTCCGAAGTCCTCTTTGACCCCTTCGACGAAGCGATGGAACGCGATGTGGTCGGAGCGGAAGGTCTTCTGCTCGCCGTCCTTCTCCACCACGACGGTGTCGGCGTCGCTGGCCTCCTCCACCGAGACCGGCGTCCACCCGTCCTCGTACACGAGCGTGCGCAGCTCGGCGAGCTGCGGGTCGTCTCCCCATCCGGCCATGTGCTGCCTCCTGGTGGCGGGTCGCCCCGCTGTTGCTGCCGGGGCGAGGGTAGCGTCAGCCCCATGAACGACTTCCTCACCGACATCACCACCCTGCGCGAGCGGGCCCGGGCGAAGATGGAGGAGGGCCCGATCACCTCGTCCTACGGCGCCGACCGCGAGAAGGTCATCGGCGTGCTCAACGAGGCCTTGGCCACCGAGCTGGTGTGCGTGCTGCGCTACAAGCGCCACTACTTCATGGCCGACGGCATCAACGCCGGGCCCGTGGCGGATGAGTTCCTCCAGCACGCCAACGAGGAGATGCAGCACGCCGACCAGATCGCGCTGCGCATCACCCAGCTGCAGGGCGCACCCAACTTCAACCCGGCGGGCATCGTCGACCGCAGCCACGCGGAGTACGTCGAGGGCACCACGCTCGTCGACATGATCAAGGAAGACCTCGTGGCCGAGCGCATCGCCATCGAGAGCTACAGCGAGATCATCCGCTGGCTCAGCGACAACGACCCCACCACCCGGCGGCTCATGGAGGAGATCCTCGCCGTCGAGGAGGAGCACGCCGACGACCTCCTCAGCCTCCTCGCCGACCTCGACAAGTAGCCCGCTCACGACGTCTCTGAAGGGGAAACGCTCGCCTGGCGAGCATCCTCGACCACAGTCGTCGGGCTCTGGTGGATCAGGCGGGGCGGGGCTTGCGGGCCGGTCGACGCCGACCGGGGCGCACCGGGGCATCGCGCTCGGTGCGGGCGCCGGGGGCCCGGCGCAGAGCGTGGAAGGCGAGGCGCTCCACCACGTGGCCGGGATCGAAGGGCTTCGTGAGGTAGAGGTCGGCCCCGAGGCGGGTGCCGCGCAGGATGTCAGACGGCCGGCTCTTCGCCGTGAGCATCACGATGGCCATCTGGTGGCCGTGCTCGGTCTGGCGCAGCTCGGCCAGCACGTCGAAGCCGTCCTTGTGGGGCATCATCACGTCGAGCACCACCCCATGGGGTCGCTCGGCCCGGGCCAGGGCCAGCGCCTGGGCGCCGTCCTCGGCCTCGTGCACCTCCCAGCCCTCGAGCTCCAGCACGGTGCGCAGCATGTGGCGGATGGGCGGATCGTCGTCGACCACCAGCGCCCGCAAGCCGTCCCCAGAGAGCTCACCCATCGGGCAGAGCGTAGATCCTCGAGCGGACGCCGGGCAGCCGTGCCAGCCTGACCCGGTGAGGATCCGCTCCGACCAGCACCACGACTTCGACGTGGCTCCCGCCGAACTATGGGCGGCCATGGAGCGGGTCGACGACTACCGCGCCTGGTGGCCGTGGCTACGCCACTTCGAGGCCTCGGTCCTCGCCGACGGCGAGGTGTGGGGTGCGCTGGTGCGGCCGCCTCTCCCCTACCGGCTGCGCTTCGACCTGCACCTCCACGCCGTGGAGGCCCCGCACCAGGTGAGCGCCGAGATCACCGGCGACATCGTGGGCAGCGCTCGCATCGAGATCACCCCCACCGCCTCCGGGTGCAGCCTGCACGTGGTGTCGGACCTGGCCCCGGCCAACAGCGTGCTGCGCTCGGTGATGCGGGTGGCCCCCCGCATGGCCCGCTTCGGCCACGACTGGGTGCTCACCACCGGCCTGCGCCAGTTCACCGCCCGCGCCCTGCCGTAGGGCGAGCAGGAGGCTGAGAAGTGTGGAGCCGGAGAGGGGAATCGAACCCCTGACCCTTTCATTACGAGTGAAATGCTCTGCCGACTGAGCTACTCCGGCGGGACGGGAGACTGTACCCGAGCCGCGCCGCTCTCCCCCAAGGCGGATCAGGGGTCGAGGGTGGGGAGCTGGGCGAAGAGGGACTGGAGGAGGAGGGTCTCGTTGGGGAAGCGCTCGAGGGCCAGGGCGGCTCCTTCGAGGCGGTGGATGGCGGCCACCACATCGGCGGGGTGGCCGGTGGCGACGAGGGTGTCGCGGTAGGTGCCGGCCAGGGTCGCCAGGGCGAAGCGCAGCTCGGCCGTGCGGTGGCGGCGCACCTCCCGCTTGTGGCGGTCTTCCACGTCCTTCTTGCCGCTCCCCCGCTGCCCGTAGCGCTCGATGCGCTCCTGGAGGTCCAGCACCTCGTCCTCGTGGCGGGCGTCGATCACCGCCTGGGCATCGTCGATCAGCGCCTTCACCTCTGCGGCCAGCTCTGCGGCTCGGGCGCCGGTGCCGTCGAGGCGCCCCGGCACGGCCCGCAGGGCCTCGGCCCGCAGGGCGAAGCGGTCGTCGGTGGCCAGCAGCCGAGCCCGGTCGAGGTCGCCGTTGGCGGCGGCCGCGATCGACCGCGCCCGCTCGCCGTCGAGACCGTCCGCCTCCAGCTGGGCCACCACGGCCGCGGTGGGCACAGGCCCGAGGTCGACCCGCACGGAACGCGAGGCGATGGTGACGAGCTCGGGCGGCACGTCCTCGGCCAGGATCACGAAGACCGTCGACGGGGGCGGCTCCTCGACGTACTTGAGGAGCATGGCGCCGAACCGGTCGATGAGGTGGAAGTCCTCCAGCACCAGCACCTTGCGGCTGCCCTCGGCCGGGCTGTGCACCGCCTGCTTCACGATCGTGCGGGCGGTGTCGACGTCCATGCGGCCCTGGGCGGTGGTGGGCTCGATCACGTGGAGGTCGGGGTGGGCCTCCGCCAGGGCCAGGCGCACGTGCCGCTCGGCCGCCTCGCCCTCGCTGCCGGCCGACAGCAGCAGCGCGGCGAAGGCCCGGGCCAGGGAGCGCTTGCCCGACCCGGCCGGGCCGACGAGCAGGTAGGCGTGCACCGGGTGGACGGCCGCCGCGGTGAGCTGGGCGACGGCCGCATCCTGGCCGACGACGCCGGCCCAGACGTCGACCGGGGCGGCGGAGGTGGTGGACACCGGCCCATCATCGCAGAGCCCAGGAGCTCCGTGGCCGGGGCCGCGGGTCAGGAGGCGAGGTCGGGGAAGCGGATCTCGATGATCTGCCAGATGGCCTGCGCCACCTCGTCGGGGGCCTGGGTGCCGTCGACCACCACCCAGCGGTCGGCGTCCTCCATGGCCTGCAGGAGGAAGCCGTCGTGCACCCGGCGGTGGAACGCCTCCCCGGCGTCCTCCATGCGGTCGCGAGCACCGCCCGTGCGCTCCGACGACACCGAGAGCGGCACCTCCAGCAGGATGATCAGGTCGGGCCAGAGGCCGTCGGTGGCCCAGCGCGACAGGTGCTCGACCTCCGGAGCCGGGAGCTGGCGGCCGTGGCCCTGGTAGGCGATCGACGAGCCGGCGAAGCGGTCGGTCACCACCGTGCGGCCGGCCTCCAGCGCGGGGCGCACGACCTCCACCACGTGCTGCGCTCGGTCGGCGGCCATCAGCAGCGCCTCGGCTCGGTCCGTGATCTCGAGGGTGGGGGCGTCGAGCAGGATGCGGCGCAGCTCGATGCCGAGCGGCGTGTCGCCCGGCTCGTAGGTGAACAGCGCGCCGAGCCGCTCGGCCAGCCGGCGGGCCTGCGTGGACTTCCCGCTGCCCTCGCCCCCTTCGAAGGCGATGAAGCGACCGCTCACTGATCCACCTCCTGGGTCGGGCCGGCCTCGCTGCGGTCTACATCCCCGGGAGCTGGGTCCGACGAGCCCCGTGGCGCTTCGCCAGCCTCGGGCTCAGCGGGCCGGCGATCGTGCGTGCTGCGCACCTCCGCGTAGGGAGCGGTGAGGCCGGCGACCAGCTCGGTCCCGTCCTGCAGGAGCTTCTCGTCGAGCCCTGGCTCGGGCTGGTCAGACGCGGCCGAGTCGTCGGGTCGCCCGGCCCGCAGCGACAGCACGGCCAGCACCCCGGCACCGATGATGATGAAGCCGGCCAGCCACAGCGTGAGGCGCACGCCGGGGATGGCGACCTCGAGCCCGAGCACCGAGAGCTCGCCGTCCAGACGTCGACTGACCTGCCGGCTGAGGAGGTCGGAGAGCAACGGGCCGACGGCGAACGCGATGAGCACGCAGAGGCGCACCAGCGTGTAGAGGGCGCTGAAGATCCGACCGCGGAGCTCGTCGCCCACGCTCTCGTGGAGCAGCGTGAACCCCAGCACGTACACCGAGCCGGCGCAGACGCCGAGGATGGCCACGAACAGCGCCGCCAGCTCGAGGGTGGACATCGAGGCCGCCACGATCAAGGACGCTCCCGCCCCGAAGACCGACCCCGCGAACACCCGAGCCTTCGGGATGTGGCGCTGGAACACCGACAGCAGGACCACGCCGATGGCCACGCCGCAGCCGAGGGCGAAGATGAGGATGCCGAAGCCGGCCGGTCCCGCCCGCAGCACCCGCTCCGAGAAGACGGGCCCGAGCGGCACCAGCATGCCGCCACCGATGAGCCCGGTGGCGAGGCCCACGTTGACCGCCCGCACCACCGGGTTGATGAAGATGAACTTCCACCCCTCCTTGAGGTCGTGGAAGGCCGCCCCGAAGTCGATGCGCCGGTCGCTGTTGGTCGGCCGCCGCTCCTGCCTGGGGAGGGTGAGGCGCGAGATCATGGCCGCCGACAGCACGAAGGTGGCCGCGTTCACGAAGAAGGCCAGGGACAGCTGGTCCAACCAGTCGAGGAGGTCGATGCGGGCGAGCGCGTTGGCCACCCCGGTGAGGAGCGAGAAGAGGCCGGCAGCCAGCGGCATCGTGCCGTAGGCCGCCACCAGCGACAGCGAGTTGGCGGTGGTGAGGTGCTCCGCCGGGACCAGGTTGGGGACGGATGCCTCCTTGGCGGGGGTCCACAGCAGCGTGAACACCTCCAGCAGCAGCGAGGCCAGCACCAGCTGGAGGATCGAGCCCACGAACGGCAGCATCACCAGCACCGCCGCCCGCCCGAGGTTGCAGTACACCATCAGCTTCTTGCGGTCGAAGCGGTCGGCCACCACACCCGACGCCGCACCGAGGAAGAACCCAGGTGCGATGCGGGCCGACATCACGAGGCCGATGGCTGCCTCCGGGCGATCCTCGGAGATCTGGGCGGCCAGGGCGGCGATGGCGAGGAAGCCGAGCCAGTCGCCGATCGACGACGCCACCTGGGTGAGCCAGAGCTGGAAGAAGCCCTCCGAGCCGAAGACGCGCAGCTTGAAGCCGGGCGGGTCGGCCTCGCCGTCGGCGGCGTCGGGTTGGGGTGGCACCGGCTCCGAGGACTCCATCCCCGGGAACGGCGCCTGGCGCTCTGCCGCCATCGGATCCACGTTAGGGGTCAACCACGGGGGCGATTGCGATCACCCGTCGGCCCGTGGCGCCGCCCTCTTGGTGGCCTTGGCGGCCTTGGTGGCCTTCTTGGCCGTGGTCGCCTTCTTCGCCGCCTTCTTCGCCGGCTTCTTGGCCGCCGCCTTCTTCGCGCCCTTGCGCGCCTTCTTGGCCGGTCCGGCGTCGCGACGGATCTGCAGCAGCTCGGCGGCCCGCTCGATGGTGACGTTCTCCACGGTGTCGCCCTTGCGCAGCGAGGCGTTGGTCTCACCGTCGGTCACGTAGGGGCCGAAGCGCCCGTCCTTCACCACCACCGGCTTCTCCGAGACGGGGTCGTTGCCGAGCTCCTTCAGCGGCGGGACCGGCGCCGCCTTGCGGCGGCCGAACTTCTTGGGCTCGGCCAGCACCTTGACCGCTCCGTCGACGGAGATGGTGAGCAGCTGCTCCTCGGAGTCGACGCTGCGGGTCTCCTCGCCCCACTTCACGTAGGGGCCGTAGCGGCCGTTGGCGGCGACGATCTCGCCCCCGTCGTCGGGGTGGGGGCCGACGACCCGGGGCAGGCGCAGCACCTGCAGCGCCTCCTCCAGCGTGATCGTCGAGAGCGACATCGTCTGGAACAGCGACGACATCTTGGGCTTCGTGTCGGGCGGGAGCGTGTCGGCGTCGCCGAGCTGCACGTAGGGCCCGAAGCGGCCGCTCTTGGCGTAGACGGGGAGGCCGGTCTCGGGATCCTCGCCGATGGGCACGCCGCCCTTGGGCGCCGAGAGGATCTCCACCGCCTTGTCGATGGTGAGCTCGTCGAGCGGGAGGTCCTCGGGGATCGAGGCGGTGTCCTCCCCCCGACGCAGGTACGGCCCGTAGCGACCGTTGCGCACCACGATCGACTCGCCGTTCTCGTCGACGCCGAGCGGGATGGTGTTGATGGCCTCGGCGTCGGCCTCCTCGAGGGCCTTGGCCTTCATGGCCAAGAGCCCGGGGTCGCCGTTGCCGAACCAGAACTTGTGCAACCACGGCACCCGCTGCTGCCGGCCGCCGGCGATCTCGTCGAGGTCGTCCTCCATGCGGGCCGTGAACTCGTAGTCGACCAGGTGGCTGAAGTGCTGCTCGAGCAGGCTCACCACCGCGAAGGCGTCGGTGGTGGGGACGAGGGCCTGGCCCTTCTTCCACACGTAGCCGCGATCTTGGATGGTCTGCATGATCGAGGCGTAGGTGGACGGGCGGCCGATGCCCTTCTCCTCGAGCGTCTTCACCAGCGTGGCCTCGGTGAAGCGCGAGGGCGGCTGGGTGGTGTGCCCGTCGGCGCTCACGGCCGGCGCGGGCAGCTGCTGGTTCTCGGTGAGGGCGGGGAGCTTGGCCTCCTCCCCCGCGTCGTCGGCGGCGTCGTCGCCGCTGAAGCCGTAGACGGCCTGCCAGCCGGGGAAGGTGATCGTGCGCCCGGACGCCGTCCACTCGGTGGCGGCACCGTCGGTGGTGCTGGCGCCGATGCGGGCGGTCACGGTGTTGCCGCGGGCGTCGGGCATCTGGCTGGCGAGGGTGCGCTGCCAGATCAGCTCGTAGAGCCGGAGCTGGTCGCCGCGCAGCTCGCTGCGCAGCTGATCGGGGCTGCGCCAGGCGTCGCCGGCGGGGCGGATGGCCTCGTGGGCCTCCTGAGCGTTCTTGGACTTCTTGGCGTACACCCGGGGCTCGGGCGTGAGGTACTCCTGGCCGAACTGCCGCTCGATGATCTGGCGGGCCGCGGTGATGGCGGTGTTCGACAGCGTGGTGCTGTCGGTGCGCATGTAGGTGATGTAGCCCTCTTCGTAGAGGCCCTGGGCGATGCTCATCACCTGGCGGGCGCTCATCCGGAGACGGGAGCCGCCCACCTGCTGGAGGGTGGAGGTGATGAACGGCGGCTTCGGTCGGGAGGTGTACGGCTTGGTCTCGACCGACGCCACCGTGAAGGGCTGGCCTTCGAGCCGGTCGCGGAGACCGAGGGCGGCGGTCTCGTCGAGCACGGCCACGTCGTCGCGCTTGGTGCGCCCGGTGCTGTCGAAGTCGCGGCTGCCCGCCACGCGGTGCCCGTCGAGGGTGGCCAGCGAGGCGGTGAAGCCCGGCTCGGTGGGGAAGGAGGCGGCCAGGTCCCAGTAGCTGGCAGCCACGAAGGCCATCCGCTCGCGCTCCCGCTCCACCACGAGGCGCACCGACGGTGACTGCACCCGACCGGCGGAGAGGCCGGTGCGGATCTTGCGCCACACCACCTCGGAGACGGGGTAGCCGTAGAGGCGGTCGACGATGCGACGGCTCTCCTGCGCGTCGACCAGGCCGTGGTCGACGTCGCGGGAGGCCTCGATGGCGTGCTCGATGGCGGCCTGGGTGATCTCGTGGAACACCATCCGCTTCACCGGAACCTTCGGCTGGAGCACCTCGAGCAGGTGCCACGAGATGGCCTCGCCCTCGCGGTCCTCATCGGTGGCGAGCAGGAGCTCGTCGACGCCCTTCAGCGCCTTCTTGAGGCGGGTGATGGTCTCCTTCTTGCTGGCGTGCACCTCGTACTCCACCGCGAAGTCGTGCTCGGTGTCGACGTTGAGGCCCTTGGCCGGCAGATCTCGGATGTGGCCCATCGACGAGTCGACGACGTAGTCCGCGCCGAGGAACCCGCCGATGGTGCGGGCCTTGGCGGGGGACTCGACGATCACGAGGTACTTGGGCATCGGCGCAACATTGACTCCCTCGACCCATCGGTTGTCAAACGCCTCCGGCCGTTCCCCTACGGGGAAGAATCCTCGAGGACGGGCCGTTGGGCCAGGTCATGGACCTCACCGACGCCCTCGACTTCGCCCGCCAGCACCGCAACGGCGTGCTCGTCACCCAGAAGAGCGACGGCCGTCCACAGCTGTCCAACATCATCTACGCCGTCGACGCCGACGGCCTCGTGCGGATCTCGATCACCGCCGATCGGGCCAAGGCCAAGAACCTGGCCCGGACACCGATCGCCTCGCTCCACATCACCCGCGACGACTTCTACGCCTACGTGGTGCTCGAGGCCGACGCCGAGCTCAGCCCGGTGGCCGGCGCCCCCGACGACAGCACCGTCGACGAGCTG
Organism: Acidimicrobiales bacterium; assembly: GCA_051306055.1. Taxonomy (GTDB): domain Bacteria; phylum Actinomycetota; class Acidimicrobiia; order Acidimicrobiales; family VFJN01; genus VFJN01. The sequence continues at coordinate 32,569 of JBPPMN010000251.1, forward strand.
GTCGAGCTCTACAAGGCGATGATCGGCGAGCACGACGACTGGGACGACTACCGAGCGGCCATGGTGCGCGACCAGCGCCTCGTCGTCCGCCTCAAGCCCACCCACGCCTACGGCATGCTCCCCCGCTGACACCCCACCCCAGGTTCTGGCGTCCGATCCGGGCGTGACACGCCCACTCCTGACGCCAGAACCAAAGCGCCGGCCCCCTTCGAGTTCTGGCGTCCGATTTGGGTGTCCGGCGCCCGGTGGTGACGCCAGAATTTCGGTGTTGCTCCGCCCAGGTACGTGCGACAGCATCTTCACGGCTTCCCCCTGCCCTGCCTGTGGCCCGGAGGAAGCCCATGCCCGCCCTCAACCCTGCCAGCGCTGCCGTGGCGCGCCGCCGCCACGGTGTGCTGACCCGATCGGAGGCGCTCGGCTGCGGCGTCTCCCCTGAGCAACTCCGCCGGGCCGTCGAGCGCGGCGAGCTCGACCGTCTGCATCCGGGCGTGTACCGCATCGCCGGCGCGCCGATCACCTGGCACCAACGGCTCCTCATCGGGGTGCTGGCCAGCGGCCCCGGCGCGTTGGCCTCGCACCGGTCGGCCGCCGTGCTCTGGGACCTCGACAGCAGTTGGAAGGGCCGGCCCGAGATCGTCGCGCAACGGCACCGGCGATCGAGGTTCGACGACGTCCGCCGCCACGAGAGCAAGGACCTCGACCGTGCCGGCGCCACCACACGCGAGGGGATCCCCTGCACCGGCCTCGAGCGCACATTGCTCGACCTCGGCGCCGTGGTTCCCCTCGAACGTGTGCAGCCGTTCGTCGACGACGCAATCCGCCGAGGCCTGTGCAGCTGGGACGACCTGCTCCACACGTTGGCGACCCATAGCCGACAGGGCCGACGGGGCTGCGGTCCGATGCGGTCGATCCTCGAGTCGTGCTACGGCACGACCGTTCCCGACAGCCGCTTCAACCGACTCGTCGAGCGTCTGCTCGCCGACTCCAAGGCAGGCGCACCGGTCGTCGAGTACGAGGTGCGTACTGCCGACGGCCGATTCGTGGCCAGGGTCGATCTGGCCTACCCGGCGCTCAAGATCGCCATCGAGCTCGACAGCCGGCGCCACCACCTCGGCGTGGATGCGTTCGAGTCGGATCGGCAGCGGCAGAACCGCCTCGAGCTGGAGGGTTGGCTGGTGCTCCGCTTCACCTGGCGCACCTACATGGACACGCCGTGGCGGATCGTGGCCGAGGTCGCCGCCGCCATAGCTGCCCGCCGCGGTGCCACCCACTGAGATCCAGCGTCAGATCCGGGCGTGACACGCCCACTCCTGACGCCAGATCTCGGGTGGTCGGGACGCCAGAACCTGGGGTTGGTCAGACCTGGAGGAGGATGGCGTCGCCCTGACCGCCACCGCCGCAGAGGGCGGCGGCACCGAGGCCACCGCCGCGGCGGCCGAGCTCGAGGAGCATCGTGAGGGCCACGCGGGTGCCGGACATGCCGACGGGGTGGCCGAGCGCGATGGCGCCGCCGTTGACGTTGACGATGTCGTCGGTGATGCCGAGGTCGGCCATGGAGGCGAGGCCGACGGCGGCGAACGCCTCGTTGAGCTCGAACAGGGACACGTCGCTCACCTGCTTGCCGGCCCGGTCGAGCGCCTTGTTGATGGCCCGTGAGGGCTGGGTGAGCAGCGACGGGTCGGGGCCGGCCACCTGGCCGTAGCCCACGATCTCACCCAGCGGCTCCGTGCCCAGCTTCTCGGCGGCGGCCTTGGAGGCGACGATGACGGCCGCGCCGCCGTCGGAGATCTGCGATGCGTTGCCGGCGGTGATGTTGCCGGCCTTGTCGAAGGCCGGACGGAGGCCGCCGAGCGACTCGGCGGTGGTCTCCCCGCGGACACCCTCATCGGTGTCGAAGATGATCGGATCGCCCTTCCGCTGGGGGATCTCCACCTTGACGATCTCGTTGTCGAAGAGGCCGTCCTTGGCGGCGCGGGCGGCCCGCTCGTGGCTCTTGGCGGCCAGCGCATCCTGCGGCTCGCGAGCGAGGCCGGCCGAGGCGGCGTACTTCTCGGTGCCGGCACCCATGGCTACCTGGTCGAAGGCGCAGAAGAGGCCGTCGAACATCATCGAGTCGATGACCTTCTGGTCGCCGATGCGATAGCCGGCGCGGGCGCCGGGGAGGAGGTAGGGGGCCTGGGTCATCGACTCCATGCCGCCGGCCACCACGATGTCGGCCTCGCCCTGCTGGATCATCTGGTCGGCCAGGTGGATGGCGTTGAGGCCCGACAGGCAGACCTTGTTGATCGTGGTGGCGGGGACCGTCATCGGGATGCCGCCGTTGGCGGCGGCCTGGCGGGCGGCGATCTGGCCGGCCCCCGCCTGCAGCACCTGGCCCATGAAGACGTAGTCGACCTGCTCGCCGGTGAGGCCGGCCCGCACGAGCGCCTCCTTGATGGCGAGACCGCCCAGCTCGGCGGCGGAGAAGCCCGCCAGCGCGCCAGAGAGCTTGCCGATCGGCGTGCGAGCGCCAGCCAGGATCACGGAACCAGCCATGTGAACGTCCCCCAAAGGTGTCGAGCGGGTGGTGGTGACAGCGTAGTGACGCTCCGCCGAGACCGGCCAGACGCGGCCGGTCGGCCCGGCTCAGGCCGTGGGCTCGGCCGGCAGCGCGGCGTCGACCGCGCTGGCGATGGCGGAGGCGAGGATGCGGTCGAGCTCGCTCGGTCGGCCCTCGGCGGCCGGCTCGACGTCGGCCGGCGCCGGCCGGGGCGCACCGAGGTCGGCAAGCTGCTCGAACATGATCGCCTCGCCCGCCGCTGCTGAGGGCGCCTGGGCGCGGGCGGCGGCGATGATGAGCACGGCCTTCTCCTCTGCCGCACCGAGCAGGCGCCGTGCCTTGGCCACGAGGAGCTCCGCCTCCTGCTCCCGCTGGCGGGCGTGCTGCTCGGCCTCGTGCCGGATGCGGGCCGCCTCCTGCTCGGCGCCCTGGAGCAGCTCCCGGGCCGTTGCGAACGCTTCGGTGACCACGACGGGGTCAGCCCCGCTTGGTTGATCGTCTTCGCCCATGACGCCCTCCACGAGTTCGAGGGCCGATGGTAACGGTTGGCCTCGCCGCTCCGCCCGTCGCTACAGTTGCTCGACCTGCAGCGGGCCAACGTCGTCCCTCCGCAGAGCCCTGGACCTGGAATCTCGATCCACCGCTCACACGGAATGGACAACTGATGCTGCCCACCAAGCAAGGCCTGTACGACCCGCGTCACGAGCACGATGCCTGTGGTGTGGCCTTCGTGGTCGACATGCACGGCCGCCAGAGCCACCGGATGGTGCAGCTGGGTCTCGACTCGCTGTGCAACCTCGACCATCGAGGGGCCACCAACGCCGAGCCCAACGTGGGCGACGGCGCCGGCATTCTCATCCAGGTCCCCGACCGCTTCCTCCGTGAGGTGGTCGACTTCGACCTGCCGCCCGCCGGCTCCTACGCCACCGGGATGGCGTTCCTGCCGCGCGAGGCCGATGCCGAGGCGGCGGCCATGGCGGGCATCGAGAAGATCGCCGCCGCCGAGGGGCTGCTGGTGCTCGGCTGGCGGGAGGTGCCGATCGACAACGCGATGATCGGGCAGCAGGCCGCCGACGCCGAGCCGAGCTTCCGCCAGGTGTTCCTCGCCGCCGCCGACGGCCATCCGCCGCTGGCCGACCTGGCCCTCGACCGCAGGTGCTTCGTGCTCCGCAAGCGGATCGAGCACGAACTCGAGACCGGCACCGAGCCGGTGTACTTCCCCAGCCTCTCGGCCCGCACGATGGTCTACAAGGGGATGCTCATCAGCTACCAGGTGGGCCAGTTCTTCACCGATCTCGCCGACGAGCGGGTGGAGTCGGCGCTGGCGCTGGTGCACTCCCGCTTCTCCACCAACACGTTCCCGTCGTGGCCGTTGGCCCACCCGTACCGGCTCGTGGCGCACAACGGCGAGATCAACACCGTGATGGGCAACGAGAACTGGATGCGGGCCCGGGAGGCGCTCCTCGAGAGCGACCTCATCGAGGGCCTCGACCGCGCCTTCCCCATCTGCACGCCCGGCAGCTCCGACACGGCCCGCTTCGACGAGGTCCTCGAGCTGCTCCACCTCGGCGGCTACTCCCTCCCCCACGCCGTGCTCATGATGATCCCCGAGGCCTGGGAGCACCACGAGTCGATGCCCGACTGGAAGCGCGACTTCTACCGCTTCCACTCGGCGGTCATGGAGCCCTGGGACGGACCGGCATCGATCGCCTTCACCGACGGCACCGTGATCGGTGCCGTGCTCGACCGCAACGGCCTGCGCCCGTCGCGCTACTGGGTGACCGAGGACGGCCTCGTGGTGATGGCCTCCGAGGTGGGCGTGCTGCCCATCGACCCGGCCACGGTCGTGACGAAGGGCCGCCTGCAGCCCGGCCGCATGTTCCTGGTCGACACGAAGCTGGGTCGCATCGTGGGCGACGACGAGATCAAGGAGGCGCTGGCCACCGCCAAGCCCTACGGCGAGTGGCTCCACGCCGGTCTCGTGCACCTCGACGACCTCCCCGCCCGCGAATTCCTCACCCCGCAGCACGCGTCGGTGGTGAAGCACCAGCGGGTGTTCGGCTACACCACCGAGGAGCTCAAGATCCTCCTCGCTCCGATGGCCCGCACGGGTGCCGAGCCGATCGGCTCGATGGGCACCGACACGCCCATCGCGGTGCTGTCGGACCGGTCCCGCCTCCTGTTCGACTACTTCGCCCAGCTGTTCGCCCAGGTGACCAACCCACCGCTCGACGCCATCCGCGAGGAGCTGGTCACCTCGATGGGCTCCACCATCGGGCCCGAGGCCAACCTGCTCTCCCCCGGGCCGTCGTCGTGCCGCCAGATCGTCATGCCGCACCCGATCCTCACCAACGCCGAGCTGGCCAAGCTCCTCTACATCAACGACGACGCCAACATGCCCGGGTTCAAGCCCTTCGCCATCGACGGGCTGTACCGGGTGGCCGAGGGTGGCGCCGGCCTGCGCCGGGCTCTCGAGGAGGTGCGGGCCAAGGTCAGCACCGCCATCGCAGACGGCGCCAAGCTCATCGTGCTGTCCGACCGCTACTCCAACGACGAGATGGCCCCCATCCCGTCGCTGCTGCTCACCTCGGCCGTCCACCACCACCTGATCCGCGAGAAGACCCGCACCCAGGTGGGCCTCGTGGTGGAGTGCGGCGATGCCCGCGAGGTGCACCACATGGCGCTCCTGCTCGGCTACGGCGCGGCGGCCATCAACCCCTACCTGGCCTTCGAGACCATCGAGGACCTCATCGACCAGGGCGTGATCACCGACGTCACCAAGCGCCAGGCTGTCCGCAACTTCGTGAAGGCCAGCACCAAGGGCGTGCTGAAGATCATGTCGAAGATGGGGATCTCCACGGTCGCCTCCTACACGGGCGCCCAGGTGTTCGAGGCGGTCGGTCTGGCCGAGGACCTCGTCGACGAGTACTTCACCGGCACCACCAGCCGCATCAGCGGCGTGGGCCTCGACGTGCTGGCCGAGGAGGTGGCCACCCGTCACCGCTTCGCCTACCTCGAGCGCCCGGAGGAGGCGGCCCACCGCGACCTGTGGGCGGGCGGCGAGTACCAGTGGCGGCGCGAGGGCGAGCACCACCTCTTCAACCCGGAGACCGTGTTCAAGCTGCAGCACGCCACCCGCACCAAGCGCTACGACATCTTCAAGCAGTACACGTCCCGCGTCGACGACCAGGCCAAGAAGCTGGCCACCCTCCGCGGGCTGTTCGACCTCGAGTCGAGCGGCCGCGCGCCCGTCCCGATCGACGAGGTGGAGCCGATCAGCGAGATCGTGCAGCGGTTCTCCACCGGTGCCATGAGCTACGGGTCGATCTCGATGGAGTCGCACCAGACCCTCGCCATCGCCATGAACCGGATCGGCGGCAAGTCGAACACCGGGGAGGGCGGCGAGGACCCGGAGCGCCTCCACGACCCCGAGCGCCGCAGCGCCATCAAGCAGGTGGCCTCCGGTCGGTTCGGCGTGACCTCGGAGTACCTCACCAACGCCGACGACCTCCAGATCAAGATGGCCCAGGGCGCGAAGCCCGGCGAGGGCGGCCAGCTGCCCGGCGGCAAGGTGTACCCCTGGATCGCCAAGACCCGGCACTCCACACCGGGCGTCGGCCTGATCTCGCCGCCGCCCCACCACGACATCTACTCCATCGAAGACCTCAAACAGCTCATCCACGACCTCAAGAACTCGAACCCGTCGGCCCGCGTGCACGTGAAGCTGGTGGCTGAGGTGGGGGTGGGCACGGTGGCCGCCGGCGTGTCGAAGGCCAAGGCCGACGTGGTGCTCATCTCCGGCCACGACGGCGGCACCGGCGCCAGCCCGCTCAACTCCCTGAAGCACGCAGGCGCCCCGTGGGAGCTGGGGTTGGCCGAGACGCAGCAGACGCTGCTGCTCAACGGGCTGCGCGACCGCATCGTGGTGCAGACCGACGGGCAGATGAAGACCGGCCGCGACGTGATCATCGCGGCCCTCCTCGGTGCCGAGGAGTTCGGCTTCGCCACGGCCCCGCTCGTGGTCAGCGGCTGCATCATGATGCGCGTCTGCCACCTCGACACCTGTCCGGTCGGCATCGCCACCCAGAACCCGGAGCTGCGGGCCCGCTACACCGGGAAGCCGGAGTTCGTCGAGACGTTCTTCGAGTACATCGCCGAGGAGGTTCGCGCGCTGATGGCGCAGCTCGGCTTCCGCACGATGGCCGAGATGATCGGTCACGTCGAAGCGCTCGACACGAGGGCCGCCATCGACCACTGGATGGCCAGCGGCCTCGACATCGGCCCGATCCTCGCTGTGCCGTAGAACCCGTACGGCCAGTCGCTGCTGCAGTCGGTCACCCAGGACCAC
>JBPPMN010000368.1:0-2184 GCA_051306055.1 Acidimicrobiales bacterium
CGCTACCGCCGCCGCCACGTGGCCTCGGCCCTCATCTACGCCGCCTCGGCCTACCACCAGCTCCACGGCTGGCCGGGCCGGCTCCACAGCGACGGCCGCCGCACCTCGATGGGCGAGCAGCTGGTGGCCGGGCTCCGCCATCCCGACCGCATCGCGCCGCTCAGCAACCTCATGCCGCCCATGGATCCCGATGATCGCAGCAGCCCGAGGCCATAGCGCCTAGGCTCTCGGCCGATTCTGGCGACGGAGAAGACGAGGCCCCGTGGACACCCGCACGCGCAACAAGCTCTACCCGTTGGTGGGCGGCATGACCGCCGCGGCAACCGCCGCTGGCGGCATGGCGGCCGTCGCGCACATGGCCCCGGCCGGCGCCGAGGCCAGCAGCGCCGCCACCACGCTCGGCGCGGCGAGCGTCCAGGGCGCCGGAGCGATGGAGTCGTGCTCGGCCTACTTCGGCTACGGCAAGGCGGACTCCGCCCTCGGCCTCGTGGAGTTCGACGTGGCCGACGTGAACGGTGCCGACGGCGCCGACCACGGCGTCGACATGGACGGCGACGGCGACACCGACGTCGTCCTGGTGGTGGAGTACGAAGAGGCCGGCGAGATCGAGTGCGTGCCCGAGGAGCTCACCGAGGCGATGTGGGACGACGAGTGGGCCGGCGACCCTGCCGAGCTCCCCGCCTTCCCCGGGCCCGGCCACTACGTCTACCCGTCGGTCAACCTCCCGTCGGAGGGCGATCAGCCGCTGTCGGTGGGCTTCCGGGTGACCGGCATCCCCGGAGAGCACACCCTCGTGTCCCCCGAGGACTACCACGAGCTCGACGACCTCTTCCTCGACATCGAAGCCCTCTTCTTCGACGGCATCCTGGACCCACGAGTGCCCGCCTTCCTCGAGGCGGAGGTCGGCACCGCAGCGTCTGCAGCCTTCGTGGCGGCGTTCGACGGCTGCATCGACGGCCCCGTCCCTGACCTCACGGGCACCGACCTGCGGGACGCCCTGGTGCGCCTCGACGAGCTCACCGGCTTCGAGCAGGTCCCCGGAGACCCTGAGGACACGGACTGCTTCGACGTGGCGATCCTGAACGCCTTCGGCTCCTTCTACCTGTCGGTCTGGGACTCGGTCGACTACGTGGAGGAGATCCGGCTGTCGGTGCCCGAGGCGCCGCCGGCGCCCACCCCGCCGCCGGCGGCCGCTCCGGTCACGGCGGCGCCCACCTTCACCGGCTGACCCGCGTAGGGTCGCCCCGGGAGGCGACCATGGTGGGCAGGCAACGGAGGCTGGCGACGTGGGTCGCGGCGGTGCTGCTGCTCGGTGCCTGTGCCACGGAGGCCTCGAGCTCGCCCCTCGCCACCACCACCAGCCGCGAGACGACCACCACCGAGCGGATCCTGCCGACGTCGACCACCACCACGGAGCCGGCGGGGCTGGGCCCCATCCCCGATCCCGACGAGGTCGTGGCAGAGATCAGCGGCTCCGATGTGTTCGACCGTGACGAGCTGCTCGGCCGTCTCGCCGTGGTCCCCGAGGGGAGCGGCGACGGCTACGACCGCTCGCTGTTCCCGCACTGGGACGACAACGACGGCGACGGCTGCGACACCCGCGCCGAGGTGCTCATCGCCGAGTCCCGCACCCCGGTGACCGCCGGTCCCCGCTGCGCCCTCGGCCCCGGCGACTGGCTGTCGGTGTACGACGGCTACTCCACCCCCGACGCCGGCGAGCTCGAGGTGGATCACGTGGTGGCCCTGCGGGAGGCGTGGGTGTCGGGCGCGGCGGCGTGGTCGCCGGAGCGGCGGCGGGCCTTCGCCAACGACCTCGGCCACCCTGGCGCGCTGGCCGCCGTCACCGCCGCCACGAACCGCAGCAAGGGCGACCGCGACCCCGCCATCTGGCAGCCGCCCAACCGTGCGAGCTGGTGCGACTACGCCGTCGACTGGATCACGGTGAAGGAGCGCTGGAGCCTCAGCGCCGACCAGGCCGAGCACACCGCCCTGCGCAACATGCTCGACGGCTGCGGTCGGCCACCCACCACGACGACCACCGCCCCTCCGCCACCACCCACCACGGTGGCCCCGGTCCCCCTGGTGCCGGCGCCGACGTCTCCGCCGCCGAGCGGGAGCTGTCACGCGTCGTACCCCGACGTGTGCATCCCCCCGGCGCCGCCCGACCTCTGTCTCTTATACACA
>JBPPMN010000369.1:0-2962 GCA_051306055.1 Acidimicrobiales bacterium
CGCTACCGCCGCCGCCACGTGGCCTCGGCCCTCATCTACGCCGCCTCGGCCTACCACCAGCTCCACGGCTGGCCGGGCCGGCTCCACAGCGACGGCCGCCGCACCTCGATGGGCGAGCAGCTGGTGGCCGGCCTGCGCCACCCCGATCGCATCGCCCCCCTCAGCACCCTGATGCCGCCCATGGATCCGAAGAATCCGGGCACCTCCTCCTCGTAGCGCGTACGCTCATCGCGTTCCTGGCGACGAAGGACGACGAGGCCCCCATGCAGACGCGCACCCGCAACAAGCTCCTTCCCCTGGTCGGCGGCATGACCGCGGCCGCCACCGCCGCCGGCGGCATGGCCGCCGTGGCCCACGTCGTTCCGGCAGGGGCCGACGTCACCTCAGCAGTCGGAGCCGCCGGCGTGACGGGTGCCGGCATGCTCGAGTCGTGCTCGGCCTACTTCGGCTACGGCAAGGAAGACGCCGCCATGGGTCTCGTGGAGTTCGACGTGGCCGACGTGAACGGTGCCGATGGCGCCGACCACGGCGTCGACATGGACGGCGACGGCGACACCGACGTCGTCCTCGTGGTGGAGTACGAGATGGCGGGCACCATCGAGTGCGTGCCCTTCGAGCTCACCGAGGAGATGTGGGACGCCGAGATCGGCGAGAGCGGCGCCGAGCTCCCCGCCTACCCGGGCCCCGGACACTACGTGTACCCCACGCTGAACCTCCCGCTCGAGGACGAGACCGTCGACCCGGTGGTGGCCGTGGGCTTCCGGGTGAGCGGCACCCCCGCCGAGCACACCCTCGTGTCGCCCGAGGGCTACCACGAGCTCGACGAGCTCTTCCTCGACTCCGGCGCGCTCCTCGAGGACGGGATCCTCGACCCGCGGATCCCCGCCTTCATCGAGGCCGAGGTCGGTGCCGCCGCCACCGCCGCCTACGTGGCGGCCTTCGAGGCCTGCTACGCCGGAGGGCCCGCCCCCGACCTCACCGGCGACGACCTGCAGGTCGCGCTGCAGCGCCTCGATGACCTCGGCGGCTTCGAAGTCGTCACCGGCGACCCCGCAGACAACAACTGCTTCCTTGTCGGCATCCTGAACGCCCTGGGCTCGCTGATCCTGGCGATCGTGGAGTCAGTCGACTACGTGGAGCCCATCCGCCTGTCGGCGCCCGAGGAACCGGGTGCGCCCACCCCTCCGCCGGCCGCCGCTCCGGTCACCGCGGCGCCCAGCTTCACCGGCTGACCTTCCAGGCTCAGAGGAGCTTCCGGGCTCAGAGGTTGGTGCGCTCCGCCGGGACGTCGGTGGGGATCGGTGCGGCGCCCTCCGTGCTGGTGGCCGGCTCGGCGTGGACACCGAGGCCGTAGGAGGTCATCGACAGCGAGCCCATGGCGCAGCCGTCGACGAGGACCTCCGGGCGCTCACCCGACGCGGCGGCCAGGCCGGCCAGGTACAGCATCGGGATGAAGTGGTCGGGGGTGGGCACGGCGGCCTCGAAGTCGGGGTGCTCGGCCAGCCGGGCGACCGCAGCGGGGTCGGACCGGAGGAGCTCACGGGCGGCGTCATCGAAGCGCTGGGCCCAGTCGAAGCCGCCATCGGGGTTGGCCCAGTCGATGCGGCGCAGGTTGTGCACGACGTTGCCGCTGCCCACCACGAGCACGCCGCGCTCGCGCAGCGGGGCCAGGCGGGCGCCGATGGCCACGTGCTCCTCGAGCGGGAGCTGGGCGTCGATGGCCAGCTGCAGCACGGGCACGTCGGCCTCGGGGAAGGCGTGGACCAGGACCGACCAGGTGCCGTGGTCGATCCCCCAGGCGTCGTGGTCGAGGCCCACCCACGTGGGGTGGACGACCTCGACGATCTCCTCGGCCAGCGCCGGGTCGCCCGGGGCGGGGTAGTCGACGGCGAAGAGCTCGTCGGGGAAGCCGTAGAAGTCGTGGATGGTCTTCGGCTGCGCCATGGCCGTCACCGCGGTGGCGTTGATGTACCAGTGGGCCGACACGCACAGGATCGCCCGGGGCCGGGGCACGCTGGCCCCGAAGGCCTGCCACGCCTCGGTGAAGCGGTTCGTCTCCAGCGCGTTCGTCGGGCTCCCGTGCCCCAGGAACGCCGCCGGCATCAGCTCAGCCATCGGCCACACCTCCGGTCGTCGACCCCAGTGTGCCTGCCCGGTCGTCCGAGGCGGTCAGGAGAGCAGGCGCACGTCGACCGAGAGGGCCCGGTAGGTCTCGACCGCCCGCCGATCACGGCTGGCCAACGGCAGTCCGTGGTGGCGGGCGGCCGCCCCTACCAGCGCGTCGTAGACGTGGCCGCCGGCGAGCCCGAGCTCGGCCAGCTGACGCAGGAGCGCCTTGGCCGCCCGCTCGGGCAGGAACCGCGAGCCCGCGAAGTTGGCGGCCAACAGCCGCTCGATGGTCGCTGGGTCGCGACGGGCCGGAGGGGGCAGTCGGGTCAGCACGGAATAGGTCTCGAACGCGGCGTGACCTGAGAGCCCGAGCTGCTCTACGCCGATGGCGGCGACGACCGACCGATGGTGTTCGTGGTCCTCCAGCACGAGCGCCACCGCCACGCTGGTGTCGACGAGGATCGTGGGCTCAGCGCTGGTCGGCATCTCTCAACGACCGGACGGTGTCGTCGTCGATGCCTTCGCCGCCGCCCGGGATCACCAGGCGGCCGTTGCGCTCCTCGAGCCCCTCGCCGCTGACCGGTTCGATGCGCAGTGCCACGCCATCTGCCACCAGGTCGACCTCGCCGGGGCGGAGGCCGAGCTGGTCTCGCAGCACCTTGGGGATCACGATGCGCCCCGCTGCGTCGATGGTCGTCCGCATGCCACCAGCCTACCATCCGAGTGGTAGAGAGGCAGCAGGCGCACCACGGCGCGCCTGGTCAGCCGGTGGACGAGTTCCAGTGCCAGCAGCGGCCGTCGAGCTTCTCGGCCAGCGGGGGGCGGAAGTGGGTGGTGGAGGGTTGGCTGGGGT
>JBPPMN010000280.1:0-3700 GCA_051306055.1 Acidimicrobiales bacterium
GTCCAATCCACCCGCAGTGTGACGCCGGTGGCCGCGTCGCCGGCACCGAGGGCGAGCGCCCCGGCTCCCGCTCCGGCCCCTGCCCCGGCCCCCGTCACGAAGTCCCAGGGCTCGTGATGTCGTCGGTCGAGGTGCTCGACCTGGCCGGCTGCTCCTTCCGGGCCATGGGCACCGACGTGGAGGTCCTCGTGCTCGAGGGCTGCGACGGCGACCTGCACTGGGCCCGAGCCGAGGTCGAGCGCTTCGAGGACCTGTGGAGCCGGTTCCGCCCAGGGTCCGAGCTGGAGCGGATCAACGCCCAGCCCGGGCGGTGGGCGAGCGCGTCGAGCGACACCCTCGAGCTCCTCGAGGCAGCCGCCGCCGCTCGCCGACGCACCGCAGGGGCGTTCGACCCGCTCCTCGGCGACGCGCTGGCCCGGGCGGGCTACGACCGCTCCTTCGAGGCCGTTGACCGCCGACGGGCCGGGCTCGCGTCCGCAGCACTGGGTGCTCGCCGCAGCACGGGGGCCGAGCTCGACCTCGACGTCGACCGACCGGGCGGCGCAGCGCGCATCCCTGTCGGCACGAGGCTCGACCTCGGAGGCATCGCGAAGGGCTGGACGGCCGACCGGCTCGTCGCCGGTCTGCTCGAGCGCGGTGCCCACGGCGCCTGCGTCAACCTCGGCGGCGACGTGGCTGTCGGCGGTCGAGCGCCACACCCCGACGGCTGGTCGATCGAGGTGGGTCACCAGAGCGCCGCGCCGGGGCCGACACGCGTGGCGGTCCTGTACCACGGGGGCGTCGCCACCTCGACCACGCTGCGTCGTGCCTGGCACGGACCCGAGGGCGACGCCCGCCACCACCTCCTCGACCCCCGCACCGGCCGTTCGTGCGCGGGCTCCCTGGTCGAGGCGACCGTCGTGGCCGACAGCGCGGCCGAGGCCGAGGTGCTGACCAAGGTCGCCTTCGCTGATCCCTCCCGCCTCGGTCGGCTTCTCGAGTCGGGCGGCGCAGGGGCTGTCCTCACGACCGGCGACGGCACGACCACCGAGGTGGGAGATCTCCGCCACCTCCGTCACCTCGACGGCACCGCCCGATGATGGCGGTCGTCAACCCGCAGCTGTGGTGGTACGTGGCCCGAGCGTCGGGCTTCGTGGCCTGGGCGCTGGCCATCGCCGCCGTCCTGCTCGGGCTGTCGCTGGCCACCCGGGCCCTCGGGAGCAACCCCCGTCCGGCCTGGCTGCTCGACCTCCACCGGTTCGTCGGCGGGCTGATGGTCGCCTTCCTCGCCCTGCACCTCGCAGCCCTCGTGGCTGACAGCTACGTGCACTTCGGCGTGGCCGACCTCCTCGTGCCGTTCGCGGCCGACTGGAAGTCGGGCCCGGTCGCCTGGGGCATCGTCGGCTTCTGGCTCCTCGTCGCCGTGGAGGGGTCCAGCCTCGTGATGAAGCGCCTGCCGAAGCGGGTGTGGCGAGGCATCCACCTCACCAGCTACCTGGCCGTGATCGTGTCGACCGTCCATGCCTTCACCGCCGGCACCGACGCCGGCAACCCGGTGTTCGTCTGGGCCTCGGTGGCATCCCTCTCGGCGACGGTGTTCTTCGTCGTCTACCGCGTGCTGCTCCCAAAGCGCCGCCGACGAGCCGCGGCGGCTGCCGCCCCGGCGTAGGTCCGCGCCCGGCTACACCCCGAGCGGCTCGCCGCCCAGCTCTGGTGACGTCACACCGCCCTCGGCGCGGTGCACAGCCGCAGGGACGGCGGGGTCGGGGAGGTCCGGTCGGAGGCGCGCCACAGGAGGCTGGCTGTGGTCGGCGCGGTGGGCGACGAAGAGGACGACGGCGGCCACCAGCACGCCGGTCCCGAGGCCGCCGATGGCCCACTGCACGCCGAAGGTCCCCACCAGGAAGCCGGCCGTGGCCACGCCCAGGAGCTCGGCCCCGCTGCCCGACACGAAGTCGGCCGACAGCACCCGGCCGTGGGCGCGGGCGGGGGTGCTGCGCTGCAGGAGCGTGCGGGACGGGCCGGAGATCATGGCGGTGAAGGCGCCCCAGATGCCGACGCCCACGAAGGCCACCACCACGAACGGCGTGCCGAGGTAGATCACCGCCGCCGCCCCTGAGCCACCGACGCCGAGGACCACCCAGCCGAACGACGCCAGCCGCTCGCCCAGCTTGGCGGCCATGATCCCGCCCGCCACCAGGCAGATGCCGAAGGCGGTCTGGAGCGCGGCGAAGACGCTCTCGGAGCGCTCCAGCACATCGCGCACGTAGAGCGGCTCGGCCAGCAGGGCGGCGCCGTAGAGCAGGTGCACGGCGAACGTGCACGACACCACCCGGCGCAGGATCGGGGTGCGGGCGATGAGCTTCCACCCTTCGAGCGCGTCACGGAAGCGCACCGGGGTGGCGTCGTCGCCGGGCTCGACGGTGATCGCCCGCAGCCGCACCATCGGCAGCACCACGAGGCCGAGGGCATAGGTGGCGGCGTCGAACACGAAGGCGCCCCGGAAGCCGAACAGCGCGATGCCGACGCCGGCCGCGGCCGGGCCGAGCACGATGGCCAGCTCGTCGGTGAGCGACACGAGGGCGTTGGTGCGGGCCAGGTGCTGGTCGTCGACGAGGCGGGGCGGCATCGACTGGATGGCGGGGTGGGAGAGGGCCGAGGCCACCCCGTGGAGCCCGCTGAGCAGGGCCAGCGCCTCGAAGCTGTCGGCCGCCAGCAGCGCCAGCGACGCCACCACCCCGATCACCTTGGCCGTGGCCAGGGTGGCCTTGGGCCCGAGGCGGTCGATGACGGCACCGGTCAGGGGGCCGAGGACCACGCCAGGGAGGGAGAAGGCGATGCCGAAGAGGGCGATGTCGGCCGCGGTGGCGTCGTACTCGTAGGCCGCGTAGCCCCAGATGGCGACGATGGTCGCCCACGAGCCGATGGCGCTCAGCGCCTCGGCGATCAGGAAGCCGGCAACGCGCGGCGAACGGGGGGAACCTTGGTGCACGCCGTCATCAGACCCCCGCCAGGCCCCGGCTGGCAATCGAGATCGCGGCAGAGCGGGCGACGACCCGTCAGTCTTCTTCGATGAGGTTGCGCGGGCCGGGGCCGCGCTGACCGGCCTCGTCGTCGGGGTTGACCAGCTTGCAGATCCCGAACGACAGGCAGCCGCAGCCGATGCAGCCGTCGAGACGGTCGCGCAGGCGCTCGAGCAGGTGGATCTGGGCGTCGAGCCGGGGCCGCCACGAGGCCGAGAGCTTGGCCCAGTCGCGCTCGGTGGGGGTGCGGCTCTCCGGCAGCGAGCCCAGCGCCTCGGCGATCTCCTCCAGGCGCAGCCCCACCTGCTGGGCCACGCGGATGAACGACACCCGGCGCAGCGCATCGCGGGCGTAGCGGCGCTGGTTGCCATCGGTGCGCTCGGCGTGGATCAGGCCCTCCGCCTCGTAGAAGCGCAGAGCGCTCTGGGCCACGCCGGTGCGGTCGCTGAGGTCGCCGATGGTCAACGGGTGCTGCATCCGTCTGAGGCTAGCGAGGAACCTCTTTGACCTGAACCGTCCTTGAAGTATGAGGTTGCCGAGGATGCTCGCTGGCACTCGCCCTCGTCGACGGCCTCGGCGGCTGCCTGGCCCTGCAGGAGCGACTCGACGCGGGCACGGTGGTCACGCTCGCGGTGCTCCTCACCCAGCTCCACGCGCCGCAGACCGCTCTCTCCAGGGTTGAGCAGCGCAGGATCCTC
>JBPPMN010000283.1:0-4920 GCA_051306055.1 Acidimicrobiales bacterium
GGGGCGCTGCTCAGGCTACGTCCCGCCCGCCGCGCCATGGCCGCCTCTCCGGAACCGAACCGGTCAGGCGGTGATGCCGCGCACGCCACCGAGCTCACCGTCACCACGAAAGTGGTGGTGATGGCCGTCGCTGAACCGGAGGATGGCGTGGCCGCTGAGCGAGACGTCGTCGGGGGTGCGCATCTGCAGCTCGTAGGTGCCCGGCGGGAAGTGCTGGCGCTCGGCAGTGCGCACGGTGGCCTCCCAGTCGTTGGGACCGGGCTGTTCGTCGCCCTCGCGGAGCACCACGAACACGTCGGCGTAGTCGGCGGTGACCGGGATCTCGTTGATGGCCAGCTCGGAGGCCAGCACGCGCCACGACCGCATCGCAACGACCGTAACGGCCCTCAGGCAGCCGCCAACAGCTCGATCCGGGCGACGTGGCCGGGCGATCGGGCCAGGCCGGCGTCGAAGGAGAGCAGTGGGGCGTCGAGGACGATCACCGGCGGGCGGCCTCGTCGACCGCCTGCTCCCGCTCGACCCGATCCGCGTGGATGGCGGCGACCACCTGGACGGCGGCGGGATCGGCCGCGGGCAGCGACCGCAGGCGGGCCAGCACCTCGGCACGGGCGGGCTTCTCGACGCCGCGCACCAGCTGCGCCAGCGCGAACTCCGACAACGACTGCCCCGCCTGGGCGGCCCGGACCTTCAGCTCGCGGTGCACCTCGGGCGCGACGTTGCGGATCTGCAGCATGACCATGCGATCAGGCTGATCACATGCAGATCGCATGTAGAGGGCCCTCATGCGGCTTCGGCGTCTGCGCCCGAGACGGGTTCCCCCGGAGCGATGGCCTCCCAGAGCGCCTCCCGGGCCCGGGCGGCGGCGGGGCTGGCGAGGCCGGTGGCGGCGATGACCCCCTCGATGAGGGCGGCCTGCACGGCCGGCCAGGGCCGACCCCGCACGGCGACGGCCACGGTGGCCCCGCCGGGGCTGCGCTTGATGGATCGGTGGACACCGACGAGGCGCGGCGGGCTGCGGAACCCGGGCACCACGAGCTGCAGCGAGCGGGCGGTGGCAGCGAGGGCCTGGACGGTGCGAGCGAAGCGGAGGGAGGACGACTGCATCAGGTCACCAGTCAACCAGCGGGGTGTGACATCCTCCGGAGGTGGACGACGAGGCCGCTCCCGTGGACGCCGGGCCCGGCACCGTCCTCAACCCGGCCCAGTCCGAGGTGCTGGCCGCTCTGGGGGCTCGACCCCACGAACGGCCCGAGTTCGACCCCCGGCTGCGCCACGAGCTGCGGGCCCACCTGGAGGAGCGGCTGGCCGGCGTTGCGGCCCGAGTGCCCGACGGCCAGACGCTGTGGGTGTCGAAGCACCTGCTCAGCACCGTCCACGGCTGTGAGGGCCTGTTCCTGGCGCAGGAGGCCGAGGAGTTCGCGTGGTCGCCCACCACGGCGCGAGGCGTCGTGTCGCACAAGGCCATCGAGCTGTCGATCAGCTGGCGGGGCGATCCGGCCCCCGGCGAGCTGGTCGAGGAGGCCATCGCCCGGCTGATCGGTGGCAACGACCGCATCGCCGACTACCTCGGTGGCCTCGGCGAGGGCGAGCGGGCCGAGCTCCACGGCGAAGCGGTGGAGCGGGCGGCCAAGTTCCTCGAGTGCTTCCCGCCGCTGGAGGCCCGGTGGCGTCCGGTGCCCGAGAGCCGACTGCGGACCGATCTGTGCCACGACAAGGTGGTGCTCTCCGGCAAGGTCGACCTCAGCGTGGGTCGGGCCGACGGCCTCAAGGCCGGCAAGGTCCTCATCGACCTCAAGACCGGCGGGTTCGCTCCCTCCCACCGCGACGACCTGCGCTTCTACGCCCTGATCGAGACGCTGCGCATCGGTGTGCCGCCCCGGCTGCTGGCCACCTACTACCTCGATGGCGGCCGCCTGCAGGACGAGGTGGTCACCGAGGCGCTGCTGGCCTCCACCATCGAGCGCGTGGTCGACGGGGCGGCCTCGGCCGTGGCCCTCAAGCACGACGGCGCCGAGCCCGTGCTGCGCCCCGGGCCGCCGTGCCGGTGGTGCTCCCGCCAGCCCGACTGCCCCACCGGGCTCACCTGGCTCGAGGAGGAGTCGGAGCGCGACGGCTGGTAGGGGTGCCCGGAGACGACCGGTTCGTCCCCATGGGGAGCGTCCGGGATCCCGCCACTACCATCGGGGGTCATGGCCTCCTCCAAGCCCCCGAAGGCCACGCCAGGGAAGTCGGCGCCACGGAAGGCGGCGCCGGCGGCCCGACCAGCGAAGGCCAGCGGAGCCCGTCCCGTGCGGTCCGTGCCCGATCCCGACCCCAAGGTGGTCGTGCGACCCGAGGTGATCGACACGGCTGAAGCCAGCGGTCGCTCGGTGGCGCTGGTGCCCGTCCCCCGCCCCGCCGACGAGCCCGAGGCGCTCGACGACCCCCGTCGCTCCGACGTCGACGAGTGGGGCCGCTCCGAGCACATGCGGGAGCTGGCCCGGCGCATCTACGGCCCGCTCTACGACTCCTGGCACCGTGTGGAGTGGGATGGACTCGAGAAGATCCCCACCGACGGCGGGGCGTTGCTGGTGTCGAACCACGCCGGGGCCATCCCGGCCGACGCGCCGGCCATCATGCACGGCATCGAGACCGAGCTGGGCCGCCCCGTCTACGGGCTGGCCGACGAGATGTTCAAGCGCCTCCCGGTGGTCGGGACCATGTGGTCGCGGGTGGGCGGGGTGCTGGCCCACCCCGACAACGCCTACCGCCTGCTCCGAGAGCAGCGGCAGCTGGCCCTGGTGTTCCCGGAGGGCACCAAGGGCACCGGCAAGACCTACGGCGAGCGCTACCAGCTGCGCCGGTTCGGTCGAGGTGGGTTCGTGCAGATCGCCATGCGGGCCGGTGTCCCCATCGTGCCCATCGCGGTGGTGGGAGCGGAGGAGGCCATGCCGATCCTGTGGAAGAGCGCCGCCCTGGCCAAGGTGCTCGGGATCCCCTACGCACCGGTCACGGCCAACATGCTGGCCTTCGCCCCGCTCGGACCGCTGGGCGCCGCCCTCACCCTGCCGGCCAAGATCAAGATCCAGGTGCTCGATCCCGTCCACTTCGACGTGGAGCCCGACCAGCCCCGCTACTCCCGGAGCCTGATCATGGACGAGTCGGAGGCCATCCGGCAGAAGATCCAGGAGGCGCTGTTCGACATGCTGCGCCAGCGCGAGTCGGTCTGGTTCGGGTAGGCGGCCATGGGAAAGCGCGTCCTCATCACCGGCCTGGCCACCTTCTGGGGTGGCCGGGTGGCTCAGGCCCTCGAGGCCGACCCCGACGTCGACGTGATCGTGGGGCTCGACCGCTTCGAGCCCACCGTGCCGCTCGAGCGCACCGAGTACGTCCGCAGCGACGAGAGCTACTCCATCCTCAGCCGGATCGTGAAGGCGGCCCGGATCGACACCATCGTCCACACCTTCCTGGTGGTCGACTCCACCCAGATGCGGTCGCGCACGATCCACGAGATCAACGTGATCGGCACCATGAACCTGTTCGCGGCGGCCTCGGCGCCGGGGTCGACGGTGCGCAACGTGGTGGTGAAGTCGTCGACGCTGGTCTACGGATCGCACCCGAAGGACCCGGTGTGGTTCTCCGAGGAGTCTCGTCGGGCCACCATCCCGAAGGCCATGGTGGAGCGCAGCCTCATCGAGGTGGAGAGCTACGTGCGCGACTTCGCCGTCGACAACCCGCACGTCAACGTGGCCATGCTGCGCTTCTCCAACGTGCTGGGGCCCGACATCTCCACGCCGCTGGCCAAGGCCCTCGAGCTGCCGCTGGTGCCGAGCGTGCTGGGGTTCGATCCCCGGGTGCAGTTCGTCCACGAGGCCGACGTGGTGCGGGCCATCCTCTTCGTGCTCGACCGCGAGGTGCAGGGCATCTACAACGTGGCCGGCGACGGCCTGCTGCCGTGGAGCGAGGTGGCCGCCATCTGCGGCAAGCGAACGTTCCCGCTCCCACCGGTGGGCCTCGGTCTGCTCTCGACCCCTCTGGCCCGACTGGGCCTCGACCTGCCGCCCGAGCTGCTCGACCTGCTGCGCCACGGGCGCGGGGTCGACAACCGCCGCCTCAAGCAGATGGGGTTCGACTACCGCTACACCTCCGCAGGCACGGTGGCCGACTTCGTGGAGGCCCTGCGCATCCGCACGATGGTGGGCGCCGGCGGGCAGGCCTACCAGTACGAGCGAGACGTGGAGCAGTTCTTCCGCCACTCCCCCGCCGTCGTCCGCGAAGACTGAGCAACGCGGCACCAAGGTCCAGGTCAAGAGCAAGGGCGCGGCGACACAGCGGCCGTTCTCGGGCCAGCTCCCCGATGAGGGTGCACCGGGGTCGCGGCGGGCGTGAGGGGGGAGTGTGAGGGGGGAACGCTCCGAGTGCCCCCCTCGCCCGCGAGGGAGCGGCTTGCCGTGACCGAGTAGCAGTGACCTTCAGCGCGCCGAAGGCGCACGAATCAGCTCGAGCGAAGCGGCCGTCAGGACGCTGAGCTCGAAACGACTAGCCGCCCGTCGTGCTCCAGTGCCAGGGCTCGCTGGGGAGGTTGTAGAGGCCGTAGCTGTTGGCGTTGGCCGACATCCAGTTCCAGGCGGGACCGCTCCGGGACCCGATGACACGGCCCTGGTAGGTGAAGTCGATGGCGCGGCCCTGCTCGTGCATGGACTGGCCGGGACGGGCCGTGGGCGGGCTGCACTGCGATGCCGGCATCTCGTAGATGGCGTAGTAGCTGGTGCCGCAGTTGTTCTTGCGGGTCTCGATCTGGCCCTGCGAGGAGCGGTAGCCACCGCCGCACAGGGGCACGCCGTCGCTGGCGGCCGCGTTGAGGAGGCTCTGCACGCTGCCGGCGATGGGGCTGGCGACGGTGATCGAACCGCCCGTGGGGCACGACACGGTGGCGAGGGA
>JBPPMN010000291.1:0-3816 GCA_051306055.1 Acidimicrobiales bacterium
GTGGTCCAGGCCGAGAACTACAAGATCGACATGCAGAAGGCCGGTCTCGAGCTGGTGGCCACCTACCCGGTGGCGGTGACGGCCACCAACTTCCGCTCGCAGGCCAACGACATGAAGCAGAAGGACGTCGATCTCGTGATCACGATCGCCGAGATCAACGCCATCGCCAACCTGGCTCGGGCCCTGTCCGACGTGGGCTACCAGCCCGACGTGCCGTTCTACGGTGCCCAGTCCTACGGCCAGAAGCTCATCCAGGTGGCCGGGCAGGCGGCCGAGGGCACCGAGGTCGGGCTCATCTTCGCCATCCCAGAGGAGGCCGGCAGCGTGCCGGCCATGGCCGAGTTCAACACCTGGTACGGCCGCACCGCCCCGGGCGCCGACGCCGACTTCTTCGCCCTCGCCGGGTGGGTGGCGGCCGACATGTTCACCGAGGCGCTGCGGGGGGTGGGCCCCGATCCCACCCAGGAGAAGATCATCGCGGAGCTCAAGACCTTCACAGCCTACGACGGTGACGGCCTCGTCGCCCCCATCAACCCGGCCCAGAAGAAGCAGGCCGCCTGCTTCCAGGTGGTGGAGGTGAAGGGCGGGAGGTGGCAGAAGCAGTTCCCCGCCCGGGGCTTCCAGTGCTGAGCACGCTCGCCACTCGGCTGCGGGCCGATCGCCAGCTGGCCGTGGGCGTGGCGGTGGGGTCGGCCGCCGCCGTGCTCCTGGTGTTCCGGGCCTACGAGGGCGCCGGATCCCTGTCGGTGTTCATCCAGTTCACCCTCATCGGCATCAGCAGCGGCTGCGTCTTCGCCATCGCCGCCAGCGGGCTGGTCCTCACCTACACCACCACCGGCGTGTTCAACTTCGCCCACGGCGCGGTGGGCATGGTGTGCGCGTTCCTCTTCTACGAGCTCCGACAGGGCATCGGCGTACCCTCCCCCATCGCCCTGCTGCTGGTGCTGGGCGTGGTGGCTCCTCTCATCGGCTTGGCCCTCGAGCGCGTGATGCGATCGTTCCGGGGCGCGCCGCCCGGCACCTCGCTCACCGTCACCATCGCCCTCACCATCCTGCTCATCGGTGTGGCCCAGTACCTGTTCCAGGGCAGCGGCGAGCAGCGCACCCCGAGCTACCTCTTCGGTGAGCGCAGCGTCACGATCGCCGGGGGGAGGATCCGCTACGACGAGGTCGCGTTCTTCCTGATCGCGGTGGCGGTGGCCATCGGCCTGCGCTACCTCCTCAAGGCCACCCGCACCGGCATCGCCATGCGCGCCGTCGTCGACAACCCCGACCTGGCCGCCCTCACCGGTGCGCCGCCCGTGTCCATCGCCCGCACCAGCTGGATCCTCGGCTCGGTGCTGGCCGCCGGGGCCGGCGTGCTCTACGCCCCCACCGCCGGGGCCCTCGACGCCGTGAACCTCACCTTCTTCGTGCTGGCCGCCTACGGCGCTGCGGTGTTCGGTCGGCTCCGGAGCCTGGCCCTCACCTTCACGGGCGCCATCGTCCTCGGCCTCATCCAGGGCTACGCCCCGATCAGCTTTCCGAGCACGGAGGTGTGGAACCACCTTCAGGTGAGCGTGCCCGGGGTGTTCCTGTTCCTGGTGCTGATGGCCTTGCCCGAGGCCAAGCTGGCCGTGGGGCGGCTGGTCTCCCGCGACGCGCCACCCGCTCCCGGCCTGCCGGCCTCCCTCGTGCGGGCGGCGCTCTTCGTCCCGGCCGTGGCCCTGCTGGCCGCCGTGGCCGGCGACAACCTGCTCGACCTCACGCGCGCCCTCGTCTACGCCACGCTGCTCCTCTCGCTGGTGCTGCTCACCGGCTACTCCGGCCAGATCTCGTTGGCCCAGTACGTGTTCTTCGGCCTCGGCGCCTTCGCCATGGGCAAGACCTTCGGCGGCGACAGCATCTTCAGCATGGGCGCCGCAGCGCTCATCGCCGTGCCCCTCGGGGTGGTGATCGCGCTCCCCGCCCTGCGCCTCCAGGGGCTCTACCTGGCGCTGGTCACCTTCGCCCTGGCGCAGGTGTCGCGCGACATGATCTTCCAGGACACCCGGGTGTACGGGACCGGCGGTGTGGAGGTGGGGCGCCTGCAGGTGCTCGGCCTCGACTTCAGCAGCGACCGTGCCTTCGCCGCCCTCTGCGGCATCGTCTTCGCCCTGGTCGCCGTCGGGGTGCTGGCGCTGCGTCGCGGGAGCTTCGGCCGTCGCCTCGCCGCCATGCGCGACAGCCAGGCCGCCTGCGCCACCCTCGGCCTCGACGTGCGCAGCACCAAGCTCACGGTGTTCGCCATCTCGTCGGCCATCGCCGGCCTGGCCGGGGCGCTGCACGGAGGCCTCGGGTTCACCGCCGGTCAGCTCGACTTCGAGCCGCTGTTCAACGTGCTGCTGTTCCTCTTCGCGGTGGTGGGCGGCATCACCACCATCACCGGCGCCCTCGTGGGAGGGATCCTCTTCGCCGCCCTCCCGCTGGTGCAGTCGGAGGCCCCGGAGCTGGCCGGCCTCGTGTTCGCGGTGATCGCCGTCACGGCCGTGGCCCTCGGCAAGCAGCCCAACGGCATCGCCGGCGTCCTCTACTCGTGGCGGAGCCGACAGGAGGTGGCCGATGCGCCGTCGTAGGGCACTGCTGGGGCTCGTCATGGCCACCTCGCTGCTCGGCCTCGGCACGGTCGCGCCTGGCGCTCGCGCCCAGGAGGCGCCCGTGGATCCCGAGTCCGTCTTCGGCACCTACGAGCTCGAGGCGAGGGGGCTGGGGCTCCAGGCCACCTACCTGATCGAGGGCCTGCTCCCCGGCGGCTCCCCCATCCTCGACCTCGGCCTCCCCGAGAGCCTGGCCCGGTTCAGCAACGGGTTCGGCTACGGCCTGGCCTCGCTGGCCTTCCCAGGCGGTCTGCTCGTGAACCTGCCGTCCCTCCTGGAGCAGACCGGCCAGGACCCCTCGGGCATCCCCGAGTACCCGATCAAGGCCGAGGCCTTCTTCCCCTCGGGACCGACCGAGGTCGACGAGTCGGCCGAGGGCGGCATCGTGCAGCGGGTCGTCACGGGCCCGCTGGGGGTGGAGGCGGCCGGGTCGTTCCCTGGCTTCGACGGCGCTCCGGCCGTGCAGATCGAGTCGATGCGCTCGGTGTCGAGGTCGGCCATCGAGGACGGCCAGGCCGTGAGCCGCACCCGGGTGGAGCTGGCCGGCGTCAACGTGCTCGGCGGGGTGCTGGTGATCGACTCCGTCGTGACCGACCTGGTGGCCGTCCACAACGGCGAGGTGGGCACGACCGCCGGTGGAACCGAGGTGAGCGGCGTGCGCTTCCTCGGCCTGGCCGCCACCCTCACCGAGGAGGGGCTCGTCCTCGACGAGGCGCCCCCGGTGGAGGGGCCTGGCGCCCCCCTCGGCGACCTGCTCGACCCTGTCGTCGGTCCCCTGCGAGACGCCACCGACCCGATCGTCGACGCCCTCGCCGACATCCTCGCCCAGGCCGTCCCCCAGGTCGACGACCTGCTGGCCCAGGCCGGGATCGAGCTGCGCCTCGTCGAGCCCGAGGACTCAGAGGTCACCAGTGGCGCGGTGGTGCGGCAGAGCAGCGGGCTGTCGCTCACCTTCACCTACGCCGGTCGGGAGCAGGACGCCTTCATCGATCTGCTCGACAGCGTTCCGCCCGAGCTCAAGCCCGACCTGGGCCCCATCCCCTTCCCGCTGCTCTTCCTCACCGAGAACCACATCGGTGGGCTCAACCTGGCCCCGGGGTCGGTCTCGTCGCTGGCCACGCCGCCCTTCCCCGCCTTCGATCCCGGCGAGTTCGCTCCCCCGCCACCCATCGACACCGGCGGGGCTGTGCCACCGAGCCTG
>JBPPMN010000320.1:0-7507 GCA_051306055.1 Acidimicrobiales bacterium
CGCCCAGCCCCGATGATCACCACGGGGCTGTCGGTGTCGGCGCTGGTGGCGAAGGCCTCGTCGTAGGCCTGGAGCTGGTCGGCCGAGCCGGCCAGGATGAGCACGTCGCCGGCCCCGATCACGGTGTCGGGGCCCACCGTCTGGTGGGTGCCGCGCTCCCAGATGCCCACCACGCTCACCTGGGCCCGCTGGCGGATGCCTGCCTCGCGCAGGCTGTGGCCGACGAGGTCGGGATGGTTGGCTGAGGCCTCCGCGATGAGGAGGTCGTCGAACTCGCCCACCACCTGGTGGCGGGAGTCGCGGCCGAGCACCCGCCGCGCCACCGCCTGTCCGAGGATCTCGCCCATCTTGAGCACCTCGTCGCAGCCGGCCAGCTCGAGGATGTCGACCGACGCCGCCTTCGCCGAGGTGGCCACGATCCGCACGGTGGGGCTGATCTCCCGCACGGTGAAGGCGATGTTGGTGTTGGCGGTGTCGGGACGGGTGGCCACCACCAGCGCCGCCCGGTCGACTCGCGCCGCCCGATAGGTGTCGGGGCTGTCGAGCTCGCCCACCATCACCCGGTAGCCGGCGTCGTGGAGCGCTAGGGCCGCCTGGCGGTCGGGCTCGATCAAGACGTAGGGCACGCCGGCGTCGTCGGCGCGGCGGATGACGGCGTCGGTGATCTCGCCCGGGCCGGTGAGCACGATGTGGCCGGCCATGTCGTCGCCCACCTCGGACGGGGCACGGTTGGCCTCGCGCCAGGCCATCCACGGGAGGAACACGAACTGGATGAAGGCGAAGGGCAGCAGCACCAGGATGAAGAGCGCGCCGCTGATCAGCACGATCACCGAGAAGACCCGGCCGGCGTCGCCCTGGAAGGTGATGTCGCCGAAGCCGAGGGTCGACATCGTGGTGAGCGTCCAGTACACGCCGGTAGCCCAGCTGTGCTGCTGGCCCTCCCGCTCCATGAGCTCGTGGAACGCCACGGAGAAGCCGGCGACGAGCACCACGAGCGCCAGCAGCAGCCACGCCACCACACGCAGGTTGCGGTGGCGCATCTGCAGGGCCAGCTGGCTGAAGATGAGCCCGAGCGACTTCACGGCCTCATCGCTACCACCCCGTGCCGGCACGAGCCGCGCGCCGGCGATTTCCCGGGGTCAGGGGCGCGGCCCTAGCGTCGCCGCCGTGAACCAGACCTTCGTGATGTGCAAGCCCGATGCTGTCGAGCGCGGGCTCGTCGGTGAGATCGTGTCGCGCCTCGAGCGCAAGGGGCTCACCCTGGTGGCCGCGGAGCTGCGCTCCGCCGACACCGCCCTGGCCGAGGCCCACTACGCCGAGCACGCCGAGAAGCCCTTCTTCGGTGAGCTGGTGAGCTTCCTCACCCGCTCGCCGGTGTTCGCCATGATCGTGGAGGGCCCAGCCGACAACACGTTCTCGCTGGTCCGCAAGATGGTGGGGGCCACCAAGGTCGACGACGCGGAGCCGGGCACGATCCGCGGCGACTTCGCCACGATCACCACCGAGAACCTCGTCCACGCCTCGGACGGCCACGAGTCGGCCGAGCGTGAGATCGGTCTCTGGTTCCCGTCGCGCTGAGCCAGATTGTTGCAGTTGCGTTACAGGCTCTAGGCTGACCCTCCACTGCAGACTGAAGATCGACCAGAGGTCGACCTATCCGTCGGCACCGCACACGAGTAGGCTGCGCCGAACCCTGGCGGCAGCGGAGGCTTTGCCCGGATGTCCGAGAACGTCCTCTCATCGATCATGGGCCGCGACATGGCGGTCGACCTGGGCACCGCCAACACGGTGGTGTACGTCCGCGGCCGCGGCATCGTGCTCAACGAGCCCTCTGTGGTGGCCGTCAACGTGCGCGATGGCCGGCCCCTCGCCGTGGGGGTCGAGGCGAAGCGGATGATCGGTCGCACCCCGGCCCACATCCAGGCCATCCGCCCGCTGAAGGATGGCGTGATCGCCGACTTCGAGATCTGCGAGAAGATGCTGCGGTACTTCATCCAGAAGGTGAACAACCGCCGCTGGAGCAAGCCCCGCATGGTGATCTGCGTGCCCTCCGGGATCACCGGCGTGGAGCAGCGTGCGGTGCAGGAGGCAGCTGAGTACGCCGGCGCCCGCAAGCCCGCCTACATCATCGAGGAGCCCATGGCCGCCGCCATCGGCGCCGGGCTCCCCGTGCAGGAGCCCACCGGCAACATGATCGTCGACATCGGTGGTGGCACCACCGAGGTGGCGGTGATCTCGCTGGGCGGCATCGTGAGCAGCCAGTCGGTGCGCGTC
The DNA here is from genome assembly GCA_051306055.1 of Acidimicrobiales bacterium. GTDB lineage: Bacteria > Actinomycetota > Acidimicrobiia > Acidimicrobiales > VFJN01 > VFJN01. The sequence continues at coordinate 2,275 of JBPPMN010000320.1, forward strand.
GGTGGCGACGAGCTCGACGAAGCGATCGTGCAGTTCATCAAGAAGGAGTACAGCCTGGCCGTCGGCGACCGCACGGCCGAGGAGGTCAAGATCGCCCTCGGGTCGGCCTGGCCGCTCGAGGAGGAGCTCCACGCCGAGATCCGCGGGCGCGACCTCGTCACCGGCCTGCCCAAGACGATCGTCACCACCACCGAGGAGATCCGCGAGGCGATGGAGGAGCCGGTCTCGGCCATCGTCGACGCCGTGAAGGTCACCCTCGACAAGACCCCGCCCGAGCTGGCCGCCGACATCATGGAGAAGGGGATCACCCTCGCCGGCGGCGGCGCCCTGCTCCACGGCCTCCAGGCCCGTCTCCACAACGAGACCGGCATGCCGATCGTCATCGCGCCCGACCCGCTCCATGCCGTCGCCATCGGCTCGGGCCAGTCGCTCGAGGAGTTCGAAGCCCTCAAGGGCGTGCTGTTCTCCTCCACGAACCACTGACCCCGGCCTCGTAGCCCGTGGCCCTGTCTCGCCGCCCCGGCGGCCGCTCTCGTCTCACGATCGCGCTCCTCGTCCTCACCTCGCTGGCGCTGCTCACCCTCGACTTCCGCGACACCGAGGTCGTCCAGACCATGCGGCGCGCGGCCGGCACCGTGCTCTCGCCGCTGCAAGGGGCGGCGGAGACGGCCAGCACCCCGTTCACCAACGCCTGGAACGGCATCACCGGCTACGGCGCCCTCGAGGACGAGAACGACCGCCTGCGGGCGGAGATCGCCGAGCTCGAAGGCCGCGAGGTGCTCGAGGAGGACGCCGTGGAGCAGCTGGCCGAGCTCCTGGCCCAGCAGGACCTCTCGTGGGTGGGCGACATCCCCACCCAGGCGGCGCGCGTGGTCTCCGGCCCGGCGTCCAACTTCTCCCACACCGTCGAGATCGACAAGGGCACCGACGACGGCGTGCAAGTAGGCATGCCGGTGGTCAACGGTGCCGGTCTGGTCGGCCGGATCGTGCTGGCCACCTCGGGCCGCGCCACCGTGCAGCTGATCACCGACCCCGACTTCGCCGTCGGGGTGCGGATGCTGCCCAGCAACACCACCGGCACCGCCCGGGGGCAGGGTCGAGGCGAGGACCTCGTCGTCGACACACCCCTGGAGGACGACACCGAAGACGCTCCCCCCACCGGCACCTCCCTCACCACCTCCGGCAGCGATCGCAGCGCCTTCCCCGCCTCCATCCCGGTGGCGCGCGTGCGCTCCACCGAGCCGTCGAGCGGCGGGCTCACCCTCGATCTGATCGCCCGCCCCATGGCCGACACCGAGCGGCTGGCCTTCGTCACCGTGCTGCTGTGGGAGCCAGCCGAGTGACCCCCGTCAGCCCCTTCGTGATCGTGGCCCGCACCTCCTTCGTGTTCGTGGTCGCCCTCACCGTCCAGCTCGGCGTCGGCAACCAGATCGTCGTGTTCGGCGCCGTGGGCGACCTCATGCTGCTGGTGGCGGTGGCGGCCGGCCTGGCCGCCGGACCCGACCAGGGTGCGGTGATCGGGTTCGCCTCGGGGCTGGTGTACGACCTGATGCTCCAGACCCCGTTCGGGCTGTCTGCCCTCACCTACGCGCTGGTGGCCTACGGGGTGGGCTCCCTGCAGGACTCGGTGCTCCGAGCCGCGTGGTGGATCCCCGTGGCGAGCGCGGCCACCGCCAGCGCCATCGGTGTCATCCTGTACGGCGTGTTCGGCACCGTGCTCGGCGAGGACCTGATCGGCGTGTCCCTGCTGAGGATCGCCGCCGTGGTCGGGGTCCTCAACGCCATCGCCGCACCGCTCGTGGTGCGCTCGGTCCGGTGGGCCACCGGCACGGCCGACTCCGTGCGAGCCCGGGCAGTGTTCCGTTGAACCCCGAGTCACCCCGCCTCCGCCTCTCGATCCTCGGGCTGGTCGTCTTCGGCCTGTTCGCCGCGCTGTTCGCGCGCCTCTGGTACCTGCAGGTGCTCAACACCGAGGAGTTCCAGGTGGCGGCCCAGTCCAACAGCGTCCGCACGGTGCCGGTGGAGGCCCCCCGAGGGCGGATCCTCGACAGCAAGGGCCGAGTGCTGGTCGACAACCGGATCTCGGTGCAGGTCACCCTCGATCGCAACGTGCTCGATGCGCTCGACGACGACGAGCGGGCTGAGGTCCTCGCCGCGGTGGCCGACGGCCTGGCCCGCTCTGGGAGCCCGAAGACGGTCGAGCAGCTCGACGCCGACCTGGCCAACCCGCGCTTCAGCCCCTACGTGCCCGTCCCGGTGGCCGGCGACGTGCCCGAGGAGCTGAAGATCTGGATCGACGAGCACAGCCTGGATCTGCCGGGCGTGTCGGCCGAGCGGGTGGCCGTGCGTCGCTACCCCTACGGCCGCCTCGCCGCCCACGTGCTCGGCTACACGGGTCCGATCAACGAGGACGAGTTCGAGGAGCGCGAGGACGCCCCGAAGGACTACACGCTCAACGACGACATCGGGAAGTACGGCGTCGAGCTCGTCTACGAGGACGATCTGCGCGGCACACCCGGCTCCCGCCAGATCGAGGTCGACGCCGAGAACAACCCCATCCGCGTCGTCGACGAGGAGGACCCGATCCCCGGCGACGACCTCGTGCTCAACATCGACATCGACGTGCAGGCCCAGGCCGAGCAGGCGCTGCAGAGCGGGCTCGAGATCGCCCGGGGCCGGCAGCCGTCGGGCAACGACCTCCCCCCGGTCGGGCAGGTGGGCTCCACCGTGGTGCTCGACCCGAACTCGGGTGGGGTGATCGCCATGGCGTCGTACCCCAGCTTCAACCCCGCGGAGTTCGTCGACGGCATCAGCGACGCCGAGTGGGCCTACCTCACCGACGAAGCCAACTTCTCGCCCCAGAACAACCGGGCCATCCAAGGCCAGTACGCCCCCGGGTCCACCTTCAAGCCGTTCTCGGCCCAGGCCGGTCTTCAGAGCGGGCTCATCACCCCCGACACCACCATCCTCGACGAGGGCGTCTTCCAGGTGCCCGACTGCGCCGGCGACTCCTGCTCGTTCGCCAACGACCAGAGCCGGAAGTACGGCGTGGTCGACCTGCGCCGATCGCTCACCGTGTCGTCCGACGTCTTCTACTACGGCCTCGGTGCCCGCTTCTGGATCGACCAGGATCGCCTCGGTGGCCCGGAGACCTTCGCCGACCTCCTGAAGAAGTTCGGGTTCCACACCGACACCGGCATCGACCTGCCCTTCGAGCAGTCGGGGCGCATTCCCTCGCCCGACTGGCTGCGCTCGTTCTGCGAGAGCGCCGGCTGCGTCGACGACCGCTGGCGCACCGGCAACAACGTCAACATGGCCATCGGCCAGGGCGACGTGCTCCTCACCCCCCTGCAGCTGGCCTCCGGCTACGCCACCGTGGGCAACGGCGGAGCGGTGTGGGTGCCCAAGGTCGCTCGCGAGGTGCTCGACGGCGTCACCGGCGGGGTGAAGCGGGTGATCGAGCCCGAGCAGTCGAGCACCGTCGAGATGACCCCCGAGTGGCGCCAGGCCATGATCGACGGCCTCGTCGGCGTCACCACCAGCCAGGGCGGCACCGCGGTGGGCGCCTTCAGCGGCTTCCCGCACGACACCTATCCGGTGGCGGCCAAGACCGGCACCGCCCAGGTGACGGGCAAGGCGCCCACGGCCGTGTTCGGTGCCTACGGCCCGGCCGCGGCGCCGGCCTACGCCGTCTCGGTCCTGCTCGAGGAGTCTGGCTACGGCGGTTCGGTGGCCGCGCCGGTGGCCCGCCGCCTGTTCGACGTGCTGTCTGGCGCTGTGCCGCTGCCGCCGGCGGCCGAGGGGGGCCAGATCGAGGTGATCGAGGAGCTCGCCCCCGAGACGGGCGACGTGCGCGACTGATGGCCACCACCACCACCACCACCTCCAGCACCTTCTCCTCCCGCAACCGTGTGGCGCCTGGTGCCCTGGGCCGGATGTCGCGCAACCCCGCTGCGCCGTGGCGCCACCTCGACCTCGTGCTGCTGGGCTGCATCGTCGGCGTGGCCGCCCTGGGCTGCCTGATGATCTTCAGCGCCACGCGAGGCCGCGACCCCGACGACTACAACACCGGCTTCCTCATGCGGCAGATCCTGTTCATGGGCGTGGGCGGGGTGGCCATGGTGGCCACGGCCTCCGTCGACTACCGCCGCTACCGCGAGCTGGCCCCCATCGCCTACGGCGTGGTGCTCTTCCTGCTGCTGCTCGTGGTCAGCGGACTGGGCAGCGAGCGGCGAGGCTCCCAGGCCTGGTTCGCCCTCGGCCCGTTCCAGCTTCAGCCCTCGGAGCTGGCCAAGGTGGTGGTGATCGTCACCATGGCGTCGGTGATCGCTCACTTCAACAGCGAGCTCGACGCCCGCCGGCTGGGCATCGTGCTCGGGGTGGTCGGCGTGCCCATGGCGCTGATCATGCTGCAGCCCGACCTCGGCACGGCCCTCGTGTTCGTGGCCGTCATGATGGGGATGCTGCTGATCGGTGGCGCCCAGGCTCGCCACATCGCCGCCCTCAGCCTCGTCGGCATCGTGGGTGTGGGCATGGTGCTCAGCTCAGGGATGCTGGAGGACTACCAGCGCTGCCGTCTCACGTCGTTCCTGGAGACGCAGGACGAGGTGTGCGCCGAGCGCGGCGCCGAGTACAACCTCGACCAGGCCATGACCGCCATCGGCTCCGGCGGGCTCACCGGCACGGGACCGTTCCAGGGCACGCAGACGCGGCTCGACATCGTCCCCGAGCAGCACACCGACTTCATCTTCACCGCGGTGGGGGAGGAGCTCGGCTTCTTGGGTGGCGCCAGCCTGCTCGCCCTGCTCTCCGTCATCGCCTGGCGGATCTGGCGCACCGCCCTGCTGGCTCGCGACCACCTCGGCACCCTGATCTGCGTGGGCGTGCTGTCGATGTTCGTGTTCCAGGTGTTCGAGAACGTGGGGATGACGATGGGCATCATGCCGATCACCGGCATCCCCCTGCCCTTCATGAGCTATGGCGGCTCCAGCACCCTCACCGCCTTCGTCGCCATGGGCCTCGTGCTCAACGTGCACATGCGCCGCTTCTCCTAGCGACCTGCGGGGACGTCGCCTGCAGGCGTCTAGCGCAGCAGACCGTCGTCGACGAGCACGTAGGTGCCGCCGCGCTCGACCAGTTCGAGCGGCGTGATGTGGTCACCGCCGTCTCCGATCTGCGGCACCATCGTCGTCACGATACGGCGTGGCCTCGCCACGCTCAGCCCTGCTCGAAG
>JBPPMN010000048.1:0-32307 GCA_051306055.1 Acidimicrobiales bacterium
GTCGTAGGCACGGCGGAAGGCCAGCCGGGCCCGCACCAGCAGCGCCTCGGTGGCGTGCACGGTGCGGCCCAGGTGGTCGGCCACCTCGGCCACGGGGAGGCCGTCGAGGTAGCGCAGGGTGAGGGCGCTGCGGTGGTGGGCGCCGAGCCGACCGAGGACCTGGTGGGCGACGCTGGCGTCCAGGTGGGCGTCCCACGGGTCGTCGTGCTCGGAGGCGTCGTCGGCCACCGCCTGCAGGTTGCGCTCGTCGCGCGCCCGGCGCCGCCAGTGGTCGACCAGCTTGTGGCGGGCCACACCGATCAGCCAGGCGGTGGTGAGGTGCGGCACCGCGCCCTTCTGCACGGCGGCCACCGCCGCCAGGAACGTCTCGGCGGTGAGGTCCTCGGCCACCGCAGGCCCGTCGCAGCGCCGCAGCAGGTAGCCGTAGACATCGGGCAGCGCCCGGTCGTAGAGCGCGAGCAGGGCCGGGCCCTGGTCTGCCGTCGCCGGAAGGTCGCTCACATCCGCATCATCGTCGGAAGTCCCCGACCTCCGACGCCCTCACCGTCCCGGGTTGGCCCTGCGGCCCTCGAAGCGGCCTTGCGGGCGGACCTGGCGATAGGCGTCGACCACCGGTTCGAGCTCGGCGGGGGCGGCTCCGTGGAGGATCACGCCGTCGACGCCGGCGGCGAACTGGTCGAGGACGCGGGAGGCGCACTGCTCGGCCGAGCCCACCGCGGCGGGCAGCCACTCCTCGGGGATGAGGGTCTGGATGTGCTCGAGCTGCTCGATGGTGCCGACCGCATCGATGGCACCCGGGACCGACTGCACCACCGGGTCAGCCCGGAATCGCTCGAGCGGCGCCGGGTCCCACCCGTTCATCGCCACCAGCGCATCGCCGTAGGCCTGGAAGTAGGTGGCCATCCGCCCGGTGACGCCGCGCAGGAGCCGCTCGTGGTCGGGCTCGTGGAGGGTGGCCAGCACCGCCCACACCTTCACCGAGTCGGGGTCGCGCCCGGCCTCCTCGGCCCCGGCCCGCACCTCGGCCACGCAGCGGGCCAGCGCCTCGTCGGTCACGAAGGTGTGCAGGATCACGCCGTCGAGCAACCCGCCGGCCCAGCGCATCGTCTTGAACCCGAGGCAGGCGGCCATCACGGGGATGTCCTCGTCGAAGTCGGAGCCGAGCGACAGCAGCGGGTACTTCCCGGCCGGGCCGTCGTGGCCGAAGATGGCCTCGCCCTTCCAGAGCCGGCGGTAGATCCCCACCGAGTCCTCCATCTGCGCCATCGTGATCCGAGGGATGCCCATGATGTCGAGCAGCGGGCCGATGCCCCGGCCGATGCCGAGGGCGAAGCGGCCCCGCGTGAGGCGGTGCATGGTGGTGCCCCAGGCGGCCGTCACCAGCGGGTGCCGGGTGGGGGTGTTGGTGACGCCGGTGGCGATGCCCACCTCCTCGCTCACCGCCGCCGCCGCGCCGCACAGCGTCGCCGCCTCCTTCACGTTGAAGCGCTCCGACAGGAAGACCGAGCCCAGACCGATGCGCTCGGCGTCGCGCACCTCGTCGAGGAGCACCCTCGGGTCGTCGACGTGCCCAGCCAGGCCGTAGCAGCCCAGCTCCACCATGCGTTCGATCGCGCTCATCCCTGGGGGTCTACAGGATCTGTGGACGGATTCGTCCGGATAGCGGACGTGAGCGTCCACAGATCCTGTAGAACCGGCGGGTGCCCGGGACCCATGAACCGCTGACCGACGCGCTGCTCGAACCCGCCACCTACGCAGGCGACCTCCACGCGACGCTCGGTCGCCTCCGTGCGGAGGCGCCGCTGGCCTGGAACGCCACCAAGGGGTTCTGGGCGGTCACCCGCCACGCCGACGTGCTCGAGGTGTCGAGCGACCCGAGCCGGTTCTGCTCGAGCCGTGGGATCCTGGTGGAGGAGATCGGCACCACCTACGACTCGCCGCCCACCATGATGCACGCCGACCCGCCGGAGCACACCCGCTACCGGAAGCTGGCCCGGCCCGGGTTCACCAACAGCGTGGTGCGAGGGCTGGAGCCGATGGTGCGGGAGCGCACGGGCCGCCTGCTCGACGCCCTGGCCGATCGCGCGGCGGGAGGTGCGGTCGTCGACGTCACCGCCGAGCTGGCCGTCCCGCTGCCCATCCAGCTCATCGCCCAGCTCCTCGGCCTCCCCGAGGGCGACGAGGCCCGACTCTTCCGGTGGTCGGAGGCAGCCATCCCCGGCGCCACCGACTGGCCCGAGGACGAGCGGATGGAGCTGCTCACCGAGATGACCGTGGAGCTCCTGACCCTGGCCAACCAGCGGCGGGCCGAGCCGCTCGACGACGTGGTGTCGATGCTGGCCGGCTACGAGGAGGACGGCGAGACCCTCTCCGCCGACGAGCTCGGCATGTTCCTGGTGCAGCTCCTCGTGGCCGGCAACGAGACCACCCGCAACTCGATCTCCGGCGCGCTGGTGGCGCTGGCCGACCACCCCGAGCAGCTCGACCGACTGGCCGCCGACGCCGCCCTGGTGCCCTCCGCGGTGGAGGAGGTGCTGCGCTGGACCACGCCGGTCACCTCGTTCCTGCGCACGGCCACGGCCGACACCATCCTGGGCGACACCGCCATCGGGGCGGGCGACCCGCTGCTGCTGCTCTACGCCTCGGCCAACCGCGACAAGTCGGAGTTCGGGCCCAGCGCCGACACCTTCGACGTCGGCCGGACGCCCAACCACCACGTGGCCCTCGGGCACGGCGCCCACTTCTGCCTGGGTGCGGCCCTGGCCCGCCTCGAGCTCACCGTGGTGCTCGAAGGCGTCGCCCAGCGGTGGCAGCGACTGGCCGTGGCCGGCCCCGTGGTGCGCAGCGGCTCGTCGATCATCGCCGGCATCAAGTCGGCCCCCCTCACCCTGGAGCCCCGATGACCGACCTCGCCGGCCACCGCGCCATCGTCACGGGCGGAGGCGCCGGCATCGGTGCTGCCACCGTGCGCCGCTTGGCCGGGCTCGGCGCAGGGGTGGCGGTGCTCGACCGCGACGGTGCCGCTGCGCGGCTGGTGGCCGAGGAGGTCGGGGGCCATGCCTTCGAGGTCGACGTGGCCGACCCCGACGCCACCACCGCCGCCGTGGAGGCGGCGGCCGAGGCCCTCGGCGGCCTCACCGACGTGGTGGCCAACGCCGGCTTCGGGCTCAACAAGCCGCTGCACCGCTACCGCGACCACGAGTGGGCACTGGTGGTGGGCGTGAACCTCGGCGGCACCTTCCACACGATGCGGGCCGCCATCCCCCTCCTCCTCGACGGAGGGGGCGGCAGCATCGTGACCGTCGCCAGCCTCAACGCCACCCGACCTCTCCAGGGCGAGGCGCCCTACAGCGCGGCCAAGGCCGGCGTGGTCAACCTCACCAAGACGGCGGCCCTCGAGTACGCCCCCACCATCCGGGCCAACTGCGTGTCACCCGGGATGATCGCCACCGCGCTCACGTCGATCATCACCGAGGATCCCGACTTCACCTCGGTGGCGGAGGCGGGCACGCCGCTGCAGCGCATCGGGTCCGCGGAGGAGGTGGCCGACGTGATCGCCTTCCTGTGCTCCGACGCCGCCGCCTACCTCACGGGGCAGGACCTCGTGGTCGACGGCGGTGCCGGCCTGCCCAACCTGCAGGCCGACAGCATCGTTCGGGCCGTCCGCGACCGCTTTGCCTGAACTGCGGTAAACCCTCCGGGCACGCTGGTGCGTGTGTGAAGGGTGGGAGCGCTGCCGATGGTGGAACCGTGGGACGACGAGGTGGGTGGCCCGACGGCTCCCGCCCCCTTCGAGCGGTTCACCCACGACTACACCGCGTTCTACCGCCGTGAGCTGCCGGCCCTGGTGGCCCTGGCCGCCGCCATCGCCGGCACCGACCGGGCCGAGGAGATCGCCCAGGAGGCGTTGCTGAAGGCGCACCGGGAGTGGGATCGCATCGCCCGGTACGACAAGCCGGGCGCGTGGGCCCGCCGGGTCACCATCAACCTGGCCACCTCGGCCCGACGGCGGCGGGGCGCCGAGACCCGGGCCCTCCAGCGGGTGGCCACCCGTCGCCAGCTGCCCACGCCGCCCCCCGAGGTCGACGGCTTCTGGACCCTGGTGCGCACGCTCCCCCACCGCCAGGCCGCCGCCGTGGCCCTCCACTACCTCGACGACCTCTCCATCGCGGAGATGGCCGACGCCCTGGGCTGTGCCGAGGGCACCGCCAAGGCCCACCTCCACAAGGCCCGCACCGCGCTGGCCCACCGCCTGCGAACCGAGGACCCGAACCGATGACCGATCCCCACGTCCCCGATCCCGAGCTCCACGGCGTCGACGCCGTCGGCCGCGCCGCCGCTGCCGGCCTGCGCGCCCACGTCGACCGCCACGTCGACGTCGACCTCGCCTTGGCCGGCGCCCCCACCACCGCCACCCCGCGCCCGCGCAACCGCTTCCTGGCGGTGGCGGCCGCCATCGCGCTGCTGGCCGGTTCCATGGCGCTGCTGGAGCGCGACGACGGCACCGACGGGCTCGACGCCGACCTCACCCTGCCCGACCTCGAGCCCGGCGTGCTCACGCCGCTCGGTCCGCGCGACGGCCTCGACTCCATCCGCCTGCCCCTCACCGTGGAACCTGCCACCGGCCTCGCCGACGGCCAGACCGTGAGCGTCTCCGCCGCCGGGTTCGTGCCCGGCGAGAGCGTGGGCATCGTGCAGTGCGCCAAGCTCACCCCCGACCAGGGCCCTGACGCCCGATCGGGCGCCGAGGCCTGCGACATCGGTCGCTACGAGCCGGTCACGGCCGATGCCGAGGGCGTGGCCAGCGGCACCTTCGACGTCGTGCGCCTGCTCACCACGCCGGCCACGGGCACGGTCGACTGCGCCGCCCACGTCGAGCGGTGCGCGGTGGCGATGGGTGCCATCGCCGACTACGACCGCTCGGGCGTGCAATCGGTCGACTTCGACCGCGAGGGCCTGCCCGCCATCGAGCTCGACCTGCCCACGGTCACCGCCAGCCCCACGGAGGGCCTCAGCGACGGTACGACGGTGCGACTGCAGGCAGAGGGCCTCACCCCGGGAGACCGCTTGGCGGTGTCGGTGTGCGCCGTCGATCCGTCGGGCTGCTGGGACGTCGGCGGCCTCGGCGAGGGCGAGGTGCAGGACCATGACGGCTCCTACCTCTACGGCCTCCCGGTCGACGACCAGGGGCGGGTCGACGCGGAGGTCCAGGTGTGGCAGTACCTGCCCGTGGCTGACATGTCCGGGCGCTACATCGACTGCGCGGTGAGCGAGTGCGTGTTGCGCTTCAGCGGCCAGACCGTGCCCGGGCCGGTCCCGCTGGCCTTCGTCTCCGGCGGCGAGGGCCCGGTCGCCGGACAGCTCGGTGTCGAGCCTGCCACCGGGTTGGCTCCGGGCGACGTGGTGGCGGTGGCGGTGGCCGGGCTGCGACCCGACACGGAGGTGTGGTTCGAGCTGTGCGCCCATCCCGTCGGCCAGCCCGAGATGCTCTTCACCTGCGCCTCCCAGCAGGACGACGTGCTGCGCACCGACGGCGATGGGGGGCTCGTCACCGGCTTCCGCATCCCCGACCTGGGCGGCACGGAGGTGCCGGTGGGGGGCGGGCTGGTCTGCGGCGAGACGCCGGGCACGTGCGTGAACCAGGAACCGGAGTGGCAGATGGTCGACGACCTTCGCTGCGACGGCGTGCAGGTGGCCTGCAGCATCCGGGCCAACGTCTACGACGAGGACATGGGGGCCCGCCCAATGTTCAACCCCGCGCCGGTCCCCGTCACCTTCCGCTGACGGTGGGGGCGCCGCCTGCCCGGCGCTCAGACGTGGTCGAGGTCGGGGGCCTCATCGTCGTCGACCACGCGGGCGCAGGTGGCGCACCACCAGCGGGCGTCGACGGCGGTGCCGCAGGTGGCGTGCTGCAGCGGCGCGGCTCGCGTCGCCGAGCGCCCCGCCCCCCACTGAGCCAGCAGGCGGAGCGCGCCGGCCAGCTCGGCGCCGCTGGCGGTCAGCTCGTAGGCCAGCCGCCGCGGCCGCTGCGAGTAGGGCCGGGCGGTCACCACGCCCTCGGCCTCGAGGGACTTGAGCCGGCTGGAGAGGATGTTGGGGGCCAGGCCGTCGAGGCCCTCCAGCAGCTCGCCGAAGCGTCGCGGTCCGCCGAGGAGCGCCTCCACCAGCAGCAGCGTCCAGCGATCGCCCACCCGTTGCAGGGCCTCGTCGAGGGCGCTCACCGGGTGCGTGGCAGGGCGGCGTGCAGGCATGGTCGCTCCAAGTGACTTGCAACTAGCAAGTCACTAGTGGTTGGCTGGGACCAGCCCATCGTAGGAAGCGAGGCCCGCCCATGGCCGCCACCGTCACCGCCGCCCTCACCGACGCCGCCCGCCGAGCCCTCAGCGCCGCCGACCCCTCCGTGGTGCGCATCGGTCGCCACGGCGGGCGCGGGTGCGGCATCGTGCTGGGCGACGGCGCCGTGCTCACCAACGCCCACAACCTCCGCGACCGCACCACCGAGGTGACCTTCGCCGACGGTCGGCGCACGCAGGGCGAGGTCACCGCCGTCGACCCCGACGGCGACCTCGTGGTGCTGGCCGTCGACACCGCCGACGCGCCGGCCCTCACCTGGTCGGAGGCGGCACCGGCTCCGGGCGATGTCGTGTTCGCCGTCGCGCGCGCCGCCGACGGTGGGTCACGCGTCACCTTCGGCCTGGTGAGCGGGGTGGAGCGCACGTTCCGCGGGCCGCGCGGCCGTCAGGTGACCGGCACCCTCGAGCACACCGCCCCGCTGCTGCGCGGCTCGTCGGGCAGCCCGGTGCTCGACCTCGACGGCGCCCTCCTCGCCCTCAACACCGCCCGCCTCGGCGAGGGCTTCTACCTGGCCCTCCCGGCCGATGCCCACCTGCGAGAGCGGGTCGACGCCCTGCTCCGTGGCGAGTCGCCCCGCCGCCTCGTGCTCGGCGTGGGCCTGGCTCGGGCCGACGTGGCCCGGCAGCTGCGAGCGTCGGTGGGGCTGGCGGAGCGCGACGGCCTCCTGGTGCGCACCGTGGAGGCCGAGAGCGCTGCCGACCGGGCAGGCATCAAGGTGGGCGACCTGGTGGTGGCGGCCGCAGGAGCGCCCGTCACCACGGTCGACGACCTCCACCGCGCCCTCGACGCCGTCGACGGCGCCGGCCCCCTCGTGCTGCGCATCGTCCGCGCCGCCGACGAGCTCGACGTCGAGGTCACCTTCCCCAACGGCTGACGGCTGACTTGGGTCAGGCGGGGGTGAGCTCGGCCTGGCGCTCTTCGCGGCGGGCGGCCATGCGGCGGCCGGCCTTGCCGATGCGCTCGATGCGCTTCACCAGCGCGGCGCGTGCGGCCTCACCCTCGGCGTCGAGCCCCTCGAGCTTCTCCACGCCCCAGGTGCGCAGCACCACCGGCACGAGGATCTGGTCGTGGTGGGCGGCGAAGTCGTAGATGCCGGCGCTGGCGATGGCCTTGGCGTGGGCCTCGTAGTCGAGGATCCCGGTGCCCGGCATCTCGAAGGTGCGGACCTGGCGCTCGATGGCGCACACCATCCCGGAGGGGTCAACCTCGAGGGCGGCGGTCACGAGGTCGCGGTAGAACAGGTGGTGGCGGTTCTCGTCGCTGGCCACCTTCTTCATCACCTCGTAGCCGGCCTTGTCGTCGAGCAGCTTGCCGGTGTTGTGGTGGGCGATGCGGGTGGCCAGCTCCTGCAGGGCCACGTAGGCGAAGCCGTCGTGGGGGGTGCCCGGCTCAGGCACCTCGCCGCACTCCACCTGCGCCATGCGGGCCCTCTCCAGCGCCACCGGGTCGATGGCCCGGGTGACGGTGAGGTAGTCGCGGATCACGATCGAGTGGCGACCCTCCTCGGCCGTCCAGCGGCGGGCCCAGGTGCCCCAGGCGGAGTCGCGGCCGAACATGGCCTCGATGGTGCGGAAGTAGTACGGCAGGTTGTCCTCGGTGAGGAGGTTCACGAACAGCGCGCTGCGCACCTCGGGCGACAGGTGCACCTCGTCGGCCGACCAGTCGTAGTCGGGCTCGAAGTCGCGTCCTTGGCTCCACGGCACGAGGTCGTGCGGGAACCACTCCTTGGAGGACGACAGGTGGCGGTCGAGCAGGGAGGCGGCGGTGGGCTCCAGCTCGTCGAGAAGGGCCTCGTGCGAAAGCATGGATCTAGCCTACCTACCGGTCGGTAGGGAGAAAAGGCCACCGGGCGTGACCTGTGTCGCAGCCTCGGCTCAGCCCGTGCCGTCGATGACGGCGTCGCCGTAGAGCGCCCGGGCCCAGTGCTCCACGTTGGGCCCGCGCCGGAGGTGGTGGCCGCCGTCGACGCCGATGCACTGCCCGGTGATCCACGACGCCTCCGGCCCGCACAGGAAGCGGATGAGCGAGGCGACGTCGTCGACGGTGCCGGTGCGGGCCACGGGCATGTTGGCCAGGTAGTCGGCCAGCACGGCGGGATCGTCCTCCAGCGGCGCGGCCAGCTCGGTGGGCACGATGCTCGGCCGCACGGCGTTCACCCGCACGTTGGAGCGGCCCAGCTCGTCCGCGGCGTTGCGCACCAGCGCCTCGAGGCCGGCCTTCGACACGCAGTAGGCCGACATGAAGGGGTGGGTGAGCGGTGCGGCGATCGACGACAGGCCCACGAAGGCGCCGCCGCCCGAGCGAACCATGGCGGCGCCGGAGTGCTTGAGGGTGAAGAAGGCGCCGTGCAGGTTGATGTCGAGCACGCGGTGCCACTCCTCGGTGGGCAGGGCCACCACCGGGCCCAGTCCGCCGGTGCCGGCCGAGGCCACGCAGTGCTGCAGTCCACCGGTGAGGGCGGCGGCGGCCTCCACGGCGGCGGCGACGTCGTCTTCCTTGGCGACGTCGCAGGCCACGCCCTGCACCTGGGCCCCCTCGGGGGCCTCGGCCTGCAGCTCGGCGACCGCCGCGTCGAGCCGCTCCTGGCTGCGGCCGGCCAGCGTGACCGAAGCGCCGTCGCGCAGCAGGTGGCGAGCCGCGCCGAGCCCGATGCCGCTGCCCCCGCCCGTGATGAGCGCCGCCGTCCCCGCCAGCACCAGGTCTGCCATCTGCTCGTCCCCCTCGTCGATCGTGTGGTGGCGGCCACCCTAGGCCCCCCGTTCTGTGGACGGATTCGTCCGGATGGCGGACGGATCCGTCCACAGAACCGGACTACGTCAGGGCGGCGAGGAGCGACTCGAGGTCGGGGCCGGCGGCGGCCAGGAGGTGGGCCTGGTCGGGCACCTCCACCACGAAGGTGGCCGGTGGGCCGGCGGCCACCCACTGCACCCGCACCTCGGAGCGCGGCCAGTCCCCCACCTCCGTGCCGGCCGCGGCGCGCACCGTCAGCCGATCGTGCGACAGCACCAGCTCCACCTGCTCCGGCCACGCCGCGCCACGACCTTGGTGGTGGCGCACCGCGCCGCCGAGCCGTCGAAAGCGACCCGGTGCGGTGATCAGCCCGGTGTCGTGCACCCGCCAGGCTGAGAGCCGCACGTCGACCATCGCCGTAGCCTGCCAGCCGTGGGCTCCGATCCGCTGCCTCGGTCACTGGTGCCCATGAAGGCCACCGCTGGCGACCTGCCCACCGACGACGGCTGGGCCTACGAGGTGAAGTGGGACGGCATGCGGGCGCTCACCTTCATCGACGGCGACCGGTGGCGCGTGCAGTCGGTCAACGAGCGCGACGTCACCCGCTCCTGGCCGGAGCTGGCCGGCCTGCCCGACGCCCTGCCCGCCTCGACCGCGCTCCTCGACGGCGAGCTGGTGGCCACCGACGCCGACGGCCGTCCCGACTTCGGCCGGCTCCAGCAGCGCATGCACGTGACCGACCCCGCCGAGGCGCGGCGCCGCGCCGCGGAGGTTCCGGTGACCTACGTGGTGTTCGACGTGCTCCACCTCGACGGCCACGATCTCACGGGTCTGCCGTGGCAGGACCGCCGCCGCCTGCTCGACCAGGTGGTGGAACCGGCGGCCCGGTGGCGGCCCTCTCCCGTGCACGACGACGGCGTCGAGCTGCTGGCCGCCGCCACGGAGCGGCTCCTCGAGGGCATCGTGGCCAAGCGGGTCGACTCGCTCTACGTGCCCGGGACCCGGGCCCGCAACTGGCGGAAGGTGAAGGTGCGGCGCCACCAGGAGATGGTGGTGGGCGGCTGGCTGCCCGGCGAGGGAAACCGGCAGGGCCGCCTCGGCGCGCTCCTCGTCGGCTACCACGACGCGCCCGGCGACCCCATCCTGCGCTACGCCGGACGGGTGGGCACCGGCTTCCGCGACGCCGAGCTGCAGCGCCTCTCCGGTCTGCTGGCCGAGCTCGAGGCCGACGACTGCCCGTTCGACCCGCCGCCACCGCGCGGTGACCTCGTGCGAGGTGCCACCTGGGTGCGCCCGGAGCTGGTCGCCGAGCTGGCCTTCGGCGAGTGGACCGGCGACGGACGTCTCCGCCATCCCAGCTACCTCGGTCTGCGCACCGACAAGGCCCCCGCCGACGTCACGAGGGACCCGTGACCCCCGCCGGCCGTGCGAACATGCGACGTGCCCCGCACCGCTGAGCCCGAGCGCCTGCGCCTCGTCGTCCCCGCCGAGGCCGACTTCGTGCCGTTGCTGCGGGTGACGGTCCGCATGGGAGCGGGCCGGGTGGGCTGGTCCGACGACCTCCGCGCCCGAGCCCAAGCCGGCGTGGGGGCGGCCTTCTTCGCGCTGGTGCCCGACGACGACCCCGACCGCAGCGTGGAGCTGACGGTGGAGCTGGCTCCCGACGAGGTCCACATCGTGCTGACCACCGACGCGCCCGACGAGCCCGGCCACGAGCTCGACACCGATCCGCTCGACGGCGTGGTCGACCGCTGGCAGGTGGCCGACGGTGGTCGGACGCTCCGCCTCTGGCAGCACCCCTGACCCCCGACTGCTCGGGTCAGCGGCCGGTGGAGCCGAAGCCTCCGCCACGGTTGGCGCCGTCGAGCGCTTCGACCGGCTCCCACACCACGTGGCCCACCGCCTGCACCACCAGCTGCGCGATGCGCTCGCCCCGCCGCACCTCGAACGGTTCGCTCGGGTCGAGGTTCACCAGCAGCACCTTGAGCTCGTCGCGGTAGCCGCTGTCGATCAGCCCTGGCGTGTTGAGGCAGGTGACCCCGTGCTTGAGGGCCAGGCCGCTGCGAGGCTGCACGAAGCCGGCGTAGCCGGCCGGTAGGGCGAAGGCGATGCCGGTGGGCACCAGCGCCCGTCCCCCGAGGGGCTCGAGCACTGCGCCCTCGCGGGCCAGCAGGTCGAGGCCGGCGTCGCCGCCGCGTGCGTAGGCGGGCAGCGGGAGGTCGGGATCGAGCTGTACCACCGGCACCGAGATCGGGGTCACCATGCCGGGCACGGTAGACGGGAGCGGGGCCGTCACACGGCGGCCGGTAGCCTGCACCGATGCTGGTGTGGATGGACCTCGAGATGACCGGGCTCGACCCGGCCCGCCACGTCATCGTCGAGATCGCCACGATCGTGACCGACGACGAGCTCAACGTGGTGGCCGAGGGCCCCGATCTGGTGGTGCACCAGCCCCCGGAGGCGCTCACCGGCATGGAGCAGGTCGTGGTCGACATGCACACCTCGAGCGGGCTCCTCACCGCCATCGCCGCCTCCACCATCAGCCTCGAGCAGGCGGGCGCCGCCACCCTCGCCTTCATCAAGGAGCACGTGCCCGAGGCCCGCACGGTGCCGTTGTGCGGGAACTCCATCGGCACCGACCGCCGCTTCCTGGCCCTCCACCTCCCCGAGATCGAGGAGCACCTCCACTACCGCTCGGTCGACGTCTCCACCATCAAGGAGCTCACGCGGCGGTGGTACCCGGGGGCCATCGAGGCCGTGCCCCGCAAGGCCACCGCCCACCGCGCCCTCGACGACATCAAGGAGTCGATCGAGGAGCTGCGCTGGTACCGCCAGCACGTCTTCAAGCCCTCCCCACCCACCGCCGAGCCCGCCGGCTGAGCCATTGACCGCAGGGTCAAGGTAGGTTCGCTGCCATGGCAGCACCGACCACCGAGCGGCCCCGGCGCCAGGAGCAGGAGCCGGCCTCCTCAGAGATCACGGAGATGGCGCCGGGCATCCTGCGCTCGCAGCTGCCGATCTCGCTCCCGGGCCTGGGCCACGTCAACTGCTACTTCCTCGAGGACGAGCGGGGCCTGGCCGTCGTCGACCCCGGCCTCCCCGGGCCGCAGTCGTGGCGGGCGCTGGTCGATCGCTTGAAGCGGGCCGGCTACAAGCCCCGCAACGTCCACACGGTGATCGTCACCCACTCCCACCCCGACCACTTCGGTGGGGCCGGGCGCCTGCGAGACACCTACGGCGCCGAGGTGATCTCCCACCGCAGCTTCCGCACCTGGTTCGACCCGGCCGAAGACGAAGAGGCGCTGTCGGACGAGCCCGAGGGCGCCGAGGAGAGCACCACCGCAGTGAAGCCATGGGGGCGGCAGATGCCCTGGCGCGAAGACGTCAGCTTCCAGCCACCGCTCAGCCGGCGGCTCAAGTTCGGGCTCTACCGCACCGCCCTCAAGCGCTTCATGAAGACCCCGTCACCCACCCGGCGCGTCGACGACGCCGAGGTGGTCACCCTGGCCCGGCGGGAGTGGGTGTCGCTGCACACCCCCGGGCACACCAACGACCACCTCTGCCTGTTCGACCCGGCCGGTGGGATCGTGCTCTCGGGCGACCACGTGCTGCCCACCATCACGCCGCACATCTCGGGTCTGGTGGCGGGCGCCGACCCGCTCACCGAGTTCTTCGGATCGCTCGACAAGGTGGCCGGCCTCGAGGGCGTCACCCTCACCCTGCCGGCCCACGGCCATCCCTTCGAAGACCTGGCCGGCCGAGCGCACGAGATCCGCGACCACCACGAGGAGCGTCTCGACACGCTCCGGGAGGCGGCGGCCGAGCTCGGCTCGGGCACGGTCGAGCAGTACTCGCAACGGCTGTTCAAGCCTCGCTCGTGGGGCCAGATGGCCGAGAGCGAGACCTACGCCCACCTCGAGCACCTGCGCGCCACCGGGCAGGCCGACAGCCACCGCGAGGACGGCGCCCTCCACTACCACCTGGTGGAGTAGGAGGGCCCTCAGGCCAGCGGCTGCACCACCGCGGTGGCAGCCACCGCTCCGTCGGCCTCGACCCACAGCGCCACCCCGGCGTCGCGCTCACCGACCCGCACGGTCACCGTGGCCCTCCGCTCCACCGCGGTGCGGTGCTGCACCTCGGCCCGCAGGGGGGCCCGCAGCTCGGGGCGTCCGCTCAGCACCTCCTCCACGATCTGCCAGTAGGCGGCGTTGTTCACGTGCGCCAGCACGTCGAAGTCGGTGAAGCGCAGCGGCCAGGCGAAGCCGGTCGACGGATCGCCGGATGCCGGGTCGGGATGGTCGAGGCGGGCCTTCACCCTCCGTCCGCCGGAGGCCTCGCCGTAGATCTCGTGGAAGCCCGCGGGGATGCGGCTGGGCCGACCCGTGGCCCGGTCGAAGTGCACCCAGGTGGTGGCGGCGTCGACCGCCGCCCCGGCCTCGCCCGTGATGCGGATGCGGCGCTCAGCCCAGTGGCTGCCCGTCCCCGAGCACCAGGTGGCCAGGGACATCGGCTCCAGGTAGCGGGGGAAGGCCCGCACCTCGATCACCGTCTTGCGCACCACCCACGCCTCCGCGTCGGGCAGGGCGGAGTCGGCGGTGTCGTCGGCCGAGAGGTCCTGCAGGTACCGGGCCAGCGCGTCGAGCCGGGCCCGCCCGGCAGGGCTCACGTCGGCCAGGCGCACCGTGCGTCGGCCCTCGTGGACTCGGCCGGTCGACGGGCGCTCCACGAGGTCGGACATGGACGGAACGTAGCCCCGTCAGGAATCCGCGGGACGAATGGCGGAAATGTGGTTGACGGATCCCGACAGGTCGTGGTCCGATGCCCAGGCCCGAGTCGCCGACCCGGGTCCGCGCCACCCCACCGAGGAGCACGTGACGATGCTGACGGAGACGCTCACCATGGCAGGCCTGCAGGCCCCCGCCGGTGCTGCGCGCCTCCGCGCCGCCACCGCCTCGGGCTGCGCCGGTTCCACCACCGCCATGTATGGCGCGGTGGGCGTGCACCAGGCCACCGGTTCCCATCAGGTCTCCACCTGGACCAAGGGCGCCATTGCCGAGCCGATCACCTTCCCGGTGTTCCTCGACGGCAAGAACCGCCCCACCCGGCCCCTCTCGGAGCGATCTCCGTAGGTCCCCACCTACGAGTCGCAGACACTCTCCGAGAGGCCGCCGGGATCACCCGGCGGCCTTTCTCGTTCTCCGCCCCCGGGAGCCCGATCTCCACCCGACAGCCACACCTGACCAGACCACCCACCGACGATCCGATTCCACACAGAGAAACAAGGGGGCAGGGCGATGTTGCCCGAGCGCTACGAGTACGAGTTCCAGAGTCCCGAGGGCCTCGAGCCCATCGAGAACCGAGATTGGTGGGCCGAGGCCCGCTGCAACGACATGGCCGGCACCATGAGCGGTCTGTTCTTCAGCGAGGAGCTGCAGGACATCGCCACGGCCAAGCGGGTGTGCGAGATGTGCCCCGTGATGTCGCAGTGCCTCGAGGGCGCCCTCGAGCGGCGCGAGCCGTGGGGCGTGTGGGGCGGCCAGCTGCTCTTCAACGGGAAGGTCCTGCAGAGCAAGCGCCGCCGGGGCCGCCCCCCGAAGGTGGCCCGGGTCGAGGACCAGCTGCCCGACATCCCGATCCCCGAGCACCTGCGGGAGCGCGTGGTCTACAAGATCGCGTAGGCCGCCCACCGATCACCCTCCTGGGGTCGCCCCGTGCGACCCCAGGAGGTCAGGTCACCGCGAGAGGGCGGGCCGGGGCAACGGCCGACGCTCCGCACGTTCCCCCCGTCGTGCGGATCGCTTCGACGACCGACCCCCGGCCTGCCCGCGGTCGAGCCCCGACGTGTGACCAGCCACGAGCCGGCGGTACCGTCGAGCCGTGCCGGTCCCCTCCCGACCCCCCTGGCGGGTCCTGCTGCTGTCGACCACGCTCGCCCTGCTGGCGGCCGTGGCCACCTACGTGGTGCTGTCCGACGACGCGTCCGACGACCCCGCGGTCGTCTCCCTCACCCCCGGCGACGAGCTCGTCCCCCTCGACGAGGTCACCTTCACCACCTTCGACGACGAGATCGTGCCGTTGGCCTCGCTGCAGGGCGGGCCGGTGCTGGTGAACTTCTTCTCCTCCACCTGCATCCCGTGCATCACCGAGATGCCCGCCTTCGAGGAGGTGCACCAGGAGCTGGGCGACCAGGTGACGTTCCTGGGCCTGGCCGTGGCCGACCGCCCGGCCGACGCCCTGGCGCTGGTGGAGCAGACCGGGGTCACCTACCAGACCGCCCGCGACCCCGACTCCGCGGTGATCACCGCCCTGGGCGGCAACATCCTGCCCACCACCGTGCTCCTCGACGCCGACGGCGAGATCGTGGCCCGCCACGCCGGCGAGCTCGACGCCGACCAGCTGCGGTCGCTCCTCCGCGACGCCTTCGCCGTCGGATCGTGAGCGACCGGTGAGCGGCCAGACCCTCACCGTGGCCTTCGCCTCGGGGATGCTGGCGGTGGTGAACCCCTGCGGCTTCGCCATGCTGCCCGCCTACGTCGGCTACTTCCTCGGCCTCGAGGGCTCCGGGGGCGGCACCCGTGCCAGCCTCAGCCGCTCGCTGGGCGTCGGCCTCGCCGTGTCGGCCGGCTTCATCGCTGTGTTCAGCGTGATCGGGCTGGTGGTGCACAACCTCAACACGCAGGTCTACGAGTGGAGCGCGGTCCTCACGATGGTGATCGGCGCCGGCCTCGTGGTGCTGGGCGTGGCGATGCTGCGCGGCTACCAGCCCGTGGTGAACCTGCCCAAGCTGTCGCGCGGCGGCCGCACCCGCGACGGCCGGTCGATGTTCGTGTTCGGCGTGTCCTACGCCATCGCGTCGCTGTCTTGCGCGCTCCCCCTCTTCATCGCCACCGTCGCCGGCACGTTCCGGCGGGAGTCGGCCCTGGCCAGCCTCGGGAGCTTCGCCGCCTACTCCCTCGGGATGACCCTCGTGCTGCTCGCCCTCACCGTCAGCCTCGGCATGGCCCGACTCGGGCTCGTCACGCGGCTGCGCCAGGTGCTCCCCCACGTCACCCGCGCCTCGGGCCTGCTGCTCGTGGTGGCCGGCGCCTACCTGGCCCACTACGGCTGGTACGAGCGCCGGGTGCGGGCCGGTGACCTGGGCGAGGGCTCGCAGGCCGTCGACGTGGTGACCGGGTGGTCCGACAGCGCGGCCCGCTGGGTGAACGAGATCGGGGCCACCCGCCTCGGGCTGCTGCTGTCGCTGGGGCTGGTCGTGGTGCTGAGCCTCACCTTCGGGCTGCGCTCCGCCCGCCGGTCCTGACCATGGGCCGGTTCGCCGAGCTCCTCGCCCACGAGGGGGTGGAGGAAGACCTCGAGCTGCGGTCCGCCTTCGGCTTCATGGCCTTCCACGGGGGAAGCCTCGAGGAGGGCACCGACGTCCTCGCCGCCGAGGCCGCCGCGACGTCCGGTGCCTCGCTCTACGCGGTGCGGCAACCGCCGGGGCTGCGGTGGCACATCCCCTCGGTGGAGGTGTCCGCTGACGACTCGCCTCGCCTGGCAGCCTTCCTCGAGCACGTCGAGGTGGCCATCGCGCTGCACGGGTTCGGGCGCGAGGGGATGTTCACCACGCTCCTCCTCGGCGGCACCAACCGCACCCTGGCCCGGCACCTCGCCGGCCACCTGCGCGACGCGCTGCCCGGCTACCGCGTGGTCGACGACCTCGACGAGATCCCTCGAGAGCTGCGAGGTGTCCACCCCCGCAACCCGGTGAACCACCCTCGTGGCGGTGGCGTGCAGCTGGAGCTCCCGCCCCGCACCCGGAGCCGCACCGTGCCGATGTGGGCCGACCTCGCCGACACCGAACCCGTCCCCCACGGCCAAGACGTGGTGGCCGGCCTGGTCGAAGCAGCCCGCACCTGGCCCTGACCCCTACCCCCGCGTCTGTGCACGAGAGCCGCGCTCCGGTGCGAGCAACCCTTCACAGTCCGCCGGTCTGGCGGATCGCCCGCGGCTCTGTGAACGAAACCCCCGCTCTGCTGCGAGCAACCCTTCACAGACGGCGCGGTCGAGGCTTCAGGGGCTGAGGCGGACGATCTGCCAGTCGGGGGACGTGGGGTCGGGGCGCTCGTATCGGAGGCGGTCGTGCATCCGGTTGGGACGGCCCTGCCAGAGCTCGATCGCGGTGGGGGCCAGGCGGTAGCCGCCCCAGTAGGGCGGACACGGGACGGGGCTGCCGGCGAAGCGCTCGTCGGCCTCGGCGAAGCGGGCCTCCAGGGTGGACCGGTCGGCCAGGACGCTCGACTGCTGTGAGGCCCAGGCGGCCAGCTGACTGCCCCGGGGGCGGCTGGCGAAGTAGGCCTCGCTCTCGGCCCGGTCGATCGGCTGCATGGGGCCGCGGACGTTGACCTGGCGCAGGAGCGGCACCCAGGCGAACAGGAGCGTGGCCTGCGGGTTGGCGGCCAGGTCGAGGCCCTTGCGGCTGTCGTAGCTGCTGAAGACCGTGAAACCTCGATCGTCGAGGCCGCGCAGCAGCACCGTGCGAGCGGTGGGAGCGCCGTCGGCGCCGGCGGTGGCCAGCACCACGGCGGTGGGCTCGTTGGGGGCCACCGCCGCCCACTCCGTGAGCCAGCGCTCCACCTGGACGAAGGGATCAGGGTCGACGCCGTCGATGTCGAGTCCGCTGCTCTCGTACTCCACGCGCTTCGCTTCGAGGTCCACGCCCCGATGCTGCCAGAGCTCAGCCTGGGCGGTGGCTCACGCCGACCGCGCTGGCCAACGTGTGCTCCAGGGCCTCGACCCCCTCGGCCTTCTCGATGTACCAGGCGCCGAGCCGAACCGCCTCCTGCTCCACGACCGGGTCGAACAGGCTCGAGATCACCACCACCGGACGCCGGGGCTCGGTCGCGAGGAGGGCCTCAGCCGTGCTCAGGCCGTCGGACCCGGGCATCACGAGGTCGAGCACCACGATGTCGGGGTGGTGGAGCTGATCTTGGAGAAGGGTGGACTGGGCGTCGACCGCCTCGGCCACCACCAGGTAGCCGTCGCCTTCGAGCACGGCGACGAGGACGGAGCGGAAGCGCGCGTCGTCGTCGGCCACCAGGACCGATGTCCGCCGAGCATCGGGGGGCGAGTTCGCCACCTCCTCAACGTACCGGCTGCGCCAGTGCGACAGATGGGCCGAACGGTCCATTACCGCGGGTACCAGAGGAACAACGCGAAGCGGCCCGGCGGCTGGGCGCCGGGTCCAGCCGGTAGGGTCAGGGGATCAAGACCCAGCGATGCGTCCTGCGGACAGGGCGCTGCGGGCGGACTTCCGGAAACCGCGATGAGCGGGGTGGATCCGCAGGCGAGGAGCGACCGCTCCTACCGCTCAGCGCGCCGGTGGTGACCCACCCGTGACCTCCGGAGCCAGCATCGCGCTGGCCGGCGTCTCGAAGACCTTCCCCGGATCGTCCACCCCGGCCGTCGAGCCCCTCGACCTCGAGGTTCCCGGCGGCTCGATCTCGGTGCTGATCGGACCCTCGGGCTGCGGGAAGACCACCACCCTGCGCATGATCAACCGCCTGATCGAGCCCAGCGCCGGCACCATCACCATCGACGGGCGCGACATCCGCGAGCAGCCCGTCACCGAGCTCCGGCTCAGCATCGGCTACGTGATCCAGCAGGTCGGCCTGTTCCCCCACCGCACCATCGCCCAGAACGTGGCGACCGTGCCGAGGATGCTCGGCTGGGATCGGCGCCGCACCGGCGAGCGCGTGGAGGAGCTGGTCGACCTCGTGGGCCTCGACCACGACCTGCTCGACCGCTACCCGGCCGAGCTGTCCGGCGGACAGCAGCAGCGGGTGGGGGTGGCCCGAGCACTGGCCGCCGACCCCCCGGTGCTCCTGATGGACGAGCCCTTCGGTGCGGTCGACCCCATCGTGCGCACCCGCCTCCAGCGGGAGCTGCTCGACCTCCAGGCCAAGGTGCACAAGACCATCGTGCTGGTCACCCACGACATCGACGAAGCGGTGGCGCTGGGCGACCGCGTGGCCGTCCTCAACGTGGGCGGCGTGCTCGAGCAGTTCGCCAGCCCCGACGAGCTCCTCGCCGAACCGGCCAACGAGTTCGTGGCGGAGTTCCTCGGCGGGGAGCGCAGCATCAAACGGCTGTCGCTCAGCACCGTGGCCGACCTCGACCTGGGCGGCGGACCGTGGATCGATCGCACCACCGCCGACATCGACGCCGCACGCGCCCGGCTGGCCGCTACCGGCGGCGACTGGCTGGGCCTCGTCGACGGCGACCTCTTCGCCGGCTGGGTCACCGCCGAAGAGGTGGCCAGCGGTGCTTCGCTGGCCGACCTCCACCCGGTCCCTCCGGCCGCCCGGGTGCAGACCGACAGCACGCTGCGACAGGTGCTGGAGGTGATCCTCACGTCTCGGAGCGCGGCCGCGGTGGTGGAGGATGCCCAGGGCGGCTTCTCCGGCATCGTCGAGCTCGAGGCCATCCGCCGGGGGCTGGCCCGATGACGTCCCGTCGGGCCGTCCGCTGGGGCGTGGCCATCACCGCGTCGGCCGCGTTCGTGGCGTGGGCGGCCGTGCGGATCTCGCAGCTGAGCCTCGATACCCAAGCCACCAACCCACTCATCCGCTGGGAGTGGGTGTTCCTGCGCGAGGGCACGCGCACGGAGCTGCGCGACGCCACCTGGGAGCACCTCACGCTCACCTTCAGCGCCGTGCTCGTGGGGATCGCCATCGCGTCGGCCATGGCTGCCCTCGCCCTGCGCTTCCGGTGGACGTTCGCGCCGATCACGGCCTTCGCCGGGTTCCTCTACACGATTCCGAGCGTGGCGCTCTTCGGCCTGCTGGTGACCCAGCTGGGCAACGTGCGCTCGGCCCAGATCGCGCTGGTGAGCTACACGCTGCTCATCCTCGTGCGGAACATCGTGGCCGGCATCGACGGCGTGCCCGACGCCATCACCGATGCCGCCGACGGCCTCGGCATGTCGCGCACGCGCCGCCTCCTCACCGTGGAGCTGCCGCTCGCGCTGCCCGTGATCATCGCCGGCATCCGGGTGGCCACCGTCACCACCGTGGGGCTCGTGGGCATCACGGCCATCATCCAGCTGGGCGGCCTCGGACGCCTCATCTTCGACGGCTACGGCACGCAGTACTACACGAAGATCGTGGTGGGCTCGGTGCTGTCGGTGCTGCTGGCCATCGTGCTCGACCTCCTCTTCCACCGCCTCGAGGTGCTCCTCACCCCGTGGGCCCGACGCCGAGGCGTGCTGTGATCGCCGCCCTCCTGGGCCAGGCGCCCGAGGAGCCCAGCAACGTCATCGAATGGTTCACCCTCGCCGAGCCGCGGGCCCGCTCCGGCGCCATCCCCGACCAGATCTGGCTCACCGTCTGGCACTCGATGGCGGCCGTGGTGGTGGTCGTGGCCATCGCCGTGCCGCTGGCCGTCGTGCTGGCCCACCACCGCAAGGCAGAGCTGGCCGCCGCATGGGTGGTGAACATCGGGCGGGCCGTCCCCACCGTCACCGTGGTGGGCGTCCTGGTGATCGTGTCGCTGCAGAACGGCTACGGCCTCGAGCCCTGGCCGATCCTGATCGCCCTCGTGCTGCTCGGCCTGCCGCCGGTGTTCACCAACACCTACGCCGCGGTGCGGGGCGTCGACGACGGAGCGGTGGGCGCCGCTCGGGCCATGGGGTTCACCCACCTCGCGCTCATGGCGAAGGTGGAGCTGCCGCTGGCCCTCCCGGTGATCCTGGCCGGGGTGCGCACCGCGGCCGTGCAGATCATCGCCACCGAGCCGCTGGGCGCCTTCTTCGGCGGCGAGGGCCTGGGCGCGTACATCCGCCAGGGCCTCGGCAACCGCGACATCTACCAGGTGCAGGCGGGCGCGCTGCTCGTCACCGGGGTGGCCATCGCCGCGGAGCTGTCCCTCGTGCTGATCAGCCGCCTCGTCACGCCGCGGGGCCTGCGCCAACGGCGCGCCACCGCAGGTGGGCCACTGCGCCGCCGGCTCCGGGCCGCACCGATCTGATGCCGATCTCCCTTACCGACCACCCAACCAGCAAAGGAACACCAACCATGACCACCTCCCGATGGAGAGCGCCCCTCGCGCTCCTGTTCACCCTGGCCCTCGTGGGCGCGGCGTGTGGGGACGACGACGACTCCACCCCCGCTGCCTCCGGCGGCGACGACACCGAAGCGCCCGACGGCCCCACGATCCGCATGGCCCCCCAGGACTTCGCCGAGAGCCGCACCCTCACCGAGGTCTACGGCCAGTACCTCGAGGCGAAGGGCTTCGACGTGGAGATCCAGCCGGCCAACGGCTTCCGCGACCAGGTGTACCCGAGCCTCCAGAGCGACGGCGTCGACCTCATCATCGACTACACCGGCAGCGCGGCGAGCTTCCTCGACCCCGAGGGCGAGGCATCGTCTGATGCCGACGAGACCTACGAGCGGCTCACCACCGCCCTCGAGGGCGTCGACCTCGCGGCCTTCGACTACTCGCCGGCCGAGGACAAGAACGCTCTCGTGGTGCTGAAGTCGTTCGCGGAGGACAACGACCTCACCACCATCTCCGACCTCAAGGCCATCGAGGACCAGGTGACCCTCGGCGGCTCCGCGCAGTGCGCGGAGCGGCTCGACTGCCTCCTGGGCTACGAGGACCCCGACCTCTACGGGATCGAGTTCGCCGGGTTCACCACCCTGGAGTACGGCCCGCCGCTCACCGCCGCCCTCGAGGCCGGCACCGTGCAGGCCGCCCAGTACCAGACCACCGCTCCGGAGATCGACAGCGGCAACTTCGTGGTGCTGGAGGACGACCTCGGCATCCTGTCCGCCGACAACATCGTGCCGGTTCTGCGGATGGAGCTGGCCGATGCCTACGGCGACGCTCTGCAGGACGCCGTCGACGAGCTCAGCGCCATGCTGACCACCGAAGACCTCATCGGTTGGAACGTGGCCACCGACATCGACAAGGAGGAGTCGGCCGACGTGGCGCAGGCCTGGCTGGAGGAGAAGGGCCTCATCTAGTCCCGCCGTCGCCCGCCTGCGGGCGGCCTCGACGGCATCGGTGCCCGGATCAGGATCGCTCCTGGTCCGGGCACCGTCGCGTTGCGTCGAGGGTCAGCTGGGGTCGGCCCGGAGCGGCTCTGCGCGCTTGCGGCGCACCTCCGCGGGATCGGAGAGGTCTTCGTCGCCGGACCCCCGGTGCACCCAGCCACGGTCGTCGGCCCACACCATGAGCGGCGGCAGGATCACGAGGGCTGACAGCAGCGCCACGCTGACGTTCATCGAGGTGATGATGCCGAAGTCGCGCAGGAGCGGGAGCGGCGAGGTGGCCAGCACCCCGACACCGGCGATGGTGGCCAGCGCCGAGGCGGCGAAGGCCCGCCCGGTGCGGGCGGCGGCCAGGTCCGCCGCCTCCTGGGCCGTCAACCCGCGGCGGCGCTCCTCCATGTGACGGGTGAGGATCAGCGACGTGAACTCTGTGCAGGCGGCGATCACGAGGGGCCCTCCGAGGGCCGTGAGCGGGCTCAGCTTGAACCCCGCCGCATAGGCCACCAGCGAGGTGGCGCCCACGCCCATCAGGACCGGGATCATGCACAGCAGCCCACGGATCAGGCTCTTGAGGCGCAGGGTCAGGAACAGGAACACCGCGCCGAGGGCCACATAGGTGAGCAGCGTGCGGTTGGCCTCCAGGTTCTCGAGCAGGCCCACGCCCACCACGGCGAGCCCCGACGGGGTGGCGCTCACGCCCTCCGGCGGCGACACGGTGTCGCGGATGTCGTTGACCACCACGGCGCGGTCCTGCAGGGGCCCGGCGCCGGTGCGGAAGATGAGGTTGAGCGCGCTCTCGTCGGCCGCCACGGTGGACGCCTTGATGGCGTCAGGCGCCACCGCGTAGGCGTTGGCGACGTCCTCCCCGGTGGGCGCCAGCACAGTCGTGTCGGGGATCTCGATGAGGAAGCTCACCGTGGTCACGATGCTCGAGGCGGTGAGCAGGAGATCGTGCTCCTCGAGCGAGCCGGTGGCGAACTCGTGGACGAACTCGACGTTCTCGTCGCTGAAGACGTCGTCGGACTCCACGAACATCCCGAGCTCCGACGACGAGCCAACCTCCTCCCGGAGCACGTCGAGGTCGGCGATGACCTCGCTGTCCTGGTCGACCCACTCCTCGGGGTCGGTCTGCAGCTCGAGGAGCGGGTCGACGATGGCGCCGCCCACGAAGACGCCGACCGACACCAGAGCGATGATCGGGACCGCCTTGCGGGGCAGCGAACCCAGCTTCACGATGCCGCGGCCGATGGCGTCGGTGGTGTAGTCGCGCTCCGGCGTGGGCTGCCGGAACTCGCGGTACCCGAGCGCCGTGGTGGTGAGCACCACGTCGGCGATCAGGACCACGACGAGGCCGAGGGCGAGCAGGACGCCGAACTCCCGGATCATCGGGACCCGGGCCAGCAGGAGCGCCAGGAAGGACACCACGCCGGCCGTGGTGGCGATGAGCAGCGGGCCGACCAGGTTGGTGGTGGTCTCCTGGATCGGGTGGAGCTCGCGATCGAGCTGCACCTCCTCCTCCACCCGGCTGTGCATCTGGATGGCGAAGTCGATGCCCACCCCGAGCAGCACGGGCAGGCCCGAGATCGTGACCACCGACAACGGGATGCCGAGGTAGCCGGCCAGGCCGAAGGCCCAGATGATGCCGATGAGGACCACCCCGAGCGACAGCAGGCGCCAGCGCACCCGGAAGGCCGCGATCAGGATGAGGACCATCAGCACCACGGCGATGCCACCGAGGGCGAGGAACCCGCCCTTCAGGTAGTCGTTGATGTCCTTGAGCAGCACCGGCGCGCCGGTGGTGAGCACGGAGGCGTTCTCGAAGTCCTGGGCCTCGACGGCCGCCACCACCGCCTCGCTGGCCGCCCCCTCCTCTTCGATGTCGGCGTTGCCCGTGAGCCGGGTGACGAGCTGGGCGTGCTGGAGGTCGGGGAAGAACGGGCGCAGGGCCTTGCGGATCTCGCCCCGGTTGTCGGTCAGCAGGAACTCGACCCAGGCCGGGTTGTCGAAGTTGCGGTCCTCGACCAGGACCTCGTTGAGACGGGTCAGGGTGGCGGTGGCGTCGTCGAGACGGATCGCCTTGGCGGCCTCGTCGGGCTCGCGCTCGCGGGCGCCGAGGAGGGCGATGCCGGCCACGCTGGCGGTCACGTCCTCGGTGATCTCGCCGTCGGGGGCCGTGGTCACGATGTTCTGGGTGAACTGCAGCGCGGTGGTCGGGGTGACCACCGAGAGCACGCCCTCCTGGTCGGCGAGGGCCGCCTCGATCTCGCTCATCGCGGCGAGGTTCCCCGACGTGAAGAGGTCGACGACCGTCTTGCCCTCCTCCATCGTGAAGAGGGTGAGCATGGCCTGGCCCCCGAAGAGGTCCTGGTAGGCCACGTTGTCGATGTAGATGTCTTCGTCGGTGTTGAGGTAGCTGTCCTGCCCGGTGGCGAACTCGAGCTTCGTGGCACCGAAGCCAAGGGCGACCGTGACGAGCAGGGCGATCAGGGCGACGATCGGCGCACGCTTGCCGAGGGTGATGGCCATGGAGGCCAGAAACTTCTGCACGGTGAGCTCCTGCAACACTGGTGATCCGGCGAACGGCCGGCGGCGGCGCAGCCGACGTTAGTGCCGCGAGGGGCCCAGTGGTCAGTGCGGGCCTCGGGCGCTCAGCGCCGGGCGAAGCGGGTGACCCCGCCCAGGTAGGGCTGCAGGCACTCGACGACGGCGATCGAGCCATCGGGCTGGCGGTGCGTCTCGAGGTAGGCGGCCACGGTGCGAGGCCACCCCATGGCCGAGCCGTTGACGGTGTGGCACACCTCGGTGCCCTTGCCGCCGGTGGGGCGGAAGCGGATGTTGGCCCGGCGGGCCTGGTAGTCGGCGAACCACGACACCGAGCTGACCTCGAGCCAGAGGTCGCATCCTGGCGCGTAGGCCTCGAGGTCCCAGGTTCGGGCAGCCGAGCCGCCGATGTCGCCAGTGCAGAGGTCGAGCACCCGGTAGGCGAGACCCAGGTCGGTGAGGAGCGACTCGCTGCGGGCCAGCACGTCTTCCTGGCACTTCATGGCCTGCTCGGCACCCGCGGCCACGGCCAGCAGCTCCACCTTGTCGAACTCGTGGCTGCGCAGGAGCCCACGCGTATCGCGGCCGGCCGCTCCGGCCTCACGACGGAAGCACGAGGTGTAGGCGGTGTAGCGCAACGGCAGGTCGGCTTCGGCCAGCACCTCGTCGCGGTGCAGCGAGGTGAGCGGCACCTCGGCGGTGGGGATGGCCCAGAGGTCGTCGCGCTCGATGTGATACGCCTCCTCCTCGAACTTCGGGAGGTGGCCGGTGGAGATCATGGTGTCGGTGCGCACCAGGGTGGGCGGGCGGATCTCCTCGTAGGCGTCGGCGTTGCGATCGAGGCTCAGCTGCACCATGGCCCGCAGCAGGCGCGCCCCCCAACCCCGGTAGAGCATGAACATCGAACCCGAGATCTTGGCCGCCCGCTCGCCGTCGAGGATCCCGAGCTCGGTGCCGATGTCCCAGTGGGGCACGCGCTGGTGCTCGCCGTAGGCGCCCGGGTCGTGGCCCTCGGTGCGCAGCACCAAATTGTCGTCCTCGCCGGCGCCGTCGGGGCAGTCGGCGGCGGGCAGGTTCGGCGTGCGCAGGAGGAGCTCGTGGAGCTCGCTGGCCAGCGCGTCGACCTGGGCGCCCAGCACCTGCTCCTCGTCGCCGAGAGCTCGGCTCTCGGCCATCAGGGCCTCGGCCGCCGCGGCGTCGCCCTGACCCCGGAGACGACCGACATCCTTCGACAGCACCTTGACCCGGGCCCGCAGCTCGTCGCGCTGCGTCCCCATCGCCCGCTGCTGCTCGTCGAGCTCCACGATGCGGTCGACGTGCTCGACGGCGTCGCCGCCGCGCCGGGAGAGCCCGGCGCGCACGGCGTCGGGTTCGGTGCGGAAGCGGCGGATGTCGAGCATGGACCCGACGGTAGTGGCGCCGCCACGGCTGCCCGCCAGCCATTCACCCGGAGCTCGCCCCTTGGGCGGGGCGGGCCTGGGCGGCCGGTAGCGTCCTGCGGTGATGGCCGCCGTCGAGGTGCACGACCTGACCGTCCGCTACGGCGACGTGGAGGCCGTGGCCGGCGCCTCCTTCGAGGCCCAGGCGGGGCAGATCACCGCCGTGCTGGGGCCCAACGGTGCCGGGAAGACCACCACCATGGAGGTGCTGGAGGGCTTCCGCCGACCCGACGCCGGCACCACCTCGGTGGTCGGGCTCGATCCGATGGGCGATCACCGGGCCCTCACCCGCCGCATCGGGGTGATGCTGCAGGCGGGCGGGGTGGGTCCAGGCGTGCGGGTGCTCGAGGCGCTGCGCCACGCCGCCGCCCTCTACGACGACCCGCTCGATCCGGTCCCCCTGCTCGGACGGGTGGGCCTCACCGGTCTGGAGCGGCGCACGTGGCGGCAGATCTCGGGTGGGGAGCAGCGCCGGCTGGCCCTGGCCCTGGCGCTGGTGGGCCGACCCCAGGTGGCGTTCCTCGACGAGCCGGGCTCGGGAGTCGACCCGCAGGGCCGCCAGGCCATCCGTCAGGTCGTGGCGGGTCTGCGCGACGACGGGGTCACGGTCGTGCTCACCACCCACGACCTCGACGAGGCCGAGAAGCTGGCCGACCACGTGGTGATCCTCGATCACGGCTGCGTGGTGGCCGCCGGGAGCCCGGCCCAGCTGATGGCGGGCGCCGGGCCCGACGAGGTGCGCTTCGGGGCACCGCACGGGCTCGACGTGGTGGCCCTCGCCGCCCGCCTCGCTCCGCTGGCGAACCGCACCGTCGAGGGCGAGGCGCTGGTCACCGAGGCGCTCCCGGGCGAGTACCTGGTGAGAGCGGCCGGCACGCCGACGCTGGTCGCCGCCCTCACCGCCTGGCTGGCCGAGCACGACCTCCCCCTCGCCGACCTGCGGGCCGGGCGCCAGCGGCTCGAGGACGTCTTCCTCCGGCTCACCGCCGAGACGGCGGCAGCCCCCGGTCCGGCCGGCGCGGCGCCGTCCAAGCGGGAACGGCGACGATGAGGCCGCTGCTGGCCCACCTCCGCCTGGAGCTGGCGCTGCTGTCCCGCAACGGTGAGTCGCTGCTGCTCACGCTCGGCATCCCCGTCCTGCTGCTGGCCTTCTTCGCCAACGTCGACGTGCTCCCCATCGAGGGCGAGCCCATCGACTTCCTGGCCCCCGGGGTCCTGGCCCTGGCCGTGCTGTCGACCGCACTGGTGAACCTGGCCATCGCCACAGGGTTCGAGCGGGAGTACGGCGTGCTGAAGCGGCTGGGGGCCACTCCGCTGGGCCGGCCCCGCCTCCTCGCCGCCAAGGGCCTGGCCGTCTTGGTGGTGGAGGTGGCACAGCTCAGCGTGCTGGCGGTCGTGGCCCTGGCGCTCGGATGGGACCCCGACCCCGCCATCGGACCGTTCCTCGCCGCAGTGCTGCTGGGCACCGCCGCCTGC
Organism: Acidimicrobiales bacterium; assembly: GCA_051306055.1. GTDB lineage: Bacteria > Actinomycetota > Acidimicrobiia > Acidimicrobiales > VFJN01 > VFJN01. The sequence continues at coordinate 27,572 of JBPPMN010000048.1, forward strand.
GCCGGCCTCGGGCTGTGCCTGGCTGGCTCGCTCAAGGCGCTGGTGGCCCTGGCCGCCGCCAACGGGCTCTACCTGGTGCTGCTGCTCCTCTCGGGCATGGTCATCCCGCTCGACGAGCTCCCGGGGCCGCTGCGGTCCGTGGCCGAGGTGCTGCCCAGCACGGCCCTGGCCGAGACGGTGCGCGCCTCGCTCACCGCCGGCATCGAGGCACCAGGTCGGGCCTGGGCGGTGCTGGCCCTCTGGGCGCTCGCCGCGCCGGTGGCCGCCACCCGCCTCTTCCGCTGGGAGTAGGCCACCGCCACATCGCTGACACCGGCTGGCACCGCGGTTCCGTACCCTCTGCCGGATGGCGAGCATCGAGGCCGACGACGTGGACCCGGTCGTGCTCGCCCGGCTGCGCCCGATCTGCCTTGCGCTCCCGGAGGCCTTCGAGGAACCGGCCTGGACCGGCGTTCGGTGGCGGGTGCGCAAGCGCACCTTCGCCCACGTGCTGGCCGTGGAGCAGGGCGAGCCCGACTTCCTGGCCCGGCTCGTGGGCCGCGAGGTCAGTGCGATGGTCCTGACCTTCCGCTCCAGCGGCGCCGAGCTCGACGCGCTGCGCCATGCCGGCCACCCGTTCTTCCACGCCGGGTGGGGGCGCGACGCCGACCCCTAGATCCGGCGTCAGGATCGGGCGCCGCGCGCCCGGATCCGACGCCAGATCTGTGAAGTGGGCCGTGATGCAGCGAGGGGGGACCGGCCGCCTGGGCCGATCCCCCCTCGGACAGTGCTCTCAGCGCTGGATCAGACGAAGGCGCTGGCGAAGATCAGGCTCACGATGGTCATGACCTTGATCAGGATGTTCATGGCCGGGCCCGACGTGTCCTTGAACGGATCGCCCACGGTGTCGCCCACCACGGCGGCCTTGTGGGGCTCGGAGCCCTTGCCGCCGTGGGCACCGGCCTCGATGTACTTCTTGGCGTTGTCCCAGGCGCCGCCGGCGTTGGCCATGAAGATGGCCAGGCAGAAGCCGGTGACGAGCGCACCGGCCAGGAACCCGCCGAGGGCGTCGACGTCGACGAAGCCGATGACCAGCGGGACGACGATGGCGAGGCCACCGGGGATGAGCATCTCCTTGAGGGCGGCGGCGGTGGAGATGTCAACGCACTTCGCGTACTCGGGCTCCACGCCCTCCTTGCCCTCGCGCAGGCCCGGGATCTCGCGGAACTGGCGGCGCACCTCTTCGATCATCTTGTTGGCGGCCCGGCCGACAGCGTCGATCGTGAGGGCGGCGAACAGGAACGGCAGCATGGCGCCGAGGAAGAGGCCGATGAACACCTCGACCTCGCCCACGTTGAGGCTGAGGGTGTGACCCTCCACCAGGAGAGACGCCTCGAAGGCCTTGAACAGGGCCAGAGCGGTGAGGGCAGCCGAGCCGACGGCGAAGCCCTTGGCCACAGCGGCGGTGGTGTTGCCGAGCGAGTCGAGGCTGTCGGTGACCTCGCGCACCTCCGGGGGGAGGTGCGCCATCTCGGCGATGCCGCCGGCGTTGTCGGCGATGGGGCCGTAGGCGTCGACCGACACGACGACTCCGGTGGTGGCCAGCATGCCGATGGCGGCCAGCGCGATGCCGTAGATGCCCAGGCCCTCGACGGCCTGCTCGCCGCCCCAGTAGGCCACGCCCACGCCGATGACCACGAGGATCACGGAGGCGCACACCGAGACCATGCCGGCGGAGATGCCGCCGAGGATGGTGGTGGCGGGGCCGGTCTCAGCCTGCTGGGCGATCTTCTTCACCGGGCCGTACTCGTCGGAGGTCCAGATCTCGGCCACCTTGCCGATGGCGTAGCCCACGAGGAGGCCGCCGACCACAGAGATGGGCAGGCCCCACCAGTTCTCGATGGCCTCGCTGCCGTCGAGCAGGGCGTAGGCCAGGCCGACGACGGCCACGACGGTGATGGCCGCCGCGGTGTTGGTGCCGCGGTGCAGGGCCTTGCCCAGCTCGTGCACGCTGGTGGAGCCCGAGGACTTCACCATAAAGGCGCCGATGATCGAGGCGATCATGCCCACCGCCGCGATGGCCAGCGGGAACACGAACAGCTCGGGGACCCGGTCGAGGGTGATCGGCACCTCGGCGCCGTTGACGATGAGGAACGGGATGAACGCGGCCAGGGCGATCGGGGCGATGATCGACCCGGCGTAGGACTCGAAGAGGTCGGCGCCCATGCCGGCCACGTCGCCCACGTTGTCGCCCACGTTGTCGGCGATGGTGGCGGGGTTGCGGGGGTCGTCCTCCGGGATGCCGGCCTCGACCTTGCCCACGAGGTCGGCGCCGACGTCGGCCGCCTTGGTGTAGATGCCGCCGCCCACGCGGGAGAACAGGGCGATGGAGCTGGCCCCGAGGCCGAAGGCGGTCAGAACGCTGAAGGGATCGTCGACCTCGAGGACCTCGACGTAGAGCACGTAGCTCACCGCCAGGCCGAGGAGGGCCAAGCCGGCCACGGTGAAGCCCATCACGGCACCGCCGCGGAAGGCCAGCGGCAGGGCCTCGCGGGCGCCGCCGCTCTGGGCCGCCTGCGCGGTGCGGGCGTTGGCCATGGTGGCCACCGTCATGCCCACGAAGCCGGCCAGCGCCGACAGGATGGCGCCGGACACGTAGGCGATGGCGCCCCAGGGGCGGCCGTAGTCGAGGAAGGCGACGATGAGCACCGTCATGATCACGACGAAGCCGGCGACCCAGGTGTACTCCCGCCGCAGGAAGGCCCGGGAGCCCTCTTGGATGGCGTTCATCAGCTGGACCATCCGCTCGTTGCCGGGATCGGCCGCCTTCACCTTCCCGAAGAAGTAGAAGGCCAGGACCAGGCCGGCGATGGCCGACAGACCGGCCAGATAGGGGACAGCGTCCACGGGTGTGGATCCTCTCGTTGGCGTCAGGGGCGTTGCGGGCGCGCCGATCGGCGACCCAGACCGGCAGGCAACCTAGCGACCGGGTTCGCGATGACTCAAAACCTGGGTCGCGAGTGGACCCGCTGGGTCACCCTCCGGGCTGAGGTTCCTCGCTCGCCGCGGGGTGCTGGTCGAACTCCCGCTGCACCTGGTCCCAGGTGAGGATGTCGCGCTCGGAGGGCACCACCCCGCGCTGGCCGGCGTCGCCGTGGCGGCTGGCCCAGGTGAAGAAGATGCCGGCGATGATCACCCACAAGTAGGTGCCGGCCCCGAGCTTCATGAACAGCCCGGCCACCTGCTGGTCGGTGGTGACCGACAGGCCCCAGAGGCGGTCGGGGGTGTCGTAGGCGGAGTAGAGGGCGCCCTCGGCGAAGGTGAGCCAGGCGCCGGGGACGGTGGGCACGATCGACGTGACGAACAGGTAGAGCATCTGCGCCGGCATCGAGATGCGCAGCTCGGGCAGCGGGCCGAACACGGGGATCCACAGGAGGAAGGCGGTGACCACGATCACGGTGTGCATGCCGTAGTGGAACAGGCCGTTCTGCGAGGAGGTGTTGACGATCAGCTGCCAGTGCGAGAGCAGCGCCACGGCGTTGAAGGCCAGTGCGGCGGGCACCGGGCGGGCCAGCCGGTGCACCCAGCGGCTCACCGCGCCGTTGCCGATCACGAGGCGGGCCAGCCACTCGGGGGTGGCCATCAGCAGCACGGGCGGCATCACCAGGGTGAGGACGGTGTGCTGGCCCATGTGCACGAGGTAGAGGTACTGCTCCCCGATGTCGTGGACCGGCCAGTCGGTGGCCACCCACAGCAGGAGGATGCCGAGGGCGAACCAGCGCTTCTGCGATCGCGTGACGGGTTCGGTGCCGGCGGGCACCACCTTCGGTCCGATGACCCGGGCGGCGTACACGTAGAGGCCCACCAGGCCGCCCACCAGCAGCCACACCTCGGGGTGCGGCACCCAGCGCCAGAAGTCGGCGCTCTGGGCCTGCTGGGCGAGGGTCATGTCACGGCCGGAGGTACTTGAGGTTGTCTTCGCTGAAGAACTCGAAGGCGAAGAGCAGCACGATGAACACCGCCAGGGCCAGGAACAGGCCGAAGACGAACACCCGCTTGAACAGGGGGTTGTCGAACTTCAGGTGCATGAAGAAGCCGGCCACGATGATGAACTTGGCCACCATCATGGCGATGAGGCTCAGCGTGATGACCAGCGTGAGCTCGGTGAAGTAGGTGGCCACCTCGACCGCGGTGATCACCCCGAGGATCAGGGCGATCCTCACGTACGTCCAGTCGCTGGGGTGGTCGTGGGCGTGCTCCTCGACCTCGGCGGTCGACGGCGGGTTCGGCTCGGTGGCGGTGCTGGTGCTCATCGTGTCCTACGGGATCAGGTAGACGATCGTGAAGATGATGACCCACACGATGTCGACGAAGTGCCAGTACAGGCCGATGACCTCGACGGTCTCGGCTCGGTCGGGTCCGAGGTTGCCGCGCAGCGACATCACCAGCAGCGACATCAGCATGATGATGCCGACGGTGACGTGCACGCCGTGGAATCCGGTGAGGGTGTAGAAGGCCGAGGCGAAGATGTTGGTGGTGTAGCCGAGGCCCTCCCGGTAGAAGGTCGTGAACTCGTAGACCTGGCCGCCGATGAACACGGCGCCGAGCATGGCGGTGGTGGCCAGCCACACCCGGTTGCGGTGGACGTCTCCCCGGCTGATCGAGGCCACGGCCAGCGCCATGGTGAGCGAGCTCATCAGCAGCACGAACGAGCTGACCGACGTGAACGGGATGTCGAACACCTCTTCGGGGCCGAG
>JBPPMN010000072.1:0-7771 GCA_051306055.1 Acidimicrobiales bacterium
GGGGAGGGGGTGGACGAACCGCAGCAGCAGCCTTGTCGGCTGCTCGTCTGTCGTTTTCGCACTTCTCCGAAAGCGGTCGATCACCTATTGGTTCCAAATGGACCGATCGGGGCGACCGTGAAGCAACAACAATTGCCCGAGCCACGGACAACACCTACGAAGGAGACATTCCCTTGAGAACTTCCAAGCGGCGCAAGATCGCCGCACTTGCCACGATCGGTCTGTTGGGAGGGTTGGTGCCGGTACTCATCGGTGCCACGCCCGCCAACGCCGGAACCCAGCCGACGACGAACGCGTGCTTCAGCAACGCCACCACGACCTACAGCGACCTCGTGTGGACGCTTGCTGGTGAGGGTGCGCCGGATCCGATCACCCTTGGATCCGGGGACATCACGCTCGGCAGCTCGACCCTTGCGGTCGACATCCCGGCGACGCTCCTCATCGCCGGCTACAACCTCGGCCTGCTCACCGCCGGAGCCAACAACATCCCGACCACCGTGTACGTGGCGCGCACCGCCACCGGAGTGGTCGGCGGCCCCGTGACCCAGGTCGACAACTTCACCATCACCGCGACGACCAACATCACTGACGGCGATGGCATTCCGGGCACCGGTGACGAGGCGGCCACCCCGCTGTCGGTGAGCGAGCCACTTCCCAACATGGTGGTGACCCCGTCTGGTGGACCGGTCACGTTCGCCCAGGCCGCTCCGGGAGCTCTCGGGTCCGTGCCCCTTGGCACGGGAGGCGCTCCCATCGCCGTTGCCGGCAGCCTGTTCGCGCAGGCCTCTGTGGGTGGCGGTCTGATCAAGGCCAACTTCGACTGCTCACCGGGTACCACGATCATCGATCCGCCCGGTGGGACCAGTGGAACGACGTTCACCCCCGCTGCGGTGGTGCCGTTCGAGACCGTGACCGTCACGGCCCCTCCCACGGCTCCGGTGTGCACCGATGAGACGATCAGCGTGGGCGCCAACCAGACGGCCACCGTCGACCTCACCAACAACTGCACCGACGTCAACGGCAACATCGATCCGTCGACCTACGCGGTGAGCGCCCTGTCGCCCGCCTCGCCGGCCGGCGGCACGCTGACGCCCACGGCGACACCCGGTGTGTACAGCTACGACGCCCCGGGGACCGATCCCGGGCCCGTGACGTTCACCTTCACGGTGGACGACCTCGGGGGGCTGACCAGCAACACGGCGACCGGCACGATCTCCGTGCTGGCCAACCAGTGTGACGCCACCGCAGGGGAGTGCTCCCTGACGCAGATCATCGTGCAGCCGGTCGTCGGCACCACGATGACCTTCGACAAGGCGCCCGGCGAGGTGTTCATGACCACGGTGGTCCTGAACGGCGCGCCGCAGGTGTCCACCGGTGCGATCCAGCCGGTCACGGTCACCAACGCCCGTGGCACCGCCGCCGCTTGGAACGTGACGGGTTACGTCACCGACATCGGCATCGCCGGCTCCACGCCGACGTTCTCGCCCCTCCCGGGCGTGACCGTGCCGGCGTGCTCCGCTGCCGGCAGCTTCGGTCTGGTCACCACGCCTGACCGCAACTGCATCCCGGGTGACAACCTGGGCTGGGACCCGACCGCGCAGATCACGCACGATCGGATCGCCGGTGACGTGGCCCACGTGGTCGCCGGACCCGAGCACACCGCATCGGCCGCCGACTGGCTGACGCAGCTCATCACCGCCGGCTCCGGCGCTCCGGCGTCGGCTACCCCGCCGTCCACGGTCCCCGGGCCCGACGGCTTGGGTGGTCTGCAGGAGCAGAACAACCTGTGCGGCGCACCCATCAACCAGAGCGGCGGCACCTTCCAGTGTGACGCCTCCCTGTTCCTCGGCGTTCCGGCTTCCGCCGGCGCCGGCATCTACACCGGGGGCTTGGTCCTGACGCTGCTCTAGCAGCTGTGGGCTGACCCACCCTTCGAAGGGCGTGGGGGACATCGTCCCCCACGCCCTCGTCGTACCCCTGACCACCACGACGGAGGAAACCATGCAGCGGACAGGCCGGGCGGCCGAGACGGCCCCCATCGAGCGCCGACACACCTCCGTCGTGCTGCGCGCCATCGCTGCTGCGCTCCTGCTGGCCATCTCCGTCGCTCCTACTGCCGGCGCGGCTCCGTCCCAGGAGGGCCAGGAGGAAGCGCCCGTCAACGCTCCTGCGGCACCGTTCGCCGTGCAGCCCTCAGGCCCCGACGGGCCCGGCGGGCGTGACTACTTCGTCTACACGCTGGAGCCGGGGGAGACCTTCGGCGACACCGTGGCCGTCTCGAACCTCGGCGATCGCCCCATCAACTTCGTGATCTACTCGGCCGACGCATTCACCGTGCGCGACGAGGGTGGCTTCACCGCCGCCCGAGACGGCGAGCCCTCCACCGACGTCGGCTCCTGGATCGACCTCGGCGCCGAGACCTACACGGTGGAGCCGGGCACGCGCATCGACGTGCCCTTCAGCATCACCGTGCCCGAGGACGCCGAGCCGGGCGACCACGCCGGCGCCATCCTCGCCACCGACTCCGATCTCGGGTCGATCGACCCGGAGAGCACCGATCCCAACCTCACCGTCCGCCAGCGGGTGGGCGCCCGGGTGTACGTGCGAGTCGGTGGACCGGTCACCCCCGCCCTGCGCATCGACCGCCTCGACGTCGAGCACAGCACTCCCTCGTTCGCGGTCCCCTTCTTCGCCAACGACGGCGACGCCATCGTGCGCTGGGAGGTGTCCAACACCGGCAACATCCGCCTCACCCCGAGCGCGGTGGTCGAGGTCAAGGGGCTGTTCGGGCGCACCATCAAGCGCCTCCCCGCAGCCGAGCTCCCCGAGCTGCTCCCCGGGAGCAACTACGTCGGGGCCACCACCATCACCGGGCTGCCGGTGCTCGAACGGATCACCGTCGAGCTCACCATCACCTCCACCGAGACCGAAGTGGTGGGCACCAGCTCCTACTGGGCGGTGCCCTGGCGCTTCGTCCTCCTCGTCCTGGTTCTCGTGGCCGGCGTCGTCGCCTGGCGCATGATCCGCCGGCGTCGCCAGAGCCCGCCGGCGCCGCCAGCCGAGACTCCCCGCTCCCGGGAAGCGGTGTCGGTCTGATGCGACGTCTGCTGCTGGCGCTTGGCGCCACCGCGCTGCTCGCGCTGGCGGCACCGACCGCCGCCGCGCAGGACGGTCCGCCCACCGTCACCGTCGATCGCACCGGCGCCGCAGCCGGAGAACCGGTGCTGGTGGAGGGTGCCGGATGGACCGGCACGGAGCTGGTCTACGTGGAGCTGTGCGGGAACGGCGGGCGCGGCGGCAGCAGCAGCTGCCACCAGGCCAACGCAACCCTCGCGGGGGTGAGCACCACGGGCAGCTTCGGCGCCACCCTCGTCGTGGCCGAGCCACCCGTCCCCTGCCCCTGCGTGATCAAGGCCACGAGCCAGAGCGATCAATCGGCTGCGACGGCCCCGCTTGCGGTGCAAGACGTCCCCGTGGTGCCCCTCGAGGACCAGACGGAGATGAACCGGATCGAGCGGGCGGTGGAGGTCTCGGCCATCGAGCTCGAGGGCTCGGGACCGTGGACGGCGTGGCTCGGGGCAGGCGCCAGCCGAACCCTCTCCTTCACGATCGAGAACGTCGGCGACGTGGCCGTCCACGATCCCCCGGTGACCGTGACGATCGGCAAGGGCGCGACCCCAGGCGGCGTGGTGCGCGCTCCCGAGCTGGGTTCGATCGAGCCCGGCGAGTCTGTCGACGTCGACATCCCGGTCACCTACGACGCCCTGTCCTTCGGCCGCCACTCGGCGGTGGTCAAGGTCGACGGCTTCGCCACCCCAGCTGTGGCCACGGCGCACACCTCCACCTACCCCTGGGCGCTGATCGCCATCGGCCTCGTGCTGCTCCAGCTCATCCTGCTGCGCATCCGCAACCGGATCCGCCGTCGGTTCGAGCGCAGCGACCTCGCCGACGAGTGGGGCCCTGACGCGGACGACAAGGACGCTGACATCGACGACGGTGCCGACATCGAGGAGGAGATCGACCTGCGAGACGGCGCGCTCGCCACGTCCGCCAGCACCGCTGCGGCTCTGGCCCCGTCCGGGGAACCCGAGCACGAACCGGCGCACAACGGAGCAGGCCCCCACGCCGAAGAGTCCGTCGAGCTGCAGGAACCGGACTTCGTCCCCACCGCCGCGCTGGTCGACCTGCCCGACTCTGCCCTGGCCGAGGAGGCCAGCGCCACGTCAGCGGTCGTCTGGCCAGCAGTCGCCGTGACGGCGCTCGGTCCGGCGCCGGAGTCCGAGCAGGAGTCCGTCGAGGAAGCCGGCGAGGACGACGCACGGGCCGTGACCGTGGTCGACCTGCGAGACCCCTCCCCCATCGAGATCCCCGAGGGAATGCGCTCCGGCGAGGCCTTCGCAGCCGGGGCCGCCCTCGTGGCCGGTGAGCATGATCTGCCCAACCCGTTCGAATACGTGGCTCGCCACATGGTGACCGATTCAGATGTCCACATCGCCACCCGGCCTCGAGCCAACGGCCACCGCTCGCTCGCAGCCGCTCGAGACGAGGCTTGGATCGCTGACAGGCGGCGCGAGCTCCAGGCCATCTTCGACGACGCGGAGGCGCTCGCCGAGCAGCTGCTCACTGCTGCGCAGACCGAGGCCGAGCGCGTCCTGACCACGGCAGCGACGACCCGGGACCAGGCCGCCGAGGTCCTCGATCGAGCCCGAGCGAAGGTGGAGCGCATCCTGATCACGGCAGAGGAAGAGGCTGCCGCCATCCGCCGGGAGGCCGCGCACGAGCTCGAGAGCACCCGGGCGGCCACCGAGGCGAGCCGCGCCGAGGTGGCGAGGATGATGGCTGAAGCCCGCACCGGCCTGGCCGCCAAGATGGCCGAGCTGGAGGAGCGCACCAGCGCCAGGACCCCGGTCGAGGCCCTCGCCGTCGACCTCGTCGCCATGGAGCCGGCCCCGAGGCCTGCGGTGCCGCGGATCGGCTCCGGCTTCGACACAGCCATCGCCCGGGCCGTGCAGCAAGCGCTCCGCGGATAGCCCGTCACACGCCATGGAGAAGCACCGACGAGGACGGACGGCCGCTGCCGTCGCTGTGCTGCTCGGCTGCATCTCCACCCTGATGACGTGGGCACCGCTCGAGCCGGCCGGTGCCGGCACGCTCACCACGGTCAATGCCTGCCTCTCGAGCGTCACCAGCGGCTACTACAACGTGGCCATCACCACTGAGGGCGCCGCAGCCGTGATCGCTCCGACGCGGATCGACCTCACCGACCTGCGCCTCGACGTCGCCCTCCCCGAAACCGTCTACCTCGACCTCTACAGGCTGGGATACCTCTCGCCCGGCTCGAACTTCGTCGGGGTGACGGCGGGCGTCACCGTCGCGGCGACCGCCACCGCCGAAGGGCAGCAGACGCTGTCCATCACGACATCGCTCGGGGTGACGGTCACCGACCCCGACGGGATCCGCGGGAACGGCGACGAGACCGCTACGGCCTCGAGCATCGCGGTGCTCCTCCCGACCACCTCCTGGACGCCGACGGGCGGCACCATCCAGCTGAGCCAGACCGCGGCAACCGTGGCCACCAGCCACTTCTTCGGGACGGCCACCTCGACGCTCACCTGCGGCCCGGGCTCCACACCAGACGGCACGAGCGTGGTCCCAGCCGTCGCTGAGCCCTTCGAGGTGGTCGTGCCGCCCACCGCTCCGACCTGCTCGGACACCTCGGTGCTCGGTGGCCCCCAGAGCACCATCGTGGTGGACCTCGCCCTCCTCTGCGCGGACGCCAACGACGACCTCGACTTCAGCACCGCCACCGTGATCACGGGCCCGACGGCCGGGACCGTGTCGCTCGACCCGGCGGGGACGCTCACCTACACCAACGTCGACCCCAACATCGGCGCCGAGCTGATCGAGCTGACCGTCGCCGATGGCTGGGGCCTGGTGAGCGAGACGTTCCGTGTGACCGTGCTCGTCCAGCCGCTGCGCTTCATCGAGCAGTCGGGTTCGCAGGTGACGCTCTCGGAGGCCACGATCGACGGGGCCGTCCAGGTGTCGAGCGGTGAGCTCGGCGCCATCACGGTCACCAACCTCCCCAACAGCGGAGTCGGCTTCACCGTGTCCGCCTACGCCAGCGACCTCGGAGCACCCGGCACGCCTGTCGCCGGCGTCGACGTCGACGGTGACGGCAGCGACGACGTCCTCTTCCCGACCTGCACCGACGATGCCCAGCTGGCGCGGATGTGCATCCCAGCCGCGAACCTCGGCTGGGCTCCCCGCGCATCGGTCCTCGATGCACCGGCCGGCGTGCCCATCGTCCATCCAGGCCTCTCCAGTGCCACCAACGCCCAGGAGTGGCTCGAGTTCCTCACCGCCGGCACACCCGGAACGGGCCTCGGTCAGCCCCAGGAGCTGTGCACGGCCGACGCCGTCTCCTCCACCGGCACCTTCCTCTGCGAGGCCGAGCTCTTCCTGGGCCTACCTGCGAGCGCTGGCGCCGGAACCTACCGGGGCCTCATCGTGGTGACGGTGATCTAGCGAGGGCCATCGCCTCGGCCGGCTCGACGCAGGTTCAGGGGTTCAGCTCGGTGTCGCAGTACTGCAGGGCCACGGCCGCCTGCTCGCTCACCTCGCCCGACTCGATGAGCTGCTCCGGGGTCATCTGGAAGGCCACGGCGCTCTCGCATGCCGTGGGCACGAAGGCCACTGCGGCTTCGTCGGTCTCGAAGAGGTCACCCAGGCCAGCCTCCTGGAGGTCGGCCAGGTAGGCCTGAGCGTCGGCACTGTTGACGTCCGCCGGGGTGCCGCCCGCACCGCTCCCACCAGAGTCCCCGTTGTCATCGTCGCTGCATCCAGCGAGCGCGAGACCGACCACCACGAAACCAGCTACGACGAAGGAGCGCATGACCCAGAGATTAGGTCGCGGGCCACCCCGAACGAGGCGGGTCAGGCCTTTTGGGGGGAGGTGGGGGTGAAGCGGACGGGCATGGTCTTGATGCCGTTGACGAAGTCGGAGTGGAGGCGGTTGGGTGGGCCGGCCAGCTCGAGGTCGGGGAGGCGCTCCACGATCTGGCGCATGGTGGCCTTGATCTCGGCCCGGGCCAGGCTGGCGCCGAGGCAGTAGTGCACGCCGCCGCCGCCGAAGGTCACGTGGTCGTTGGGCGTGCGGCCCACGTCGAATCGGTGGGGGTCGACGAAGACGGCCTCGTCGCGGTTGGCCGACGCGTAGTACATGACCACCTTGTCGCCTTCCTTGATCGGCACGCCGCGCAGCTCGGTGTCGCGGGTGGCGGTGCGGCGGAAGTTGTGGATCGAGCTCCCCCACCGCAGCATCTCGTCCACCGCGGTGTCCCAGAGCGACGGGTCGTCGCGGAGGCGCTGGGCCTGGTCGCGGTGGTCGATGAGGGCGAGCATGGCGTGGTTGATCAGGTTCCGAGTCGTCTCGTTGCCGGCCACGATCAGCGTGATGAAGAAGAGGTTGAGCTCGGAGTCGGAGAGGCGCTCACCGTCGATCTCGGCCTGCACGAGGGCCGTCATGATGTCGTCGCGCGGGTTGGCCCGGCGGTCGGCGGCCACCGCGTCGCACAGCATGTAGATCTCCATGGCGGCCGCGGTGGGACCGCCCTCGAGCTCCTGGTAGTCGGGGTCGTCACGCGAGCCGATCAGGTGGTTCGAGATCTCGAACATCCGCGGCCACACCTCGGGCTCGAGGCCGATCATCTCGCAGATCATCTGCACCGGCACCTGGGCCGCGATCTCCTCGACGAACTCCACCTCGCCC
>JBPPMN010000111.1:0-4602 GCA_051306055.1 Acidimicrobiales bacterium
CCGAGATCGGGGCGACCGCCCCGATCTCGGAGGCGCTCAGCGGCGCCCTGCCCGCGCTGCTGGTGGCTCTCGTCCTCCTGGCGTCGCCGCTGTTCGGGCTGGGGTCCACCCGCCTCGCCGACAACGTCCTGGCCCCCGTCTCGACGTCGTGCCCCACCGGCGCCGACCAGCCCCCTGATGTGAGGCCCTCATGATCACCAAGCGCGACCGTCCCCTGTCCGCCCCCACCGCAGCTGCGGAGCCCGCACCACCGGCCGATGGCGAGCTCGAGCGTGGCGTGCGCACGTTGCGGGTGGGCTCGGCCAGCGTGCGACTGAGCGAGCGCATCCTGCTCATCCTCGGCGGGATCCTGGCGCCCCTCGGGCTGGTGGCGGTGCTGCTCGGGTGGTGGGGAGCCGCTCGCACCCCGCACCTCTTCGAGCAGGTGCCCTATCTCATCTCCGGGGGGCTGCTCGGCCTCGGGCTCGTGTTCCTCGGGTCGTTCTTCTACTTCACCCACTGGCTCACCGAGCTGGTGAAGGAGCACCGCACCCAATCCCGGGCCCTGCTCGACGCCCTCACCGTCCTCCAGGAGCGGGTGGAGCGCCTGGGCGGCGTGGCCGCGGCTGGTACAGCCACCAACGGGCACGATCCGGGTCAGGTGGTGCTGGTGGCCACGGAGCGGGGCACCATGGCCCACCGGGCGGAGTGCGTCGTGGTGGCCGGGAAGTCGCCGTTGCGACCGGTCGGCGTGGGCGACGGGCTGCGCCCGTGCAAGCTGTGCGAGCCCTACGCGCCGGTCAGCTGATCACGCCAGAGGAGCGCAGGGCCGCGAGCTCGTCGGTGCTGTAGCCCAGCTCGGCCAGCACCTCGCGGGTGTCGGTACCGGCGGCCACCGCGGAACGGCGCAGCTGCGTGGGCGTGCCGGAGAAGCGCGGCGCAGGGGCCGGCTGGGGCACACCGTCGCGCTCCACGATGGTGCGTCGAGCCACCAGGTGCGGGTGCCGGGCCGCCTGGCTCATGGTGAGCACGGGCGCCAGGCAGGCGTCGGTGCCCTCGGCGCGCTCGATCCAGTGGCTCCGCGGCCGGCCGGCGAAGGCCCAGGTGAGGGCGGCCCGCAGCTCCGGCCAGCGGTCCTGGTCGTTCTGGGGCGGCAGGGCGTCGGGCGAGAGCTCGAGCACGTCGAGGAGCGCGGCGAAGAACTGCGGTTCGATGGCCCCCACCGCGATCTCCTCGCCGTCGGCGCAGCGGTAGACGTCGTAGAAGGGGGCACCGGAGTCGAGCAGGTTGGTGCCCCGCCGGTCGGACCAGAACCCGATCGCGCTGGCCCCGAAGAAGGGGGCCATGAGGAGGGCGGTGCCGTCGACCATGGCGGCGTCGACCACCTGGCCCTGGCCCCCGCGCTGGGCGCTGAGCATGCCGGCCACCAGGCCCAGGGCCAGCAGCATCCCGCCGCCGCCGAAGTCGGCCACGAGGTTGAGCGGTGGGGTGGGCAGCTGGTCGACCCGGCCGATGTGGGCCAGGGCCCCCGCCACGGCGGCGTAGGTGAGGTCGTGCCCGGCTCGGTCGGCCAGCGGCCCGTCCTGGCCCCAGCCGGTCATGCGGCCGTACACGAGGCGCGGGTTGCGCTCCAGGCAGGCCTCGGGGCCGATCCCCAGGCGCTCGGCCACCCCCGGACGAAAGCCCTCGATGAAGGCATCGGCACCGTCGGCGAGGCGCAGGACGACCTCCGCCGCTCCTGGCGCCTTCAGGTCGACGGCCACCGAGCGACGCCCGCGGGCCAGGATGTCGTGGGGGTTGCCGGCTGCTTCCCCGCCGGCAGGGCGCTCCACCCGGATCACGTCGGCGCCGAGGTCGGCCAGCACCATGGCGCAGAAGGGCCCCGGTCCGATGCCCGCCACCTCCACCACGCGGAGGCCGGCGAGCGGTCCGCTCGGCTGGGTCACCGTCCGGCGGCGGCGACGCCGCCGGCCAGGCGCGCCACCACCGAGTCGACCGCACGCACCACCGCCGGCCCGAACTCCCGCTTCGCGCAGGCCACATGGCCGTCGTCGATCACCTGCACCTGGGCGCCGGGGATGGCCGCCGCCAGACGGCGCTGCTCGGCTGGAGCGATGGCTCGGTCGCGCCCGGTCACCAGCACGGTGGTGGGGACATCGACCTCGCCGATCCAGCGGCGGGCGTTGTAGCTGCCGATGGCCTGGCCCGCCTCCATCAGCTTCACCTTGTCGTGGCGTCGCATCTCACCGGCCGCCCAGGCCCGGAGCGTCGACGGCGCCACCGGCGTGGCGGCCGGACCCCAGCGCCGGTAGGTGGCCGCCGGCAGCTGGCTCATGAGCTGGCCCGCCCGGGTGGTGCCGATGGCCGTGGCCATCATCGAGCTGAACACGAACCGCTCGCGGGCCCCCGCCACGAACCGGTAGGCGGTGGCGCACAGCACCATGCCCTGCACCAGCTCCGGGTGGCGACGCCAGAGGAGCTGGGCCACCGGGCCGCCCATCGAGTAGCCCACCAGGATCACAGGGCCGGTGTCGAGGTGGCGGAGGAGGGCGGCGACGTCGTCGGCGCAGTCGGCCAGGCGGAAGCGCCGCCGGCTGCGGACACCCCGCCCGTGGCCTCGCAGGTCGGGCGCGACCACCGTGCACCGCTGGGACAGCGGGCCGAACGTGGTGAACCAGTTGAGGCCGCCACTGGCCATCCAGCCGTGCAGCAGCACCACGGTGGGACCCCCCGGCGGGCCGTCGACGCAGCGCACGAAGGTGGTCCCCCGCCCGGGGAGCTCGATGCGCTCGCCACGAGGCAGCGGGGGCTCGACCTCGAGCGACGGTGCAGCCATGCCCCACCTTATGACACACCGTCAGATGTCCCGTGACGGTCCGTCAGATCCGCAGCGTCGGGCGCGGGTAGCGTCGCCGCCGTGCCCTCCCTCGACCCCGCCGCCGTCGATGCCCTGCTCACCCGCGCCCGCCGCGACGTCGACGACGGCCTCCTGCCCTCGTGCCAGCTCGCGCTGGCCCTCGATGGCGAGGTGGTGGTCGACGAGTGCTTCGGCACCACCTCGCCCTCGACCCGCTACACCATCTTCTCGGCCACCAAGCCGTTCGTGTCGTCGGTGGTGTGGCAGCTCCTCGGCGAGGGCGAGCTGCGGGTGGACCAGCCCGTGCACGACGTGATCCCGGAGTTCGGCAGCCACGGCAAGGACGCCATCACCCTCGACCACGTGCTGCAGCACACCGGCGGCTTCCCGCGCGCTCCCCTCGGTCCACCCCGCTGGGCCACCCACGAGGGCCGACGGCAGGCGTTCGCCGACTGGCGCCTCAACTGGGAGGTGGGGACCGCCTTCGAGTACCACCCCACCTCCACCCACTGGGTGCAGGCCGAGCTGATCCACGCCGCCACCGGCCTCGATCACACCGATGCGGTGCGCACGCGGGTGCTGGAGCCGCTCGGCCTGCGGTCGTTCGCGCTGGGCCCGGCGCTCGACGACCAGACCGACATCCTCGACCTCGTGCTGGTCGGCGACCCGGCCACGCCCGACGAGCTCGAGGCCGCCCTCGGCGTCCGCTCGATCGACGTCGGCGCGGTCACCGACGACGCCCTGCTCGGTCTCAACGATCCCGAGGAGCGTCGGGTGGGTCTCCCGGGCGGCGGCGCGGTGTCGACGGCTGCCGATGTGGCCGCCTTCTACCAGGCCCTCCTCCACGATCCGCACGGCCTGTGGTCCCCCGCGGTCCTCGCGGATGCCACCGGGACCGTTCGGAACCGTTTCCCCGACCCTGCGCTCGGCCACCCCGTCAACCGCACCCGGGGGCTCATCGTGGCCGGCGACGATGGTCGATCCAACCTCCGCGGGATGGGCCGCACCGTGTCGCCCGCCGCGTTCGGCCACAACGGTGCGGCCGGCCAGGTGGCCTGGGCCGATCCCGCCACGGGGCTGTCGTTCAGCTACCTCACCGATGGCCGCGACCGCAACGTGCTCCGCGAGCACCGGCGTACCACCGCCCTGTCGAGCCTGGCCGCGGTCTGCGTCGCGGCCTGACCCGTGCGGATCACCGCCAAGGTCGACTACGCGGTGCGGGCCGGTGCGGAGCTGGCCGCCCACGCCCGCGACCACGGCTCCCGCTCCCCCATGAAGGGCGAGGCCATCGCCACCGCCCAGGGCCTTCCCGTGCGCTTCCTCGAGGGCATCCTGGCCGAGATGCGGCGCTCGGGCCTGGTGGGGAGCCAGCGTGGAGCCGATGGTGGCTACTGGCTGGCCCGCCCGGCGGCGGAGATCACCGTGGCCGACGTGATCCGTGCCGTCGAGGGCCCGCTGGCCGACGTGCACGGTGAGCCTCCTGAGGAGGTCCTCTACACAGGCGCCGCCGCCGCCTTGCAGCACGTCTGGGTGGCCACCCGCGTGGCGCTCCGGGAGGTGCTGGAGGCCACCACCCTGGCCGACGTGGCGGCGGGAGCCCTCCCTGCCGCGGTGGCCGAGCGGGCCGATCGGCCCGACGGGTGGTCCCGTCGCTGAGGATCCATTGGGACGACCTCGGGAGCGCTGAGTACGGTGGAGCGCCCACCCGGCCCTCCCGGCCCCCTCGTACCGGAGCTGCACCCCCATGCCCCGCAGGATCGACATCG
>JBPPMN010000116.1:0-17026 GCA_051306055.1 Acidimicrobiales bacterium
GGTGGCGGGGGGCCGAGCGGGCCGCCGGTCGACGGGGTGGTGTGCGGCGGCGACTAGACTAGACGACTGGGCGTCGACGAGCGCCAGCTCCTGCTGCACAGCGGCCACGAACGCGCCCATCCGGACAGACATGTCGGCACCGCTCGCGGTCGAGGCGGCGACGCCCGTCTGTCCGGCGGGCTGGTGGCTCGACGCCTGCTGGCGGCGCACCCAGAGGCGCAACCGCTGGCGCACGGGGAGGTCGTCGCTGATGTCGCTCCAGAACCCATCGAAACCGTCAGCGCCGTGCTGGGGGTCCGACCCCACCGCGGTCAGCAGGTCCTCTGCCGAGCTCCGGCACCCGAGGTCGTCGGTCGCGTCGTGCCAGATCTCTGCAGCGGTCCGTGGTGGGCGCAGCGCGCCGGACGGCGCGGCTCGAGGTCCAGCGACGGCGAGCCGGTGGTCACTGGCCGATGCCTGCGCGATCGCCCGGGTGGCCCGCTCGTGGGCCACCGCCAGCATCACGTCGACCAGCGGCAGGAGCAGCTCGGGGTCGACGGGCGCTCGGCTGGTGTGGCCCTCGGCGGCGCCGGGGACGGCCAGGTCGTGAATGCTGGGGCACGTCAGCGGCCCAGGGTCGTCCTGCTGACCTCCGGCCGGCCACCAAGAGGTGGGGCTGGCGTCCGCCGGCAGCAGGTGCCTCGGCGCTGGGCCGATCTCCTCCCGATCCGGCGGGCGCGGGAAGGTCAGGTGGCGCCCGTGACCCGCCAGTCGTCGGGGGAACGCCATCGTCGAGCGCGGATGCACGTTGGCGGACATCTCAACCAACGAGCACGAGGGCGACGATCACGACCAGCACCAGCACCAGCATCGAGATCACCAGATCTCGCGGCGCGAAGCGGGAGGTGGGCGGGGTCGGGCTGTCGGCCGTCTGGCCCCAGAAGTCGTGGCGGGGCGATGCGTCGCTGCGCTCCTCAGAGCCGACGCCATCATCTGCCTCAGGGTCGGGGAGGATCCAGGCCAGGTGCTCGGGCATCGGCCTCGAGGCGGCCGTGGCCCCCTCTTGCTCCGGCGATCTGCTCTCCTCGGCCAGGGCCCGCAGGACCGCCTGCACGGCCGAGCCGACGGCGTCGTCGATCATGGCGGCCTGGTCTGTGTCGTCGGAGATGTGAGAGCTCACCTCGACCGGCACGGTCAGCTCCTCCACCGCCTGGAGGAGCTCGTCGGCCACCATCGGATCGAGGGCAGCAGGGTCGACCGCCGCAGGGTCGACCGCCGCGGGGTCGACGGCGGCGGCTGCGCCTGCTGCGGGCTCCTCCGGCTCGGCTTCGGCCGGCTCTGGCTCCACCGGCACGGCCTCCGAACCGGCGGCGCTGCGGGCGCTCGCCGTGGCGATCGACGCGAGGAGGTCGGCCACGGCGCGGTCATCGAGGCTCCGGCCGCCGCTCCCGTCGTGCTCGGCCAACGCCGTGGCGAGCTCGGCGACAGCCGTTCCCGTGAGGGTCTGCCCCTCGGCCTGGGCCTCGGTCAGGCGCTGGCCGACCCAGACGTACCGCTCGGAGATCACCTCGCTCATCCGCTCTCGGTTCGTGGCCACGAGGTCCTCGACGAACTGGAGCGTCAGCTGCTGGGACTCCGAGAGCTCGACCTGGCCTTCGATCGAGGCGCGCTCCTCGGCGGCCTCGACCTCGGCGGTCACCTCCCGCATCCGCTCGGTCAGGTCCTCGACCTCGCCCAGGAGGACGCTCACGCGAGCGTCGGCCTCGTCGGCCAGCACGACGTCGCGCGCCTCGAGCGGCTCGAACGTGGTCATGAGGAGCGGGCCGACTCGGGAGCGTCAGCCTTGGTCAGGTCGATCACACCCTGCCACCAGGCCTCCGCCAGGTCGGGACCGGTGCCCGCCTCGCCGGCCCGGATCCTGGCCGCGACGGCTCGCAGCGCCTCCGCCCTGGTCTGGGCCGCCGCCAGGATCCACGAGACGACCGCATCGGTGGCCTCCTCGAGGGCTGCCTCATCGCGGCGGCAGTCGTCCCATTCGGTCGTGAGGGTGGCCTGGGCCTCCAGCATGACGGCGCCGACCTGCTCGGTCGGCGTCGGTACCTCGGGCTGCTGCAGCTCGGCTCGTCTGGCCTCGGCGGTCGCGATGGATGCGAGGAGCCGATCTCGCTCCTCCTCGATGTCCGCCAGCCGTCGCTCGAACGTGCTGCGGTCGTAGACGCGGACCGATCTCAGGGGGTCGGCCACGCTGGGCGCAGGGTGTGGATCTACGAGCACGGCGGCAACCTAGAGGAGCCGAGTTGCTCCCCCTTGAACTGCGGATGAACCCTTCCGGCAAGGTCGGGACCCGGGCTAGACCGACACTGGCTGGGGTTCCGACGGCGATGGAGTGAGGCCGATCACGTCGCAGCCATCGTCGTCGTCGTAGACCTGGCCCTCGTCCCGCGCTGCCCACCTCAGGAACCAGCGACCGACCATGACCACGAGGTCGACCACCAGCACCACCGCGAAGAGGTACAGCAGCCACGGGCGGTGGGCTACCTCGGCGGTCTCGGTCACCGAGGCCCCGGCGCCAGAGGCCACCACCTCGAACTGGTACGTACCGAACGACGGGGCCGTCACCTCGGCCACGACATCCTCGGTCCAGGTCTGACCGGGCTCGAGGGCGGCGGGTGGCTCGAGGTCGAGCACGACGGCGTCGTCGTCGGTCCAGTGGCCCACGGATCCGCTCAAGGCCAGCCTGCTCAGCGTCTCGGTGGTGTTGTTGCGGACCGCCACCGTCGTCTCGAACTCTGTGCGACCTCCGAGCATCGACCGCAGCGACGCCCACACCCCCTGGTCGGCCCGCATGGCCTCGACCTCGACCTGCACCAGCGGACCCTCGGGCACGCCGACCAGCTCATCCACCGGATGGCCGGTGATCACGAGCGGCGCAACCGCGAAGGCGTCGCCGGAGGAGGCAGTGGCCCGCCCGATGCACGGGCAGTGGGTGGGCGGTGGGTGGGCGATCAGCTCCACCAGCTTCGGGCGGCCGCCCGAGAGCGTCTCCTTGCTCACCCCGGCCGTCATGTTGCAGTCCGTGGAGCCCCGGTAGGCCAGGTTGCCGCACAGCACGATGTCGACGAACGGTGACTCGAAGCCCTCGAAGGTGACGAGGAGCGGCGAGCCGGGGGCGGCCTCTGACCGGTCGAGCGTGATGCTGGGGCCGGTCTGGGCGGCGGCGGGTGCCAGGCCGGGCACGATCGTGGCCATCGCCAGCAGCGCCGACGCCCCGATGAGGTTCAAGCAGACTCGGCGGCTCATGTCGGCTGGGGTTCGAGGAGGAGCTCGTCGTGGCGACCCGCAGACGGCGGAGCGTCGTCGCGGCGGTGCCGGCGGTACCGCCGCCGGGCCAGCCACACGAGCCCACCCACCACCAGGAGGGCGACGAGCAGGTAGGGCACGGCCAGACCGATGGCGCGGCGGTCGATGGCCTGCACATCCGCCTCGGAGCCGTCGATGGTGAGCGGCTCGAGATCGACGCTGGCGAAGGAGGCGCCGGTGGCGGCGACGCCGTCGAGGGTCTCGGTGAACTCGAGGCTCTCACCGGGCAGCAGCTCGGGGAGCTCGTGCACCTCCCCCGAGGTCTTCATGAGGCCGAGCGGCCCGCTGACGGAGACCTGGTGGGTGCCGGCCAGGCGGACGTTGCCGCGGTTCTCGATGCGATAGGTCACCGTGGCGGCGCCGTCGAGCGGGTTGAGCTGAGGGGTGTAGTCGGTGCCCAGGTCGGCCACCGCCAGCTCGGGCGCCAGCGGGCCGTCGACGCGGATGTACACCCGTGTGCCGGTCTGCCGGTCGAGGTTCACGACCCGCCCGTCGGGGCTCGTCCCCTTGGTGTCGTTGGCGGCGAGGAGGGCTCCAGCGTGGTCACCAGGGCGGGCGTCGGGCGGGACGTTGACCACGATGTCGAAGCTGGCCGCCTCGCCGGCCGGCACCTCGAGGAGCTCGACCGGCACCGTGACCCATGCACCGATCCCCTCCTGGTCGGCGTCGGGGGAGGCCGGGGTGAAGGCGCCGTCGTCGTTGTTGGTGGCGTCGATGGGGAAGATGTCGAAGGTGAGCGGCACGTTCGAGAAGTTGAAGAGCGTGACCCGATCGGTCACCAGCGTCCCGGGCGCCATCGCGTAGCTGAGGTTGGCGCGGTCGCCCGACTGGGAGCCGCTCCCCGCACCGGCCGGCGCCATGGCCCAGCTGTGCACGATGCCACGCTCGTCGTCGGCGGGGATCGGCTCGCCGGGCGCCGGCTCGCCCTCCGGGAGCTCGTCCTGGGCGCCGGCGGGGTGGAACCCGACGAAGGCGGCGGCCATGACGAGGAAGGCCAGCAGCACGGGGGTGCGCCGGGCCACAGGTCGGGTCGTCGGCATGTCGGGTGGCTCTCCGGGTCACTCGAAGGGGCTGCAGAACGCGTCGGGCGGCACGGGGTGCTCTCCCGTGCCGCCCGATACTCATGCTGTTGCTGTCTCCCCGCCACTGGCCCGGGGAGTGTTCAACTGCCGTTCAGGCGGCAGCCGATCTCAGAGGGCGCTGAACCGCAGCGACCCCTCGTATTGGCCGGCATCAGCGGTGACCGGGATGAGCAGGCGGACCCGCGCATCCAGGATCGCTGTGCCGAGGCCCTCGTCAGGACCAGCCACGGCGAGGGTCGCCCCGTCACCGAGACCGCCGATGGTGTTCGGGGCCACCGGCGTGCCCGCTGCGACCTGCTGGTCGTAGTCGGGGGTGCCGGCGTCGGCATCGTCGTCGAAGCCCGAGGTGTCCTCGGTGAGGACCGGGGTCCAGCCCAGGAAGTCGCCCGAGAAGCTGTCGAGAGCACCGGTGCCCGTGCCGTCGTCGGCCTCGGACGTCGCCACGAAGCTCTCCATCTCGCCGGTCACGGTCCAGCCGAGGTCGACGTTGCGGGTGTCGACGATGGTGATCTGGTTCAGGGCGGCCTCAGCGGCGAAGTACTGACCCGAGCCCGGACCCTGGGTGACGAACTCCGCCACCCCGAGGTCGAGACCGCAGTGGGTCTCGCTGGCCGGGTTGGCGACGCCGTTGCCGTCGGTCGGGTACGGGTACGCCGCGTAGGCCGGATCCTGGTCGGCCGGATCCTGGTCCATGATCCCGCCACCGGCCGGATCGACGACCAGGCTCGGGTTGCCGCTCGGCGAGGGAAGGTTGGGGCCCCCCACCGTCGACGAGTTGTTGGCCACGATGGCCGGCGACGTGCCGTCAGCGGGGATGGCGCCGTTGGTACCGCAGACCTGGGTGAGCACCAGCGCACCGATGGGACGGGTCACATCGATGTCCTGGATGACCACGTTGCCGGTGGCCACGAACGCCGGGACGTTCGCCGGTGTACCGACGCATCCAGCGGCGAACGTCGGCGTCACCGTCACGGTGATGGACACGTTGGTGGGCACACCGGTGACCCGGGCCGAGCCACCTGTTCCCGTCCCCGTGGGGCTGGGATCAGGCTGCACGGGAGTGCCGGACGGGGTGACGCCCACGTTGTAGCTGTCAACGGTGCACCCGCCGACCGCAGCCGGCGCGTCCCAGTCCACGTCGACGTACGGGCCGGAGCCCGCATCATCGGTGCCCGAGTCGGTCACCACGAGGGCCAGCACCGCGCCGCCGTTGGTCTCCGGCACGCAGCTGAGCGTGTTGGTCGACACCGTCTCGCCGGCGGCGGTGATGGCGTAGACCGTGACGTCGTAGCTCGTGCCGTTGGTCAGGCCGCTGATCGTGAGCGGCGACCCAGCGCCGGTCTCGCTCGTGACGGTCGTTCCGTCGTCGGCCTCGGCTCGGAAGCTGTCACCGGGCTCGGGCGAGCCGGGAGTGAAGCTCACGGCGCACTCGCCGCTGTCGGGCACCACCGTCGTGAGCGTCGGCGCGTCGGGAGCGACGCCGTCCACGAGGAACGGGTTCGGGGCGGCGTCGGCGTCGATGGTCACGGTGTTGCTCCACCACTGCTGGATGGCACCCGGACCGTTCACGCAGGCGAAGCCAACCTGGTACACGCCGTCTTGAAAGGCCCAGCCGGTGGCCGGATCAAAGTTGAAGCCCGCCAGATCGGAGGCGTTGATCTGGCCGGCCGGTGAGCCGGCCGGGGTGTAGTTGATGCCGGCCTCTGTCCCCTTGTGCAGCGGAGCCGAGATGGTCCCGTCGCTACCGTCGAAGTCGAGGCCGACGTAGCCGGGCACCCCGGACGTGGCACCCGTGAAGTCGAGCGTCGACAGGTCGACGCCGGCGTTCACGATGAACGAGTGGACACGCCAGCCTTGGGCGCCAGTCCCGTCGCAGAATGCTCCGCCGCCGACGCTGAAGCTGAACGGCGCCGTCTGCGTCGCGACCGGGTTCGGGGTGAGGGTCGGGGGGGGTTGCGCACCGGGAGCAGCGCTCGCCGGTGCGGCCATGAGGGGCACGAGGGCCGCGCCGAGGCCGAAGATGGCCGCGCCGCTCAGCACTCGCTTGAGGAGAGACTTCATGAGAGGTCAGTTCCCTTTCGTGGGGTGAAGATGATCGATGGGTCGGAGGTCAGTGGAGAGAAGAGGAGTCGGGTCATGTCTCCGGGGTCCCGATCGGTCCGGTGTTGCTGAAGTCGTAGGCCCGCTTGTTGAAGGCCCCGTACTGTCCGCAGGCGTGGTCCACCGGGGCACCGAAGCCCAGGAGGTTGCGGGTGACCGCAGCTTCCGGAGAGCAGATCGCCGGGCCGGAGCCGGGCCCCTCGGAGTTGAAGTCGCAGGCGGTGCCGGCGTCGGGACCGTCACAGAGGAGCATCGACTTCAGCGCGAGGTTGCCGGGGAGGGCGATGACGCTGCTGGGGACGACGTTGTACACGTCGCGACCGAAGGTCGTGTCGGCGTAGTAGGTCGGGTTGGGCGAGGCCACGCCGCCAGCGAGGGTGTACGCCGTGGCGCCACCGCCCTGGATGCCGAGGTTGAACTGCCCGCCGGTCGGAGCCGTCGGCGTCACCGGCAGGGCGCGGTTGCCGACGCCGTTGAACTGGGCAACCCAGTTGGCGGCCGAGTAGCCGATGATGCACTGGGTGTTCGACTGACCGGCGACGGGAGCGCCGCCACCCACCGGGGTGTAGCCGGTCCGGATCCGGTCACAGACGTCCTCGAGACCCTGCGGGTCGTGCTCCTGGATGCCGTTGATGCCCGTCTCGACGGTGTCGAACGCATCGGCGCACTCCTCAGTCGAGGCCTCGAGAGCCGCTACGTTCGCGGCCGAGGGGGGAGGCGAATCGCCGGGGAACATGTCCTCCGCCCACGACTCGTAGGTGCCCGAGCCGCTCTGGATGCGGCAGGCGATGATCCGGGTGTTCCCCAGCGGGCCGGCGCCATCCGGGTCCACCAGCAGGACGGCCGAGCCACCGGCGTTGGTGTGGAGGTCGCGGACCTGGGTCGTGGTGAGGTCGTTCACGGCCGCGGCACCGCTGGGTGCGCTGTAGGCGAACTGCAGTGCGTCCCGCGCGAACGGTACGAAGGTGAGGTCACCGCTGGTCCCGGAGGCGCCCGAAGACGACCGCGAGAAGTCGATCAGGCCGGCCATGTTGGCGTACTCCGTGGTGCAGCCGACATCCGTCCGGCCCCAGCCCACCGGGTTCCCGGCGTTCAGGCCGAAGGCCGCAGTGAGCGCCCGCCGGCCGTTGCCCGATCCGTTCGCCCGGTCGACGAGGATGCCGCCGGCCGGCTCGACGCAGGCCTCTGGGTTCCCCGACGAGTCGAGGTTGACGGCTCGCCAGGAGGCGATCTGCTGCTGCCCCACCTCGATGCCGGCAGGCGACAGCGCACTGGCCGACCGGATCGGGATGAACCGGGTGCCGTTCACCTCACCCGTGAAGGCGTCGAGGATGTCTTGGGTGGTGTCGGAACCCATCGTGACAAGCGGGTCCTCGAGCTGCTTGGGGTCGGCGCCGGCGACGCCGACGCCGGCCATGAGCGAGGCGGCGGCGGTCGCCGCTACGGCTGATGCCGCAGCGAAACGTGCCAGCCTCGCCTTGAAGGTGTTGGTCTGCATGTGCGGTGGTGCTCCCATGGTGCGGTGAACCGAGGGCACCAGGCGGGGTTCCGCCCGGCGCAGCACGCGGACCTGTCCGCGTACCGGGGGCAACGTCGCACGGCCGTCCGACCGCAACGTGACCGAAGCGTGAAGGATCTCAGCGCCCTGGGAGAGTTCACTTCCGGGCCACCCAGCGGTGCCGCCGCGAGCTCCGCTCTCTAGCCGAAGCGGCCGTTCACGTAGTCGTTCGTGCGCGGGTCCTGCGGCGTCGAGAACATCACCTCGGTGGGTCCGTGCTCCACGATCACACCGGGGGTGCCCTGCTCGGCGAGGAAGAAGGCGCACTGGTGCGACACGCGCGCGGCCTGCTGCATGTTGTGGGTGACGATCACGATCGTGACCTCGTCGGCCAGCTCTTGGATGGTCTGCTCGATGCGACGGGTGGAGGTGGGGTCGAGGGCTGAGCAGGGCTCGTCCATCAGGAGCACGCGCGGCCTGATGGCCAGCGCCCGGGCGATGCACAGCCGCTGCTGCTGACCGCCCGAGAGCCCCCCGCCGGGCTGCCGGAGCCGGTCCTTGACCTCGTTCCACAGGCCGGCCTTGGCCAGCGTCTCCTCCACCACAGCATCGCGCTCGTCGTTGGAGACCTTCGTGCCGGTGAGCTGGAAGCTGGCCACCACGTTGTCGTAGATCGACATCGCCGGGAACGGGTTCGGCTTCTGGAACACCATCCCGATCTGGCGGCGAGCGTCGGTGACCCGGCGCTCCGAGGCGTAGACGTCGTCGTCGTCGAGCAGCACCTGCCCCGCCAGCGACGCCGACGGGATCATCTCGTGCATGCGGTTGAGGATGCGCAGGAACGTCGACTTGCCGCAGCCCGAAGGGCCGATCAGCGCGGTCACCTCGCCGGGCTCCATCACCAGGGAGATGCGGTCGAGCACGTGGTGCGTGCCGAACCACGCAGACACCGCACGCGCCTCGAGACCGGCCAGCGCTCCGGCCGGTGGGCGCGCCACCGGCGCGATGTCCACCACAGTCGGGTCCGACCCGAGCGGCTCTGCGCCGACGTGCACCGGGGCTGGCGTGGCGGCAGGCGGCATCGCGAGGTCGGCCGCCTGCCGCTGTGCCTCCTGCACGCCAGCCCGAGGCTGATCCTGCGCCGGCGGGCCGGGCCGGGCAGGCTCCGGGCCGCTCGACCTGAGGTCGACGACGACGACGTCGCCGAGGACACGTTGGAGGGCAGCTCGGAACGCCGCTGCGTCCTGGGGCGGGACGGCGACGCCGTGGTCCTCCACACCAGGGACGGACAGGAGCGTCCACGGTGCGGACCCGCCGTGCGAGACCCGCTGCAAGTCGGCCAACGACCACGACCAGTCGTCGCCGCCGGCCACCGTGGCGACGACGCGGCGATCCGTCAGCCTCACCGACGCCCCGAGGAGCGGGATGACGGCGGCGCTGTCGCGGGCCGGGTCTCCGGAGATGAGCTGCACGATTGCCCCTTCGGGCGACGCGTAGAGCAAGCGCTCGCGCGAGATCGTGGCGTGGTGGTGGGTCGAGGCTTCGGTCATCGCTCTGGAGGGTTCCTCTCGCGGGCTCACAGCAGGTTGGGGAGCAGGCGGGCCGCCTGGTTGGACACCGAGATCCCGACGAGCATCAGCGGAGGCAGGAAGACGACCCAGGCCTGGGCTCGGCCCCACCGGTGCCAGGCCCACACGGCGGCCAGCGCCACGAGGATGAGGGCTTGGAGCCACAGGACCAGGGCCCACAGCTCACTGGTGTCGCCGGCCATGGTGTCTTCGGGGGGTGGGAGGCCATCGCTGGTCAACAGGCGTCCTGAACCCGGTTCTGCGCCCTCCATCAGGGCGTCGACGCGCAGCACACCGTTCGGGGCGAACGGCGGGCCGTCGGCGGTGGTGAGCACCAGGCGACTCTGGCCCGCTTCGATCGGGGGCGGGATGGGGTCGCCTTCACGACGCACACCCACCACCCGATACTCGAACTCGCCCTGACCGGTGGTGACCACGATCCGGTCGTCCTCCTCGAGGTCGGCGATCGACGCGAAGGGGCCGCCGTACGCGGCGCGACGGCCCATGATGATGGACGCTCCCGCCTGCCCGGGCAGCACCGTGTCGCGTCGGTGGCCCGGCCCGACGAAGAGGGCTTCGCTCGACGTCCCTGAGACGACGACCTGGCTGAGGGAGACCGCCGGGATCTCGAGGAACGCCACCGGGGTCCCGAGCGGGTACGCCACGCCGTCGAGGTCCGTAGGACCCACCGGGGCCGTGCCATCGGCCAGCCGGACGCGGAAGGCGTCGTAGAGCTGTTGCTGGTCGGCGCGCTGCTGCACGGCGCTGACCAGCGCGAGCTGGAGCACCAGGCCGGCGCTGAGGGCGAAGACGACCACCAGCGCGAGGCGGGTCAGCTCCAGCCTCGGGCTCAGGGGAGGTGGCGGCTCCCGGGAAGCGGCCGCGTCGGACGTCAGCCCATCGCTGGCGTCTGCGTCCTCGGGTCGGGCGGGAGGAGACGGAGGAGGAGGAAGATCGACGTCCACGTCGTCCGGCCACGCCCGGAGCCCCACCGGCTCGTCGGTCGTCAGCGTCATCGGCGGAGCGCGGAGATGTGGGGCCGACCGACCAGGTACAGCACCCGCCCGACGTAGACCAGGATGAGCCCCACCCCGGCCACGCCCACCCCGACTCCGGTGACCGGAAGGCTGCCGGTGCCCGACCCGGCGACGTCGGTGAAGCCGTCGGTGAAGCTGTCGGTGCCACCGGGCGCGAGCGGGTCGGGCACTGAGGTCGTGGGCGTGCCGACGACGAGCGTGAGAGGGAGCGACGACGACGGTCGGTAGGCCTCGGCGTCTGCGGGGGAGAACGCGGCCACGATCGAGTGCGTTCCCTCGGCGAGGTCGCTGGTCGTGTACGCCGCGGCGCCGTCGGTCACCTCCACCGGATCGCCGAGGACCTGCCCGTCGTCGACGAAGCTGACCGTGCCGGGCACGGCGGGGTCGACCGTGGCGGTGAGGGTCACCGCAGCGCCGACCGCCGCCTCCCCCGGCGGATCGGACACCAGCGTGACGGCCGTCGGCGCTCCGTCCGAGCTGGCCACGGTGTAGTCGAGCGTCGTCGTCGAACCGGTGAAGGCCTGCGCATCAGTGGGCACGAACGACGCCGTGAGGGCCAGCTCGCCGACCGCGAGCTCAGTCGTCGAGAGCGTGGCCACCCCGGCCGCCACGGGCACCGGCGCGCCCAGCGTGAAGCCGTCGGCCGAGAAGGTGACGGCGCCGGCCGCCCCGCTCGGCGTGACGTTGGCGGTGAGCGTCACGAGCTCTCCCTCGACGGCTGGGCCCTCGGGGTCGGCCGTGAGGGCGGTCGACGTCGTCTGCGCGCCTGCGCCCGACACCGTGAACGACAAGGGAGGTGAGGTCGACCCCCCGAAGAGCAACGGGTTGCCCGGGGTGAACGTCGCCGTGATCGACTTCGTCCCGGCAGTGAGGGCGGAGGTGGTCCAGGTGGCCGTCCCCCCGCTCACGGCTCCGGTCGACTGCGAGACACCGCCCACGAAGAACTCGATGCTGCCGGCCGCCCCGGACGGCGTGACGTTGGCGGTGAAGGTCACCTCGTCGCCGACCGTCGCCGACGTGGGAGCGGCACCGAGGGAGACGGTCGTGGCCACGGGCTCCGGCACGCCCGCCTTCACCACCAGGAAGGGGTTGGGCGAGGCGTCGACGTCGATGGTGACCGTGATGCTCCACCACTGGCGGAGCTCGTTGGTCGGCCCCGTGCAGGCGAACCCGATCCGGTAGTCACCGTCGACCAGCGTCCACACTGTCGGGTCGAAGTTGTAGCCGGCCAGATCACTGGGGTTGATGAGGCCCGACGGCGTGCCGGCGGGGGTGAAGGTGATGCCCGGCGAGTCGCCCTTGTGGAGCGGGGCGGCAAGTGTCCCGTCGCCGCTGGCATCGAAGTCGAGGCCGACGTAGCCGGGCACCCCGGACGCGATGAAGCTCATCGTGGCCAGGTTGACCCCGTCGTCGACGATGAAGGTGTGCGCTCGCCATCCGTCAGCACCGGTCCCGTCGCAGAACGCTCCATCGCCGACGCCGAACGTGAACGGCGAGACGGCGGCCGCCACCGGGGATGGAGAGAGCGTGGGCGACGGTGCCTGAGCACCGTCGGCGGCGCCGACGAGCGTCGCGCCGCCGACGGTGAAGGCGACGGCGAGCACCAACGTCGCAACCAGCAGCTGACCAGCGGACCGTGCGTTCGTGCGCAGGCGGTGCATCATCGTGGTTGTCCTTGGGGTACGGGCCGCATCGTCACGGCAGGAGTGGTGGGAGAACACGGACAGGTCGGGCCAGGAGGTAGGCCACTCGTGCGAAGACGGCGGTGAGGACGGCCCACCCTGTGACGGGCAAGCGGGCGGAGGCGTCCTGCGCGGCCAGCAGTGGCGCCCACGAGATCCCCCTCGGCGACTGGAGCACCTCGAGGTCGATGGCGGGAGAGGTCGCGGCCACCAGCTCCGTGGCCGGCCCTTGGACGCCCTGCACCTCGGCGCTCGAGGGACCAGGGGCGGCGGTGGTCGGTGGCCCCGGCTCGGCGACGGTCGACGGGCTCGACTCGACAGCGGGGGCTGCAACCGGTTCGCCGGCGGCGCCGGCGGCCACCAGGAACGGGGAACCCCCGGTGTCGATGGTGACGGCCAGGCTCCACCACTGCCGGGGCTCGAGGCCGCCATCGGTGCAGGCGAAGCCGAGCTGGTAGTCGCCGTTGCGGAGGGTGTAGACGCTCGGGTCGAGCACGATGCCGGCCAGCTCGTCGGGGTTGATGAGGCCCTCGGGCTTGAGGGCAGGGAGCTGCTGGATGACGGGCTCGGTGCTGGCGAGGTAGAGCGGCGCGGTGATCGCTCCATCGCTGGCGTCGAAGTCCTGCCCCGGCCCCAGCGGCTCGAACCGCAACGTGGACAGGTCGCGGCCCGCTTCCACGATGAACCCGTGCCAGCGCCAGTTGTCGGCCCCCGAGCGGGGTCCGGGCGCGCCGTCGCCGGAGCCATCCTCCTCACAACGGGCCCCGGTCGGTGGCTGCAGCGAGAAGACATCGCCCGATGAGGCGACGCGATCCGGGTCCAGGGTCGGAGCAGGCTGAGGCCCGCCGGCCGCCGCCGCCCCACTGGTCACGAGCGTGTGACCGCTGAGCAGCAGCAGCAGGATCGAGCCGAGCGTCGCCACGTGCGCAGCGACAGCTGCCGTGGTCCGAACGGGGGTGCGCTGGTTCACACGACGGCCTCGTCGGCCACCGTGGGGTCGGGCCTGCGGCTCGACGAGCGGTGTAGCAGCACCGCGACGGCAGCGAGCACCGCAGCCAGGGCGAGCAGCCCCACGACGAGGGGCCGGCTCGAGCCCGGCGTCGCCGACTCGAGATCGCGAGGCTGGGGCCCGGTCACCGTCCAGGCGATCCCGACCGGCTCGTCGGCCGCGTCCTGGCTGATGGCGATGGTCGTCTCCCAGTAGTTGGTGATGCGCCCGGCGTAGGTGCATGCCAGTCCCACCCGGTAGTCGCCCGACGGCAACCCTCCCTCGTAGTCCTCCAAGCCCGGCGTGGCGATGTACGCGCCGAAGCCGAAACCCGGGAGCTCGGGGATCGGTCCCGGGCCACCCGGCACGAGCTGCTTGGCCGTCAGCTCCGCTGCGTAGGGCGCGGTGGAGATCTTGTAGAGCGGCATCCGGAACGAGCCATACTCCTTGAAGGCGAGCGGGGTCGGGCCTTGGCCGGTGAACACCACGTCGGCGGGGTCGTCGTCGATCGGGATCATGTAGCTGTCGATGCGGTACTGGTCGTTGGCCGAGTCGCCCGGGCACTCGTCTTCGCCCTCGAGCTCCATCTCGAAGACCGTGTCGCTGCCGCCACCATCGAGCGCGTTGCCGGCTCCGTCGGTGACCAGCAGGTCGAGCTGCGGGGCGTCCTTCGGATCAGGTGGGTCGACCTGCGCCGAGGCCGGCAGCGTGGCGACCGTGAGGAGGGTGGCGGCGCCGAGGGCGACTCCCACCGAACGGCGGATCAGGGTCGTGAGCTGCGTCATCGGCCTCGTCCTCATGGGGTGGGCGCGGAGGTGGTCGCCGTCCGCCGGCGGGGCCGCTTCGTGATCTCGAGGAAGCCGAGGCCCGAGAGGAGCATGACCACGGCGATGCCGGCGAAGGCGAAGCGGCCGCTGCCCAGGGCGGTCACGAGCGTGAGCTGACCACTCGGCGTGAGCACCTCGGCCTCGGTGGTCGGCGGCTCGACGCTGGGGGGCGTGGCCTCCGGGGTGGCGACGACCGGGTCGGGGGTGGCGGCGAACCCGCCGCTGGGTGCGAAGGAAGGGAAGCCGGTGTCCGGCGATGGGACCGGGGGCGGGAGCGGCCCTTCAGGCACGGGCACCGTCGGCGGCGTGGTCGGCGTCGGTGCCGTCAAGGTGCGCACCTTGTCGGCGACGGTGGCCGTGGTCTGGGCCAGCTCGGGCGGCAGCGGCAGGTACCCGGGAGGCAGCTGTCCGAACTCGAAGCCCGGCACCTGGCCCGGACCGGCGGCGTGGTCAAGGAAGGCGGCGTAGTCCTCTCGCGCCGCAGCATCGAGGGAGAGGGGTCGCACCGCGGCGTGCACGATCGTGGTGAGCGGGTAGGCCCCTGGCCCGACCTCGGCCTGGTCGAGGCGGAGCACCCCGGCGTCGTTGCCCATCGAGCGGAGAGCCGTGCTGAGGCCGCTCACGTCGGGCGCGACGAACTCGCGGTCTGCGCTGTTGTCGCCCGCCCGGCTCAAGCGTGCGGTCTGCAGCCCGAACGTGGCCATCGACGGGAGGTCGGTCATGGCGAACATCGTTCGCCGCCCCAGCGTCTGCGGTCCGCTGCGCTTCCACGCCTCGTTGGGGTTCCCACTGAACAGGTCGAGCGCCGTCTTGGCGGTGTCGTTGGCGGCCGCCGTGATCTGGGCCGCCTCACCGAACCCGGAGGCATACGGGAAGTAGTCGAGCGCGCAGATCGGCGGTGGCACCACGCCCGAGGCAAGGGGGTTGGCCTGATAGCAGTAGGGGTCGCTCTTCGGGAACGAGTCCGGTGGGGGTGAGCCGAACGGCAGGCCGCTGGGGTTCACCTCCGCCGTCGTGGCGTACACCGGGTTCACGACCATGCCCCACTCGTCGGGCTCGCCGGCCAGCCACGTGGCGGCCTCGGGGTCGGCCAGGACCCAGTCCCACACCTGGCTGGCCAGGTCGGCGGATCCCGCCGGGAGCACCAGTCCGCCCGCGTGCTTGGCCGACCCGAGGCCCCACAGCTTGAACTCGGGGTTGAACTCGAGGAAGTCGGGGTCGGTGAGCACGGCGACCGGGTTGTCGTCGTCCCACTCGTAGGGCTTGGAGTTGAGGATCTCCACCTGCCCGCGGTACGACTGCGTCAGCATCTTGGCCACCAAGCGAGGCGTGAGGTTGATCCGGGAGTAGCGCACGCCCTGCAGGCGACGGTCGTCGGTCCCTCCGAGCACGCCGATCCGCTCGATGTGGAACCCGATGCCGATGGCTGAGGCCGTGAGGGGCGCGTAGAGGACGGGGTCGTCGGCCTGGGCGGTGCCGTCGGGCAGGGCCCGGTTCACGGCGATCATGCCCGGTGACCCTTGCGCCTCGCTGAGCAGCTGCTGGCGGGCCAAGCCATCGCTGACCACGCCGTAGGCGTACGGCAGCCGTCCCGGCTGGGTGCACAGGGCCGGCTGCCAGGACGACACGGCTCGCAGCGCGAGCTCCGTGCCGTTGATCCCCCGCTGATCGGAGTCGAGGGAGCACGGCGAGTCGACCGGCGTGAACTCGAGCTCGACGGCGATCCGGTTCTTCCACGACTCAGGGTTCATGGGCGATGACGCCACGCCGACAGTCGGCGAGAAGGGGATGCCGACGTTCTCCACCTGGGGGGTGCCACGCGGCACGATCACCAACCAGCACCGCGGGATGGCTGGCTCGGCACCGGGGCTCTGCTCGATCAGCTGCCCGCACCCGAGCCCCGACGACTCCAACCCGGTGTTGACGGTGAACAGCGCCTGGCCGCGTCCATCGGCAAGGGTGCGCACCCCCGGCACCTCGTTCGTCTTCACGCTGTCGAAGTAGGGGTTCAACCAGTACTGCTCGAACTGCCCGGTGGCGGTGGCGTCGACGTGGTCGGTGATCACCGTGCCGTCGACGGCCACGAAGTCGCGGAACACATCCCCCGACTGCTCGTCCACGGTGCCGATCGAGGGGTCGTACTCCGGGAAGTCGCGGTTGGAGAAGGCGCGGCTGGTGACCAGATGGGTGGCGAAGCCCGGCACCTCGCTGCCGGCGGTGGGGTTGAGCGAACCCCAGACGCAGTTCTCCGGAGGCGGGCCCGGGTTCTCCGGCACGAGGTCGTCGGGCTCGCCCCAGCACTGCATCACCTGGATGAAGTTCGAGTAGAACGTCCTCGGTTCGGCGATGGTGGGCGGGGCTCCCTCCCAGGTGATCGAGATGGCCTGGTTGGTGAGGTCCTCGGTTTGGTTGATCGTGAAGTCGGTGTCGCCGAACGCGCCGCGGCCCTCGATCGTGACCGCTGAGCCTGTCATCGGCAGCGAGGTGTCGATGCCGGCCATCCCGGGGAAGGGATCCGAGGCGGCACCCGACTGCGGCGCCGGCGCCATCGCCACGGCGAGGAGGCCCAGCGCCGCCGATGCGGCGAGCACGATGCGCGTCCACGAGGGGACCCTGCTCATGACGGGCCGCCCTTCTGGGTGAGGCGCCGAGACAACAGTGCGGGAGCGAAGACCAGAGCGAGCATCAGCCCGACCACGATGACGATCAGGCTCTCGGTGGAGCCCCAACCGGACGCCGCCGCCAGCACGGTGGGGGTCGCCGAGATCGCTCCCACCCCGCCGGTCACCGGCCCGACGCCCTCGGAGCCGCCGCAGATGCCGGTCTCGGGATCGCACTCCGTGGAGTCGGGGCCACCGATGGCGCCCTCGAGGCCTTCGGCGCCGCTGTCGCCGCCCGAGCCCAC
>JBPPMN010000145.1:0-7762 GCA_051306055.1 Acidimicrobiales bacterium
GCGGCGTGGGTGTCAGCGGAGCTCAACTCGCCTACGGTCGGTCCCATGGGTGAGGTTCCGGGCAATGCAGGTCAGGCCGAGTACTGGGAGCAGCGGGCTTCGTCGTGGATCGAGGCCGAGGATTACACGACCCTGGTAGCTGGATCCTTTGGACGCCGGGCTATTGATGGCCTCGGACTTGAGCCGGGCCAGCGGGTGCTCGATGTTGGATGCGGCACCGGGCCGACGACTACTGAGCTGGCTCGGCGAGTGGCTCCTTCGGGAACGGCTCGGGGGGTCGATATCGCCCCGTCGATGCTGGTAGCCGCACGATTGAGGGCGGAGCGGGAGGGCGTGGACAACGTCGAGTTCGTGGTTGGTGACGCTGAGTGCGACGACCTGGGAGCCGGCATCTTCGATGCAGTGTTCTCCCAGTTCGGGGTGATGTTCTTCGCCGATCCGGGGGCGGCGTTCGCCAACCTGCGGACCGTGTTGCGCGAGGGCGGCCGGGTCGGCTTTGCCTGCTGGCAGGATGTGTTCGCGAACGAGTGGATGCTCGTTCCGGGTTCGGCGGTGGTGGCGATGACGGGGGAGCTGCCGCCGATGCCGGGTCCGGGTGAACCGGGGCCGTTCTCCTTGTCGGATCCTGCTCGGGTCCAGGAGCTGCTCCAGGGGGCGGGGTTCCGGGCCATCGAGGTTGTTCCTCATGCCGAGCAGGTTGTGGTCAGCGCCGATCGAGTCGGGGAGGTGGTGGATGCGGCCTGCCGGGTTGGTGCGGTACGTGAAGCGTTGGAGAGCAACCATGACCCGGTGTTTCAGGACCAGCTCCGCGCCGCAGTCCACGTGGCGCTATCGGAGCGGATACAGGATGGCGAGCTGCGCCTCAGCGCGGCCGCCCTCATCGTCCGGGCCGAAGCCAGCGTTCGGTAGGCGCGGATGGCGCGAGTCGACCCGCCCCGTCCGTCGCGCCCAGCCGCCTGGATTGCAGGGCTCAACGATGTCCCTGATCGCGGGAAAGGGAAGCGCGGCATGTCTTGCGAAGCTCAGGAGTCGCCGAAGCGGTGCGCAGCGCGGCTTTCGCAAAGCACTGGCGAGAACGGAAGCGGCCGGGTCACCCCCGGCAGGTAGGGGTCACGCGGACCGGACGCCCCCTGGTGGCATCCGGAGAAGGTCATTGGCCTAGGGACTCGTCGGCTGCCACCGAGCGCTGCTGACCGCACTGGGTTGCCCACCGATTGATCGCCCACAGGTACCCGACGAGAAGGACCCCGGCAGGTGCTGCATGAGCGATGAGGTGGAATCGTGTGTGCCAGTTCAGCTCAGAGCCGAACTGCTCGCACAGAGGCTGGTTGCCGATTCGACTCGAGAGGTCCCACCAGCCGTTGACGCAGGGATCGGCTGAATGAGCGACCTGGAAGTAGCCGATGGCCACAACCCATGCTCCCCCAGCGATGACGATGGGAGCGCGCCACCGAGGCGCTTGCTGCGCACGGAAGGCGGCGATCACAGCCACCGGGAGCGCGATGAACAGGGCGATGAGGGTCGTCAAGATCGACGGCAACCCGAACAGGCCCCCGGCCCCGCTGCCGAGGTCCGTGAATCCGCCGCCCAGCGCTGCAGCCATGACTCCCGCGATCACGCTGATGACGATCACGACCACCAGCGATCGCGTCGTCCAGGTGAGACCCCACGGCTTGGAGGCAGCCGACAGGACGGGGGTCTCCAATGGGCGTCTCACGCTACCGAACACGCGCCGCACCATGGTCGACCTCCCCCGGTCGTCGACAGCAGTCCTCCGCCACACTCTGCCCAGTGAGATGGTGCGTTGGCCAGCAGGGCGATGTCATCTCACCTTCACCGGAAGGGGGCGGGAGGTCAGGTGGCGGGGTAGCCGTCGGCTTGGAGGAGGCGGGCCAGGTGAGCGGCGTTGGCGGCGGCGGCCTTGGTGGCGGCGTCGGTCTTCTCGCTCCGGTTGGGGCGGTCCTTGTAGTCGAGCGATCCCATGGCCTCGCCCACCCAGTAGGTCATGCCGTTGGCCGGGATGGTGAAGCCGACGTCGCTGAGGCCCTGGAAGAGCTCGGCGGCCACGTGGTGGGCGCCGTCCTCGTTGCCCACCACCGCCACCAGTCCCACGCGGTCGTAGGAGACCATCCGGTCGTCGTCGTCGGTCTCGCCGAGGAAGGCATCGAGGCGCTCGAGGGCGCGTGCCGCGAAGCTCGATGGGTGCCCCATCCAGATGGGCGTGCCGAGCACGAGGATGTCGGCGTCGAGGACCTGCTGGCGCACGGCCGGCCACTCGTCGCCGTCTCCCTCGTCGGACGTCACCCCGGGCTTCACGTCGAGGTCGGCCATGCGGGCCACGCCGGCCCGTTCCACGCCGTGACCGGCCAGGGCCTCGAAGACCTCGTTGATCAGCTGTTGGGTGCTCGACGCCTCGTCGGCGTCGGATGGCTTGAGCGAGCAGTTGAGCGCGAAGGCGGTGAGGGTCATGTCCGGTTGCCTGCCCGATGGGGCTAGGAGACAACCGTCGGGTCGCTCTCCGTTGGTGCGTCGCCCAGGGTGGCGTCGGTGGTGTTGAGCAGCAGCAGCGGGAGGCAGCCCAGCCCGAGGAGCGCGCACACGAGGAAGGTGCCCCGCAGCCCCATCAGCTCGCCCAGGACGCCGCCCAGCGCAGCCCCGAGCGGCATCGTGCCCCAGGCCGGCAGCCGGTAGCCGGAGTTGACGCGGCCGAGCAGGTGATCGGGCACGATCCGTTGTCGCAGCGACACCGTGATGACGTTCCACACGACGATGCCGGCACCCGAGACCGCGAAGCCCAGGAACACGGCGGGGGCCTGCGCGGTGACCGCCGGGACAGCGGCGGCGACCGGGAACAGGAGGGACGACGTGATGAGCGCCAGACGGCGTCCGAGCGCCTGTTCCACGCGGTCGACCGACGTGCTGGCGGCCAGCGAGCCCACCGCCCCGGCGGTGAGGATGAGCCCGAACCCGACCTCCGACAGCCCCATCGGCCCCGGCTCCACCACGTAGAGGGCGAAGACGGCCATCTGGGCCCCCGCGGCGCGGCGGCGACCACGCGCGTCGGCCGAGATCGATGCAAGGGATCCCGCTCGGCGAGCGTCGAAGGACCGATGGAGCGCTCACCCCTCGGGGCCCACCGCTGCGCGCCACCCTGCGAGGTCCTTGCCGGGTGAGCGTGCTGACCCCTCCCCGAGGCACGCCGGCCGCCATGCGGCCCCTCGGGCCCAGACGTGCGGCCGAGCCGTTGCGGGTCGTACGCTGGGGGGCCGAGGCCGACGGGCGCACCCGGCGCTCGGCACGGCTCGACCCGGCCGTCCGGCCACCGGTTCCGATGCTCTCACCCCCCACCACCCTGCCTGACGTCGAGCTCGTCGAGCTGGCTCGCACCGGCGATCGGGCCGCCTTCGACGAGCTGCTGCGTCGCCACGACGACCGCATGCGCGGGCTGGCCTACCGACTGATGGCCGATCGCCACGCCATGGACGACGCCCTGCAGGAGGCCTACCTCAAGGCCTACCGCGGCCTGCACCGCTTCAAGGCCGGGAGCGACTTCGGCACCTGGCTCTACCGCATCACCTACAACGCCTGCATCGACGAGCTGCGCAAGCGCAAGCGGACCCCCCTCTCCACCGTCGACCCCGTCGACCCGATCTCGGCCCGACCCGGCCCCGAGCGCATCGTGAGCGCCGCCGAGACCGTGCGGGGGGCGCTGGCCGCGCTGCCCGTCGACCAGCGGGTCACCGTGGTCCTCGTCGACGGCGAGGGGTTCGACCACCGCGAGGCGGCCGAGATCCTCGGGGTGGCCACCGGCACCGTCGCCTCCCGGCTGCACCGGGCCAGGGCTGCGCTGCGCCGCGTCCTGGGGGAGGAGGTGCGATGACCGACGAGGAGATCCCCTCCGATGGCATCGTGCGCACGGCGCTGCAGCTCCTCCCGGTGCCTCCGCACGGCGCCAGCTTCTGGGCCGAGCTCGACGACGCCATCGCCGCCGAGGCGGCCGAGGTCGGGGAGCAGGCACCGCTCCGGGCGCGGCCGCTGGCGGCGGCCCCTGCCACGGCGTCGGCCGTGGCCGACCCCACCACCGACTCCTACGCCGTCGTGTCTGCCGCGCCGGCTCCCGCCGCCGGCTCGTCGGCGTTGGTGCCGCCAGCCCTGCGTCGCAGCTCCAACGCCGTGCTGGCGGCGATGGCCGTGGCCGCGGCCGTCGTGGTCGTCGTGGCCACCGGCAGCCTCATGAGCGATCGGCGCGGCACCGAGGAGGTGGCCGAGGCCGAGGCCGACGCGGCGGCCGAGATCGAGGCGCTGCTCGACGACCAGCAGACCGAGGGTGTGCTGGTGTCGATGTCGGCCGACGACGAAGACCGTGTCACGGAGGCCGTGCTCGCCTGGCTCACCGCCGTCGGCGACGGCGATGCCGACACCGCGTGGTCGGTGCTGGGCGAGGCGTCCCGCAGCGAGTACGGCACCGCGACGGCGTTCGAGGCCGACCTGGCCGCCGTCGCCGCCGCCCACGGGCCGTGGAGCGAGGTCGAACCCGACGAGGTGCTCATCACACCGCTCTCCAGCGATGACGGCGCCCTCGTGGCCGTCGTCACCTTCGTGGGCGAGGTCGAGGGCGCCGAGGGGCTCGAGCGGCGGGCCGACGCCTTCCCGGTGCGGGTCGTCGACGGCGACGTGGTCCTCGAGGCCTTCGCAGCCGTCGGCACCCTGGAGCTGGTGGTGCCCGAGGGCATCGCCGACCTGGCCGACCGGCCCGTCGTCGCCACCGACGACGAGCTGGTGCTGGTCGTCCCGGAGGGTGCCGCCCCACCGGTGCTGCGCCTCGACGACGGCGACACCCTGGTGTGCGGCGAGGCGGACGGCACCGAGCTCATCCCGATGGCCGACCTCCCGGGCCGTCGTTGCAGCTGGACCCCCGATGGGGGGATCCCGGCCGGCGACCACACGCTCACCGTCGCCTACCTGGCCGGCGCCGGCGCCGGCATCTCGGCCGAATCCGTGCTCTTCGCCGCCGCCTGAGGCCGGTCGCGATGCGGCGTGAACGCCGCAGTCGGCCCCACAGCCCAGTGCCGGCGGCCATCTTGGACCCTCGCGCGACCCTTCACTAGGCTCCCCCGGCGTGTCCGACCTCCTCCGCGACTACCTCACCGTGGCGATCTTCGGCCTGGTCGGCGCCGGCCTGGTCGGCCTGTTCCTGGGCATCGGTGGCCTGCTCCGCCCCACCCGTCCGCAGGACGCCAAGTACATCGCCTACGAGTCGGGCGTCGACCCCGTGGGCACCGGGTGGAGCCAGAGCCAGGTGCGCTACTACATCTTCGCCCTGCTCTTCGTGATGTTCGATGTGGAGGCGGTGTTCATCTTCCCCTTCGCCACCCGAGCCGAGGCATACGGCTGGTTCGGCATGGTGGAGATGGCCATCTTCATCGTGATCCTCGCCCTCGGGCTCCTCTATGCCTGGAAGAAGAAGGTGCTGCGATGGGCCTGACCACGGGCATGGGGCGCTGATGGGCCTCGTCGAGAGCGGCAAGATGCCCAAGCCGCTCACCAAGCTGCTCAACCTCAGCCGCAAGTACTCCATCTGGGCGTACCAGTGGGGCCTCGCCTGCTGTGCCATCGAGATGGGCGCCGCCTTCGCGTCGCCCCGCTACGACGTGATGCGCCTCGGTGTGATCCCGTTCCCGGCCAGCCCCCGCCAGGCCGATCTCGTGGTGATCTCGGGCACGGTCACCGACAAGCTCGTCCCGGCCATCAAGCGCCTCTACGAGCAGATGCCCGACCCCAAGTACGTGATCTCGATGGGCAGCTGCACCAACTGCGGCGGTCCCTACTGGGACAGCTACTCCGTCACCAAGGGCGTCGACCAGGTGATCCCCGTGGACGTCTACGTGCCGGGCTGCCCGCCGCGTCCCGAGGCGCTGCTCGAGGGCGTCGTCCTCCTGCAGGAGCGGATCCACAACGAAGACATGGCGGCCCGCTGGCGGGGCGACCAGGACTTCCAGGAGCCGATCGTCGTTGGCTGACGACACCACCACCGACCCCACGCCCGAGGTCGTCACCGACGACCGTCGAGAGGCGCTGCTGGCCGTGCTCTCCGAGCACCTGGGCGAGGCCGTGCTCGACCACCACCTCCGCCCGGGCCAGGGCCTCTGGATCCGCGTGGCCAACGAGGCCTGGGCCACCGCAGCCGAGGTGGCCAGCGCCAAGGCCGGCCTCACCTTCTTCGACTTCCTCTCCGCCATCGACTGGCTGCCGTCGCCCTACGGCCGCTACGAGGACTCGGCCCTCGACGTGCCCTTCCCGCCGCCGATGCCCGATCGGTCCTCGGCCCTGCCCGGCCTCGCCGGTGGCGACACCCGGATGCAGGTGCTGGCGTCGCTGGCCAAGCCCGGCACCGATGAGCGCGTGCTGCTCAAGGCCGACGTCGACGACGACGACCCCCGCATCGCCACCTGGATCCACACCTTCGCCGGCGCGGCCTGGCACGAGCGGGAGACGCACGAGATGTTCGGCATCTCCTTCGACGGCAACGCCGACCTGCGCAACCTCTACCTGCCTGGCGAGTTCGAGGGCCACCCGCTGCGCAAGGAGTTTCCGTTGCTGGCCCGCGTGGTGAAGCCCTGGCCGGGCATCGTCGACGTGGAGCCCATGCCCGGCGAGGACGCCGACGACGACGCCGACGCTGGCGATGGAGGTGACGCCTGATGACCATGACCGAGGCCCAGCAGATGGCCTACGTCAACGCCCAGGCGGCCGATGGCCGGCTCAACGTCGAGATCGAGACCGACGACGGCATGGTGCTCAACATGGGGCCGCAGCACCCCGTCACCCACGGCACGCTGCGCCTCGTCGCCCGCCTCGACGGCGAGCAGGTCACCTCCGCCGACATCGTGTGCGGCTACATGCACCGGGGCTACGAGAAGCTGTGCGAGGTGCGGTCGTACCCGCAGGTCACCACGCTGGTGAACCGCATCGACTGGCTGGGCAGCTTCGCCAACGAGGTGCCGTTCATCCTGGCCGCCGAGCAGCTCATGGAGGTCGAGGCGCCGCCGCGGGCCCAGTGGATCCGCACCATCCTCTTCGAGCTCTCCCGCATCGCCAACATCAGCCTGTTCGTGGGCGACCTGGCCCTGCAGCTGGGCGCCCAGACCCCTGCCTTCTACGCCTTCCGCGACCGCGAGTTCGTCCTCAACCAGATCGAGGCCGTCACCGGCGGGCGCTTCCACCCCAACTTCGACCGCATCGGCGGCCTCAAGGACGATCTCCCGAAGGGCTGGATCGCCGAGACGAAGGCCGCCATGGTGCGCCTGCGCACCTTCTGCGACACCATGGAAGACCTCGTCTTCGGCAACGAGATCTTCCAGGCCCGCACCCGCGGCATCGGGATCATCCCCGCCTCGGTGGCCCTCTCCTACGGCCTCTCGGGCGCCAACCTGCGCGGCTCGGGAGTCGACTGGGACCTCCGCCGGGACGCCAGCCACGGCCTGGCCTACGGGGAGGTCGACTGGAAGGTCTGGACCCACCCCGACGGCGACAGCTTCGCCCGGTGCTGGGTGCGCCTTCAGGAGGTTCGCGAGGCCACCAAGATCGTCGACCAGCTGTGCGACGGCATGCCGTCGGGCCCGATCATGGCGAAGGTGCCGCGCATCATCAAGGTGCCGGCGGGCGAGGCCTACATCGTCACCGAGTGCCCCCTCGGCGCCATGGGCTACTACGTCGTCAGCAAGGGCGACC
The DNA here is from genome assembly GCA_051306055.1 of Acidimicrobiales bacterium. Classification (GTDB taxonomy): domain Bacteria; phylum Actinomycetota; class Acidimicrobiia; order Acidimicrobiales; family VFJN01; genus VFJN01. The sequence continues at coordinate 7,732 of JBPPMN010000145.1, forward strand.
TCGGGCCGTTCCGCCTGAAGATCCGCTCGGC
>JBPPMN010000022.1:0-13206 GCA_051306055.1 Acidimicrobiales bacterium
CCGTAGGGCGAGTCGTCGAGGTCGGGCGAGAACATCACCGTCCAGGTGCACCCCTCCTGCCCGGCGCCCGTCGGCCCACTCACCGAGGCCACGGTGTGCGACCCCCCGACCTTGATCAAGGTCACCCGAACAGCCTCCGGCACCGTCTCGGCGCTGCCGCCCGTGACGGGCGTGGACTCGTCGGCCGACGCTGCGCCGGGCCAGGTCGCCGCGAGTAGGAGGCCGACTACAAGCACGAGTCGCCGCATCACAGCCTCGTCAGATCCGTCATTAGCCACTCCCCATCAATAAGACGAGCGGTTGTGGCGTCCACCAGCCGCTCATTGGGATCCGCCTCGACCGGCTCCTTGGTATCCGGGTCGATGAGCACTTGGTGGTTCACGTACACGTCGATGATCACAGCGGTCTGGTTGTCGACAAACTCGATCGTGTAGTCGTGCTCGACGAGCACCAGCGCGGCCCTCCCGTCGGCGATGCGGCCTTCGATCTCGTTGCGCTTCGTCTCGAGGTGCTCGTCGGCGTAGACCTCGGCGAGGGCTGCTTCGTCGAGCTCTAGGTCGTAGACGGCGTCGGCGTAGACCTCCCAGCTGCGGAGGTAGGCGGCCTCCACCTCGCCCTCCAGCGACGCGGGGTCGAAGGCGGTGGTGGTGGTGCTGGGCGGGCGCTCCGGGGAGGTGGTGCTGGTGGTGGTGTCGGCCACCGTCGTGGTGACATCGGGGACGGTGGTGGTGGCGGCCGTGCCGTCGTCGTCGGCGCAGGCCGCGCCGAAGAGCAGGAATGCGACAACACCGCCGGTGACTCCCCAGGACGTCACGAACCGGAATCTAGCGCTCGATGCCTTTCATGTCATCCCGCATCCGCGCGCCAGGTCTGGATCTGGCAGTCGAACCGGCGGCCCGCCCGGTCGACGGCCGCGGGGAACTGCTCCGGGTCGCTGGCGTCGGGCCACGGTCCCTCGCGACGGTCTTCGAGCCGGCACTGGACATCGTTGAGCACGGGCCCCTCGGTGACGCCCAGCTGCAGACGACCGGAGTCGGCGTCGTGGGCCACGTCGGGGGCGCCCAGGGTGGTGGTGACGATGCCACCGAGCAGCTGCGCCACCAGCAGCGCCACCAGCCACCGGCGGCTCACCAGCGGCGACGCCCCGATCAGCAGCACCACCGCCACCACCACGGGCAGGAGGTGGAGGGGCTTGAAGGGCAAGCGGAAGAACAGCAGCTGCATGACCACGGTGGCGAGCACGGCGAAGCGCACGACGGGCGACGCCGACCAGCGGGCCAGGGCACCGCCCACGACCCGGCGGAGGCCCACCAGGAGCACCAGCCCCGCCGGCACGCCCATCACGGCCACGTTCTTCACGGCCCAGCGCCCGAGGTGCACGCCGAAGCCGGCGAAGTCGGTCTCGCCATCGAGGAACCCGAAGGTGAGGTCGGCGGCCACGAAGGCGGGGACGAAGCACAGCGTGCCGAGGGCCACGGTGACGGCGGCCGTGCGGCGGGTGTCGGCCCAGGGCGGTCGACGGTCGGCGTGACCGGTGCGCTCGGCGACGAGCCAGGCGAGGGCCAGCAGCAGCGACGATGCCCGGCAGCCGATGGCCAGGCCGAACAGCAGGCCGGCCACCGTCCGCTGGTCCTGGCGGGCGGCGTGGATGCCGGACAGCACGAGGGCGATGGCCCACACGAAGTCGCCCAGCGACGTGGCGGCGATCCAGAACCAGGGGTTGGTGGCCAGGACCAGCACCACGAGCCCCGGCCAGCGGGCGCCGTCCTGGCGCACCAGGCGAGCGACCATCCACAGGGCCAGAGCGGCGAAGGCCAACGAGGCCAGGTTCACCAGCACCGAGCCACCGACCCGGTCGAGGAGGACGGTGGCCGTCTCGTGCACGATCGCACCCGGCGGACGGGACCACTCGTAGTCGCCGTCGAGGGCGCTGGCGCCGGCGCGGAGCACGTTGGCGACGTCGATGTCGGTGCCGTAGCCGAGGAAGACCGCCGGCAGGTAGGCGGCGGCCAGCGCCAGGCCGACCACCCAGCGGGCCACCGACGACGGCCCCTGTCGGAGCGTGGCGCTCACCGGGCGCCGTCGGGGGCGGAGGCGTCGGGGGCCGGGTCGTCGGAGTCGGGCTCGACGCCCACGAGCGCATGGGCCCAGCGCCGACGGCCCCCGTCGGCCTCCCCCTGCAGCACGAAGCCGCAGGCTCGCAGCAGGCTGGCCGCCGCGCCGTCGGCGGGGGCGGCGGCACCGACGGCGACGCAGCCCCGCCGGCGGGCCAGGGCCTCCACCGCGGCCACCACGTGACGGCCCACGCCCTGCCCGCGGTGCTCGGCGGCCACCACCAGGTCGGCCAGCTCGAGGGCGTCGCCGCTCGACCAGCCCCAGGCCGCGGCCACCACGGCATCCTCGCGGCGAGCGGTCACCGCGAAGGGCAGCCCGGCGGGTTCGGCGGCGGTGGCCAGCAGGCCGGCCGCCTCGGCATCAGGGCGGCCCGAGGTGGTGAGCTCGAGCGGCAGGCTGCCTCGCCCGACGACCGCCGAGGGCTCGCCCAGCGGCGCGTCGGCCACAGGTTCCCAGATGCGGCCCGGGAGCTCGGCCAGCACGTGGACACGGTCGATGGCGACGGTGACCTCGAAGCTGGCCAGCGCGGCCACCGCGGCCTCGAGCCGCTCCTGCGACAGCGCATCGGCGACGGTGACGTGAGGGACGAAGTCGCGGTCGGTGGTCCGCTCGAGCGGGCCGGTGAGGCAGGCCTCCCGGAGCTGCTCCAGCGCGGCCACCGACTCGGGATGGCCCCCCACGGCGAGGTAGGCCACGGGGTTCACCGGGAGGAAGGTGGTGACGGGGCCCAGCCGGAGGGTGAGCGGCTCGGTGGCCGCAGCGGCGCGGCGCACCGCGCTGAAGGCGGCGGGGAGGTCGCGCTCGGCCACGTTCACGGGAGGCACCAGGGTGATGTGCGGGGCGATCCGACCCAGCGCGCCGTCGCCCAGGGCGCGGCGCAGACCGTCGACCTGCAGGGCCGACGGCTGCGGTACGAGCAGCACCACACCGAGACGTCGACGAGCCACCGGGCGACCCTACCGGCCGCCTGGTGACCTGAGCTGCAAGTCCGTGGTGTCCCACGGCGAGGGCTGTGTTCCGCTCGCAAGGACGCAGGACGAAGGCCTGGCCGAACCCCAAGACGAGGACGAGGACGCCGCAAGCGGTGCACAGACCCGGCATGGGTGCCGCATGACTTGCGGCTCAGGTCACTAGAGCGGGCCTGGTCAGTGGGAGACGAGCGAGGCGCCGGCCACCACGAGGCGCACCTCGGCGCGTCGCTTGGCGGCTGCCGCCTCGGCGTCGGCAGCGTCGGCCTTCAGGGCAGCCTCGGCCCGCTCGAGAGCGGACTGGGCCCGGCCGACGTCGATCTGCGTGGTGAGCTCGGCGACGTCGGAGAGGATGGTGACGACGTCGTGGCTGACCTCGAGGAAGCCGCCGTGCACGGCCACCAGCAGGTCGTCGCCCTCGTCGGGACGGATGGTGACCTTGCCGGTGTCGAGCGCTCCAACGAAGGGCGCGTGACCGGTGAGGAAGGCGATGTCGCCGCCGCCCAGGGTGCGGGCGCTGATCATCTCGGCCTCGCCGGTCCAGAGGATCTTCTCCGGGGAGACGAGCTCCACGTGGAGGGTCATGGCGAGGTCCTACTCCCCGGCCGACTTGCGCAGCTCGGCCGCCTTGGCGCGGGCCGACTCGGCGCCGCCCACGTTGAGGAAGGCCTGCTCGGGGAGGTCGTCGAGGTCGCCGTTGACCAGCTGCTCGAAGGACTCGACCGTCTCCTCCACGGGGGTGAACACGCCGTCGAGGCCGGTGAAGGTCTTGGCCACGAACATCGGCTGCGAGAGGAACCGCTGGATCTTGCGGGCCCGGGCCACCGTGATGCGGTCTTCCTCGGAGAGCTCGTCGAGACCGAGGATGGCGATGATGTCCTGCAGCTCCTTGTAGCGCTGCAGGGTCTCCTGCACCCGGCGGGCCACGTTGTAGTGGCGCTCGCCGACCACCTCGGGCGAGAGGATGGTGGACGACGACGACAGCGGATCCACGGCCGGGTAGATGCCGAGGGCGGCGATGTCGCGGGAGAGCTCGGTGGTGGCATCGAGGTGGGTGAAGGTGGTGAACGGCGCCGGGTCGGTGTAGTCGTCGGCGGGCACGTACACGGCCTGCAGCGAGGTGATGGACCGGCCTCGGGTGGAGGTGATCCGCTCCTGCAGCTGGCCCATCTCGTCGGCCAGGGTGGGCTGGTAGCCCACCGCCGACGGCATGCGGCCGAGGAGGGTGGACACCTCGGAGCCGGCCTGCACGAACCGGAAGATGTTGTCGACGAAGAGCAGCACGTCCTGGTTCTTCACGTCGCGGAAGTACTCGGCGAGGGTGAGGGCGGCCAGCGCCACCCGGAGGCGCACGCCCGGCGGCTCGTCCATCTGGCCGAACACGAGGGCGGCCTTGTCGAGGACGCGGGTGACGCCGTCGCCCATGATCGTCTCGCCCATCTCGAGGAAGAGGTCGGTGCCCTCACGGGTGCGCTCGCCCACGCCGGCGAACACCGACACGCCACCGAACTGCGAGGCCACACGGTTGATCATCTCGGTGATGAGCACGGTCTTGCCCACGCCGGCCCCGCCGAACAGGCCGATCTTGCCGCCCTGCAGGTAGGGGGTGAGGAGGTCGATCACCTTGATGCCGGTGGGGAACACGATCCGCTGCGGCTCGAGGGAGTCGAAGTCGGGGGCGGGGCGGTGGATGTCCCAGTAGTCGTCGATCTTGGAGGCGTCGAGCTCGGCGACGTCGAGCGGCTCGCCGATCACGTTCACCACGTGGCCCAGCACGCCCTCGCCCACGGGCATCTGCATGCCGGCGCCGGTGTTCTTCACGGTGGTGCCGCGCACCAGGCCGTCGGTGGGACGCATGCAGATGGCTCGCACCCGGCTGTCGCCGATCTGCTGGGCCACCTCGGCCCGCACCTCTTGGGCCTTGCCGTCGATGGTGATCTCGAAGGCCAGGGCGGTGTTGATCCTCGGCACCGCGTCGGGCGGGAACTCGACGTCGATCACCGGGCCGGCGATGGCGACGACGCGGCCGTCCTTCAACGTGGGCTGGTTCTCAGTGACGGTCATCTCAAGGCTCCGGTTCAGGCGTGGTGGTGGTCGTGCTGATGGGCGCCGGGGTGGCTGAAGGCCACCTCCAGGGCGTTGTCGGCGAGGAGGTCGGCAGTGTCGGACTGACCCGAGCGCAGCGCCTCGGCGCCGCCCACGATCTCCATGATCTCGGTGGTGATGGAGTCCTGGCGGGCCCGGTTCATCACCCGGCTGAGCTTGGTGATGAGCTCATCGGCGTTGTCGGTGGCGCTCTTCATGGCCCGCTGGCGAGCGGCGTGCTCGCTGGCCGCGGCGTCGAGCATGGCGGCGAAGAGGCGGGCCTCGACGTAGCGGGGCAGGAGGCGGTTGAGGATGCTGCCGGGATCGGGCTCGAACTCGTAGTCGGCGGTGGCCCCGCCGGACGGAGCGGCCTCCTCGGCGCCCACGCCGGTGAGCGGCATGAACTGGCGGACGGTGACCCGCTGGGTGCCGACGGAGAGGAAGCGGGTGTAGACGAGGACGACCTCCTGCACCGCACCGCTCTCGAACAGGTCGCTCACCTTCTCGGCCACCTGGCGGGCGTCTTCGTAGGTGGGGGTGTCGCTCATGCCGGTGAACTCGGCGTCGATGCGGTAGCCCCGGAACTTGAAGTAGCCGACGCCCTTCTTGCCGCACAGCACCAGGGAGTAGTCCTGCCCGTCGGTGCGGCGGGCCTGCAGCTCGCGCTCGGCGGCCCGGATCACGTTGGTGTTGTAGGCACCGGCGAGGCCACGGTCGCCCGTGATCACCACGAAGGCCACCTTCTTCACGTCGGTGGCGGGCCGCAGGAGGGGGTGGTCGCCCACGCCGCCGGCCTCGGCCATGTGCTGGATCACGGAGGTGATCTGCTCGGCGTAGGGGCGCGCCGCCTGCACCCGCTGCTGGGCCTTCGCCACGCGGGTGGCGGCGATCAGCTCCATGGCGCGGGTGATCTTCTTGGTGGACTGCACCGACTTGATGCGGCGGCGCAGGACGCGCTCCTTGCCTCCTGCCATTAGTGCGCCCCCGCCGAGGTCTCGCCCACGCTTCGCCGGCCAGCGCCGCCGCTCGCGGCGTCCTCGTCCTCGCCGCACCGCACCAAGTGCGCCATCGTCCTGCGTCCTGGCGAGCAACGGCGCTGACTCGCCGATGCACGCACGGAACCTCGACGGGGCCGCACTACTCAGTGCCGCCTTCGCCGTCTTCCCGGGTGATCTCCTCTTCCGGGAGGATGGCCTCGGCCCGGCCACCGGCCAGGCTGCGCTCCTCGTCGCCCTGGGCCTCGGCCCCGGGCTCGTCGACGCGACCGCCGGTGGGCTCGAAGGAGGCGGCGAAGCCGTCGAGGGCGGCCACGAAGGCATCCTCGTCGGGGATCTTGCCGTCGTTCTTGATGCCGTCGAGGATGTCGCTGTGGCGGGTGGAGAACCACTCCAGCAGCTCCTGCTCGAAGCGCTGGACGTCGTCCACCGGGATGGGATCGAGGTAGCCGTTGGTGGCGGCGTAGAGCGACACCACCTGGTCCTGCACGGCCATCGGGCTGTTGAGGGGCTGCTTGAGCAGCTCCACCAGCCGGTAGCCGCGGTCGAGGGCGGCCTGGGAGACCTTGTCGAGCTCGGAGCCGAAGGCGGCGAACGCCTCGAGCTCACGGAACTGCGACAGGTCGCCCTTCAGCGTGCCCACGGCGGCCTTCATGGCCTTGATCTGGGCGGCGCTCCCCACTCGTGACACGGACTGGCCGGTGTCGAAGGCGGGTCGCACACCCGACTTGAACAGGTCGTCCTGGAGGAAGACCTGGCCGTCGGTGATCGAGATCACGTTGGTGGGGATGTAGGCCGAGATGTCGCCGGCCTTGGTCTCGATGATCGGCAGTGCCGTGAGGGAGCCGGCGCCGTTGTCGTCGGACAGCTTGGCGGCTCGCTCGAGGAGACGGCTGTGCAGGTAGAACACGTCGCCCGGGTAGGCCTCGCGGCCCGGCGGGCGGCGCAGCAGCAGCGACACCTGGCGGTAGGCCTCGGCCTGCTTCGACAGGTCGTCGTAGACGATGAGCCCGTGCTCGCCGTTCTCCATCCAGTGCTGGCCCATGGCGCAGCCGGCGTAGGGGGCGAGGTACTTGAACGGGGCGGGGTCGGACGCACCGGCCACCACCACGACCGTGTACTCCAGGGCGCCGTACTGCTCGAGGGTGGCGACCGTGGTGGCCACCGTGGACTCCTTGAGCCCGATGGCCACGTAGATGCACTTCACGCCCAGGCCGCGCTGGTTGATGATCGTGTCGATGGCGACGGTGGTCTTGCCCGTCTTGCGGTCGCCGATGATCAGCTCGCGCTGGCCCCGACCGATCGGGGTCATGGCGTCGATGGCCTTGATGCCGGTCTGCAGGGGCTCGTGCACCGGCTGACGGCCGATGATGCCGGGGGCCTGCAGCTCCATGCGGCGGTCGGCCACGTTGGTGAGCGGGCCCTTGCCGTCGACGGGGTTGCCCAGCGCGTCCACCACGCGTCCGAGCAGGCCGTCGCCGGCGGGCACCGACAGGATCTGACCAGTGGCCTTCACCGTGGAGCCCTCGCGGACGACGCCCACGTCGCCGAGCACCACGGCGCCGATGGAGTCCTCGTCGAGGTTCAGGGCCAGGCCCCGCACGCCGCCCTCGAACTCGAGCAGCTCGTTGACGCCCGCGCCGGGGAGCCCCGACACGGTGGCGATGCCGTCGCCCACCTCGATGACCCGGCCAACCTGGGCGGCGGCGAGGTCGGGCGAGAAGCCCTCGAGGTTCTTCTTGAGCGCTGCGGCGATGTCAGCGGTGTTGATGGTCAGCTCTGCCATCTTCGGTGTCTCTTCCTTGTCGATGCGATGTGCGTCGGGGACGCGGCTAGAACGCGGTCTTGAGCTGCTCGAGGCGGGTCTTCACCGAGCCGTCGATCACGGTGTCGCCGACCTGGGCGACCAGCCCGCCGAGCACCGTGGGGTCGATGACGACCTTGAGCTCCACCGACTTGCCGGTGGCCTGACCGAGAGCAGCGGTGAGCCGCTCCTTCTGGTCGTCGGTGAGGGGGACGGCGGAGCGGACCTCGGCCAGCTCCTTGTCGCCCTCGGTGGCGCTGATCTTCACCAGCTCGTCGATGATCGAGATGAGGTCGCGCGAGCGGCCCGTGCCCACCACCATCGAGAGCAGCGCCACGGTGACCGGGTTGGCCCGGCCGCCGAGGAGGTCCTCGATGATCTGCTGCCGGCGGCTCACGGGGAGGCCGGCGTCGGTGAGCGTGGTGCGGAGCTCGTCGTTGCCCTCGAGGGTGCGGGCGAAGCGGAAGAGCTCGTCTTCCACGTCGGCCAGGTTGGCCTCGTTGCGCGCGACCTCGAACAGCGCGTTCGCGTAGGCGAGCGTGCGGTCGTCGGCGGTCATCGTTGGTTGCTCACCTGGTTGATGTAGTCCTCGATGAGCTGCACCTGGGTGGGCTGGTCGAGGTTGTGGCCCACGACCACCTCGGCGGCACCGATGGCCAGCGAGGCCACCTCACCCCGGAGGTCGGCGATGGCCTGCACCTTGGCGGCGTCGATGTCGGCGGCGGCCTTGGAGCGCAGGTCGGCCAGCTCGGTCTGCAGCCGGGCCTCCTGGTCCTTCTTCAGGGCGTCGGCCGACTGACGGGCCTCCTCGATGATCCGAGCCGACTCGTTCTTGGCGTCGGCCAGCTGCGCCCGGTAGTCCGCGAGGATGGCGTCGGCCTCGGTGCGCTGCGCTTCGGCGGCGTCGAGGTCGGACCGGATGCGGTCGGCGCGGGCGGTCATGCCCCCCTTGATGGCGGGCACGCCCATCTTCCAGAGGAACCCGAACACGATCAGGAAGGCCAGGCCACCCCAGATCAGCTCGTTGACCTCCGGCAGGAGCGGGTTGGGGGCGGCCTTGCAGGCCTCCACCTCCTGCTCCAACCGGGCTTCGTCGTCGCCGTAGTCCTCGACCGCGTGGATCAGGCAGTCCTCTTCGCTCTCGGCCGCCGAGGCGGGCGAGGCGAAGGCGAAGAGCGAGAACCCCGCGAGCAGCACGGCGAGCAGGGCTCGCATGAGTCGCGTCGCAGTCATGTCAGCCCTGCGCCAGGAAGAAGACGACGAAGCCGATGAGGGCCAGGGCCTCCACGAAGGCGATGCCGAGGAACATCGTGGTGCGGACCATGCCAGCCGCCTCGGGCTGACGGGCCATGGCCTGGACGGACTGACCGACCAGGTAACCGATGCCGATGCCGGGGCCGATGGCGCCGAGACCGTAGGTGAGGGCGGCGAGGCCGGTGTTGTCGATGCCGCCGGCGGCAGCTTCCTGGGCCAACACGGAGAGGCTCATTGGTGGTGGTGCCTTTCTTGGATGTCTTGCTTGGTGGAGATGGGTCGGATGGGAGAGATCAGTGCTCGTGGCTGATGGCCTGGCCGATGTACACGCCGGTGAGCAGCGTGAACACGTAGGCCTGGAGGAAGGCCACCAGCACCTCGAACGCCGTGAAGGCGATGAGGGCCACGAACGGGAGCGGCATGATGATGGCGTTGGGCTTGAGGGCCCACAGCGCGCTGGTGAGCACGGCGAAGGTGACGAGCAGGATGTGACCGGCCAGCAGGTTGGCGAAGAGACGCACCGTGTGGGTGAACGGCGTCACCAGGAACTTGATGATGAACTCGATCGGCGTCACCAGCAGGTAGAGCGCCTTGGGGAGCCCCGGCGGCACGGTGGCGTGCCGGAGGTACCCGAAGGGCCCGTGCTCCCGGACGCCGGCGCCGTGGTACACGACGTAGGCGAACAGGGCGAGGAACATCGGCAGGGCGATGCGGGCGGTGGCCGGCATCTGCAGCACCGGGATGATGCCGGTGATGTTGCAGAAGAAGATGAAGAAGAACAGCGAGAGCAGCAGGGGCGTGTACTTGATGCCCTTCTCGCCGATGGTCTCCATCACGATGCCGTCCTCCACGAACTCCACCGCGATCTCGGCCAGGTTCTGGGCGCCGCTGGGCACCAGCTCGCCCTTGCGACCGAGGGTGAAGATGAGGATCGTGACCAGCGCGGCCAGCGCGTAGATCAGGACGATCTTGTTGACGCCCGTCGTGTTGTCGCCGAAGAACTCCGGCCAGTTCACGATGTGGGAGAGAGGGGGGAACTCCAGGGCGAAGGTCATCACCGGGGGGTCGTCTCCTTGAGCTCAGGCTTGAGACCGGGGTGGGCCAGGCTGATCGACACGTAGCGGAGCTCCCAGAAGAGGAGTCCGAGGTGGGCCACCACGAGGGTGAGCCCGAGAGCCACCGGCTCCACCCACGACGCGTCCTTCACGAGGAGCACGGCGGCGGAGACGAGGCCGAGGCGGAGCAGGAACCCGAAGAGGGCCGCTCCCATGAGCAGGGCGTAGGAGATGCGGGCGGCGGTGGACAGCATCCACGCGGCCAGCAGGAGGTTGGCCAGCACCAGCACCGTGGCGTAGGCGGCCGAGGCGGCGCCGGCGCCACCCCAGATGGCGGCGCAGACGGCGATGGCCACCGGGGCGATGCGCACCGCATGGCGGGCGATGTCGCGGGCCAGGACCGGCTCGGGGGCGGGGCCGAGGTCGCGGGTGTCGAAGGTGGTGGTCACGAGGGGGCTCCACCCATGCCGGCGGTGTCGCTGGGCGACGGGGCGGTGCGGGTCCAGGGCTTGCCGGCTTCGGCCTCGGCCATCTGGCGGTCGTAGCCCAGCTTCAGCTTCACGAACACCCCGGCGGCGCCGAAGAGGCCGAGCACCACGGCGAGGATGGGGGCGGTGCCGAACCAGCCGTCGAGCACCCAGCCGACGCCACCGAAGACGAACGGGGTGACGACGATCTCGATGCCACGCGCCATGCCGTCGCTGTAGCCACGGTTGAGCTGCTGCTTCGCTCGCAGATCGAAGGACACTCGGCGGACCCCTGGGGTGTTCCCAGCCCCGGCCTCGTTGCCGGCGGCTTGTGAAACCGTTCGCAATGTAGAAGGACGAGCAGCGGACCAGCAAATCCACTGCTGCTCCGGGCCCCGGCGGACGTTAGCAAGATCGCGAGCCGAAGTTTCAAGCCTCGCGAACGCTCCTGGTCAGCCGGGGTCGCGGCGGGAGCGGATGCCCGGGCCGAACAGCGTGAACAGCACCAGCGCGGCCACAGCCAGGGCCACCGGCACGACGTGCTCGCCGACCACCGGCGTGTAGGTGGGGTAGAGCGCGATGGCCGACAGCAGCACCGTCCACGCCCAGAGGATCAGCACGCTGCGCCGCTGGCCGTGCCCGAGCCGCATGAGGCGGTGGTGGAGGTGGTCCTTGTCGGCCACCGTGACCCCGCCCCCGCGGATGGTGCGGCGGATGATCGAGAACGCGGTGTCGACGATGGGCACGCCGAGGATCACCAGCGGGATGAACAGCGGGGCGAAGAAGAAGAACGTCTGGCCCGAGAAGGGCGTGTCGGTGTTGCCGCCCACCGCGATGGTGGCCGCCGCCATGAGCAGTCCCAGGAGCAGCGCGCCGGCGTCGCCCATCATGATGCGGGCGGGGTGGAAGTTGTGGGGCAGGAAGCCGAGACAGGCGCCGAGCGTGGCCGCCGCGATCAGCGGGCCGGCGTTGTCGGGGCTGATGGCCCCTGCGCCGGTGAGGCGCTCGCAGTAGAGCAGCAGCGCGGCCGCGGCGATGGCCACGATGCCGGCGGCCAGGCCGTCGAGGCCGTCGATGTAGTTGATGGCGGTGGTCATCCCGATCACCCAGAGGACCGTGAGCAGCGCGGACATGTCGGGATCGAGCGACACCAGGCCGGCGAAGGGGATGCGGAAGAAGAGGATGCTGACGCCGGCGATCGACAGGGCGCTGGCGGCCAGCACGGTGCCGGCGATCTTGGCCGGCGGCGACACCTCGCGGAGGTCGTCGACCTGGCCCACGGCGTAGATCAGCACGGCGCCGACGGCCACCCCCAGGGGCACGGTGCTGGCGGCGAACATCTCGCTGAACGCGTCGCTCTGCCAGCCGACGACCAGCCCCGTGAGCACCCCGAGCAGGATGGGTGCCCCGCCGAGCACAGCGAGGGGCTGCGTGTGCACCCGGCGCTCGTCGGGCGCCACGACGGCCCCCACCCGGAACGACAGCCAGCGGAAGAAGGGGGTCGTCACGAGGGTGACGACCGCCGCCGCCGCCACGATGGGCAGGAACTCCGAGAGGTACTCCTGCACCCCGTGATCAGCCCGTGGTGGGGTACGGGGCGAACTTCGAGCAGAGGGCCACGACGTCGTCCTTCACCGCGGCCAGCTCGTCGGCGTCGTCGCGACCCACCAGCACCCGGTGGATCAAGGCGGCGATGGTGGCCATCTCGTCCTCCCCCATGCCCTGCGTGGTGACGGCGGGCGTGCCGATCCGCAGGCCGGAGGTGATGTACGGCGGGCGGGGGTCGTCGGGCACCGTGTTCTCGTTGAGGCTGATGCCGGCGCGGTCGAGGGCGAGGCGGGCCTTCTTGCCCGAGAGGTCGGGGTCGAAGGGGCGCAGGTCGACGAGGAGGAGGTGGTTGTCGGTGCCACCCGAGACCAGACGGAGGCCGTGACCGGCCAGGGCCTTGGCCAGGGCGGCGGCGTTGCGCACGATCTGGGCGGCGTACTCCTTGAACTCGGCGGTGGCGGCCTCCGCGAAGGCCAGCCCCTTGGCCGCGATCACGTGGTCGAGCGGCCCGCCCTGGAGGCCGGGGAAGACCGACTTGTCGATGGTGTCGGCCAGCTCGGCCGTGCAGAGGATGGCCCCACCACGAGGACCCCGGAGGGTCTTGTGGGTGGTGAAGGTCATGATGTCGGCCCCGTGCTCCATGGGGTTGGGGTGCACGCCGCCGGCGATGAGGCCGGCGATGTGGGCGGCGTCGAACATGAACAGCGCGCCCACCTCGTCGGCGATCTGGCGGAAGGGCGCTGGGTCGATGATGCGGGGGTAGGCGGTGGCGCCGGTGACGATGATCTTCGGCTGGTGCTCGTGGGCGGCCGCCCGCACCTGCTCGATGTCGATGCGCTCGTCGGACGGGGTGACGCCGTAGGCCTTGAAGTCGTAGAGCTTGCCGCTGGCGTTGACCGGCGAGCCGTGGGTGAG
>JBPPMN010000028.1:0-19860 GCA_051306055.1 Acidimicrobiales bacterium
TGGTGGCGTCGGCCTCCTACGGGGCGCTGGCCGTGGCGGGTGGGGTGCTGGCCCTGGCCATCGTGCCCATCGTGGCCCTGTCGACCCGTGCCGCCCCGCCCCTGGCCCCTCTCGCCGACGCGCCGCCACCCGAGGTGAGCGACGTGGTGACCTGAGCCCGTGCCGTCAGCAGTGCTCGGCCACGGCGTCGGCCATCACATCGCCCAGCACCTCCGCGCCGACCCCGTGGGGGTGGAGCGCATCCTCGGAGAGCAGCTCCTCCGGAGCTGAGGCGTTGACGGCCTCGGCCCAGGCCGTCACAAGGTGCAGGTTGTCGTGCTCGGCCACCAACGCCTCGGTGCGCTCGTTCCAGCGGACGGCCTCGGCCGGCGGCACGATGTCGACGACGGGCTCGATGTCGAGGCTGGGGAGCGTGAGCCAGATGGCGCACTCGTAGCGGGCCGACAGCTCGATCAGCTGGGGCAGACCGTCGGAGTCGCCCTCGCCGCCGGCCACGTCGTTGTAGCCGACCAGGACCACCATCGCCCCGGCGATGGGGCCGTCGTCGGCCCGTCGCTCGACGGCTTCGGCGGCCAGGGGGAGGAGGTCGCTCGACGTGTAGCCCGGCTCGGCGATGATCTCGAGCGCGGTGCGTCGCCCGAGCGCATCGCGGATCTCCGGGGCGCTCAGGAAGGTGACGGAGTCGCCCACCACCAGCACCCGGGAGGTGGTGCGCTGCCACAGGTAGGTGCCGGCCGCGATGGCCAGCACGGCCACGGCGACGACGGCGATGATGGGGACCCGCCGGTGCTTCATCCTGCGGCCCTTCCCGCTCCGCCGGGCGGCCAGTCGTCGGGCCGGCGTCGCGCTCCGCCCCGGCCGGGGGCGATCAACCCGCCGGGGGCGGATCGAGGGCGGCCTGGAACACGCCGGACACGTCGTCGGCGTAGCGGCCGACGGCATCCACGCCCAGCTGCACGACCGACATGAGCAACGACAGCAGGATGGCCACCACGCCGTTGGCGGCCGAGACGGGATCGATGTCGGCGCGCACGAGACCCGCCGCCTGCTCCGCCCGGAGTCGGTCGGCACAGGCAGCCCGCAGGTCGGTGAGGGCGGGGATGTCGAGCACGCGGCGCGTGGCGTCGGGCTCGAGGCCGGCGAGGAGGCGCCTGGCCAGCGGATGGCCCTCGAGGGCCAGCACCAGCGTGGTGAGCAGCGCGTTGCGCCAGTCGGTGGACCCGGGGGTGTCGAAGGTGTCGGCCAGGCCTTCGTTGATCACTGCGGCGGCGTCTTCGTCGACGGCGGCGAGGAAGAGACCCTCCTTGCCGGCGAAGTAGGCGTAGGGCGCCGTGGGGGCCACGCCGGCGTCGCGGGCGATGTCGGTGACCGATGTGCCGCGATAGCCCTCGCGCCCGAAGCGAGCGATGGCGGCGGCCAGGATCTCCTGGCGGGTGACCTCGCCCTTGGTGGGGGTGGTGGGGATCACTGCGGTGACCATGTTCACACCATACCAAGGATTTGAGGGGTTGAGTCAATCACTCAATTACTGTACTGTCGGTAACCATGCCGCAGACGAGCAACCCCGACCGCATCGTGCCCACCCGTCGCATGTCCTTCGAGGAGTCGCTGGTCGACCTCCCCAAGCACTTCGCCGCCGACGGCGACCTGATCCTCAGCCACCTGGCGGCCTCCCTGTCGTCGCTGTTCCCCGACGGCGAGGACTTCTTCGTGCGCTCGGTGCGGCACTACCGCGACCAGATCACCGATCCGCAGCTGAAGCGGCAGGTGGCGGGCTTCATCGGCCAGGAGGCCGTGCACGGCCGCGAGCACCGGGTGCTCAACGACAAGCTCGATGAGCTGGGCTACCCCACGAGGCGCTTCGAGCGGATCACCGAGAAGGGCCTGGCCATCCGCGAGCGGATCGCCTCGCCGAGCTCCAACCTGGCTGCGACCGCTGCCTTGGAGCACTTCACCGCCACCCTGGCCGAGCTGCTGCTCACCAGTGAGGAGACCCGTCGCCTCTTCGGCCACGACGCTTTGCGCAACGTGTTCCTGTGGCACGCCCTCGAGGAGTCGGAGCACAAGGCGGTGGCCTTCGACGTCTACAAGGCGGTGGGCGGCACCGAGCGCATGCGGGTCGTCACCATGAAGCTCATCCGAGTCACCTTTGTCGCCGGGCTGGCCTTCCAGATCCTGGTGTCGCTGCTGGGCGACCGCGCTACCTACCGGCGGGGCAACCTCCGCCAGAGCTGGCGCCGGCTGCGCCGCTCGCCGCTGCTCGGCCGCGACCTGTGGGATCAGCTGAAGGACTACGACCGCCCCGACTTCCACCCCGACGACCGCGACACCGACGCGCTGGTGGAGCTCTGGCAGGCCGAGCTGTTCGGGCCTGACGGCACCCTCAAGGGTCAGCTGGCCGGATCGGCGGCCTGATGTCGCACACCGAGGTGGAGCACCTCGACGTGCTCGTCGTGGGCGCCGGGCTGTCGGGCATCGGCGCCGGGCACTACCTCCAGACGGAGTGCCCCTGGGCCAGCTACGCCATCTTCGAGGCCCGCGGCGCCATCGGCGGCACCTGGGACCTGTTCACGTACCCGGGGATCCGGTCCGACTCCGACATGTTCACGCTCGGCTACTCCTTCCGGCCGTGGGACGGGAAGAAGGCCATCGCGGACGGCGCCGACATCCTGCAGTACATCAAGGACACCGCGGCGGAGTCGGGCATCGACCAGAAGATCCGCTTCCACCACCGCATCACCTCGGCCGACTGGTCCACCGACGACGCCCGCTGGCACGTCACCGCCGAGCGCTCCGACACCGGCGAGGTGGTGCAGGTCACCGCCGGGTTCATCTTCTCGTGCAGCGGCTACTACCGCTACGACCGCGGCCACCAGCCCGACTTCCCCGGCCTCGACCGCTTCGGCGGCGTGCTGGTGCACCCGCAGGCCTGGCCCGACGACCTCGACTACGCCGGCCGTCGCATCGTGGTGATCGGCAGCGGCGCCACCGCCGTCACGCTGGTGCCGTCGCTGGCGCGCGACGCCGCCCACGTCACCATGCTGCAGCGCTCGCCCAGCTACATCGCCACCGTGCCCGCCACCAACCCGCTGGCCGACCTGCTGCGCCGCGCCCTGCCCGGCGGGCGAGGCGGTCGGGCCGCCCGCTGGATGCTGGCCCTCGGCACCCAGGCGACGTACCAGATCAGCCGCCGCTATCCCGGCCCGGTGAAGCGACTGCTGAAGGCCGGCGTGAAGGCCCAGCTCCCCAAGGGCTACGACGTCGACACGCACTTCACCCCCCGCTACGACCCGTGGGACCAGCGCCTGTGCGCGGTCCCCAACGGCGACCTCTTCAAGGCCATCAAGGCCGGCACCGCCTCGGTGGTCACCGACCACATCGACACCTTCACGGAGACCGGCGTGCGCCTGGTGTCGGGCGAGGAGCTCGAGGCCGACATCGTGGTGTCGGCCACCGGCCTCGAGATGCTCTTCATCGGTGGGATCGAGGTGACCGTCGACGGCCAGGAGGTCGACGTGCCCAACCGCCTCACCTACAAGGGGATGATGCTCGAGGGCGTGCCCAACCTGGCCCTGGCCATCGGCTACACCAACGCCTCCTGGACCCTGAAGTGCGACCTCACCTGCGGCTACGTGTGCCGGCTCCTGCAGCACATGCGCGACACCGGCCTGCGCCAGTGCACGCCGGAGAACCACGACGCCGAGGTGAGCGCGGCCCCGCTGCTCGGTCTCTCGTCGGGCTACATCGCCCGGGCTGCCCACCAGTTCCCCCAGCAGGGGAACAAGGCCCCGTGGCTGGTCCACCAGAGCTACCTGAGCGACTACCGGGCCCTCAAGCGCAGCGAGGTCGACGACGGCGCCATGGTGTTCACCAACCCGGCCCCGACCGGCCGGACCATCGCAGCGAAGGAGCTCACGGCATGAAGCGGTTCGACGGGCGGGTGGCCGCCATCACCGGCGCCGGCTCCGGCATCGGTCGTGCGCTGGCGGTGGACCTGGCGGGCCGGGGTGCCCACCTGGCGCTCTCCGACATCGACGAGGCCGGGCTGGCCGACACCGTCGCCCGTTGCGAAGGCGCCGGGGTGAAGGTCAGCTCGCAGCGCCTCGATGTGGCCGATCGAGGGGCGGTGGGGGCCTGGGCCCAGACCGTCGTCGACGAGCACGGCGCCGTCCACCTCGTGGTGAACAACGCAGGGGTGGCCCTGGCCGCCACCATCGACTCGATGACCTACGACGACGCCCACTGGCTCATGGACATCGACTTCTGGGGCGTCGTGCACGGCACCAAGGCCTTCCTGCCCCACCTCGAGGCGGCCGGCGAGGGTCACATCGTGAACATCTCGAGCGTCTTCGGGCTGATCAGCGTGCCCTCGCAGTCGGCCTACAACGCGGCCAAGTTCGCGGTGCGGGCGTTCACCGACGCCCTGCGCATGGAGCTGGCCGTGGCCGGCAGTCCGGTGTCGTGCACCACCGTGCACCCCGGGGGCATCAAGACCGACATCGCCCGCAACGCCCGCATGGACGCCAGCATCACTGCGATGGCCGGCTCCCCGGCCGAAGCGCGGGCGGACTTCGACAAGGTGGCCATGACCTCGCCCGAGAAGGCCGCTCGCCAGATCCTCAGCGCGGTGCAGCGCAACCGGCGGCGAGCCCTGGTGGGTCCCGATGCCAAGGCCCTCGATCTGATCTCCCGGCTGCCCGCCGGGCTCTACCAGCGGGTGGTGGTGGCCGGCGCCAAGCGTCGCCGCTAGCCGCAGTTCGGGGCGGTTCCGGATGATCCGGTACCCCGGGGCGACTGTTGATGCCGAATTGTTGCTGCGATCCTCAAGCGCTCAGGTGAGCCGCCGAAGTTCCAGACATGCCCGTCGACGCTGCTGTGCACGGGCCCTCCGACCGAGCGAGGTGTGCTCCCGGAGGGCCGGAAGCGGCTCCTCCGCGCGCTGACACCGACCTGTCGACGGCCGCTCGGGTGCTCGTCGACCGTGCCGGCCTCCCGGTGCTGATCGTGGGCGTGCCGGTGGCAGCCCTCGCCGCCACGCTCGCCCTCGGGGGCGGCGACGCTCTCTCCAGCACGCTGGTGGCCGGTGCCGCCGCCACCGCGGTGGCGGGCCTGGTGGCCGCTCGCCACGACGGCCGCACCCGCCTGGCGTGGGCGGCGGTGTCGGTCGGCGCGGCCGCCTGGACCGCAGCCGCCACGCTGGCCCCCGCGCCGGCCGCCGTCCGCTCCGGGGCCGAGGTGCCCTCCATCGCCGCCGCGGGAGCGACCGTGCTCGCCGTGGTGGCCTTCGGGCTGGCCATCGCCGCCCACCTCCGCCTTCCCACCAGCGCCGTCGGGCGGTTTCGGGCCGGCACCGAGCTGGCCCTGCTCACGGTCAGCACGATGGTGGCGGCCTGGTGGCTGGCCGGCCCTGCGCCTGGCCCGTCCCGCGAAGGGCTGGACCGCGTGCTCGTCGGCCTCCACCCGGCCGCCGATGCCCTGCTGCTGGCCGTGGTGCTCTTCGGTGCCACCCGGTCGACGTCGGGTCGTCACTCGGGGGCGCTCCTCCACGTCGGGCTCGGCGCCATCGCGCTGGTGAGCGGGCTGTCGGCGCTCGGCCACTCCTCCGACGCCATCGGGGTCGGGCTGCTCGACGCCGGCACCGCGGTCGGCCTCCTCGTGGTCGTGCTGGCCGCCGCCACCGCATGGTCGCCCGACGTCGCCTCGTCGGCGCCCGCCGGCCTGGCCTCCCGCCGAGCGGTGCTGCCCATCGCCGGCCTGGCCCTGCTCGTGCCCGTCGCCGTGGGCCTGCGCCACGTGTCGGCCGGCGTGGTGGACCCGCCGCTGGCGTGGACGGCGGTGGTGATCGTGGGTCTGGCGGGTCTCCTGGTGGTGGGCCTCATCCTCGAGAACGACGTGCTGTCGGCCGAGGCGGCGGCCGCCCATGAGGAGGTGGTGCACGCCACCCTGCTCAAGTCGTACTTCCTGGCCAACATGAGCCACGAGATCCGCACGCCGATGAACGCCGTGATCGGTCTCACCGGCCTGCTCCTCGACACCGATCTCGACGCCGAGCAGCGGGAGATGGCGGTAGGGGTGGCCACGTCGGCGGAGGGACTCCTCGGCCTGATCAACGACATCCTCGACTTCTCGAAGATCGAGGCCGAGAAGATGGAGCTCGAGGAGATCGAGCTCGACCTGGCCGACCTCCTCGACGAGGTGGCGATGATCATCGGCGACGGGGCCCGGCGGAAGGGCGTCGACCTGTTCGCCTACTGCGAGCCGGGCCTGCCCACCGTGCGGCGCGGCGACCCCGTGCGCCTCCGCCAGATCCTGCTCAACCTGGCCTCCAACGCGGTGAAGTTCACCCCCCAGGGCGCCGTCACCATCCGAGCTCTCTCGGTCGACGGCGAACCCAACCGCGTCGCCTTCGAGGTGGTCGACACCGGCATTGGGATCCCCGAGGCCGAACACGCCCGCTTGTTCGAGCCCTTCTCGCAGTTCGACGAGAGCATCACCCGGAAGTTCGGCGGCACCGGGCTCGGGCTGGCCATCGTCTCGGACCTGGTGGAGCTGCAGGGCGGCACCATCGACCTCGAGAGCGAGGTGGACGTGGGCACCACCTTCCGGGTCACCCTCCCGCTCGAGGCCGGCGCCGAGCGCCCCGTCGAACGAGCGCTCGACGCCCTCTTCGGCCTGCGGGCGCTGGTGGTCGACGGCAACGCCGTCAACCGCACGGTCCTGGCCCACACGCTGCACTCCTGGGGGTTCATCGTGGACCAGGCGGCCACCGCCGAAGAGGCCCTCGACCACTACGGCTGGACCGCGTCGGGCAGCGACACCTACGCCCTCGCCCTCATCGAGCACCAGATGGACGGCATGGACGGCATGGACGGCGTCCAGCTGGCCGAGGTGCTGCGCTCGCAGGCCCCCACCACCTCCACCGTCATCCTCCTGCTCACCTCGATGGCCGACCTGTCCCGGCAGGCCGCCCACGACGCGGGCATCCAGTCGGTGCTCATCAAGCCGGTCAGGAACACCTACCTGCTCCGCCGGATCATGGACACCCTGATCACCAACCAGCTCATCACCAACCAGGCCGCCCGGACCCCCGGTGCGGCCGCTCACGGAAAGGAAGCGACGGATGCACCGAGTCCTGCTCGCTGAAGACAACAAGCTCAACCAGATCGTGGCCGCCGGGACCCTGCAGAAGCTGGGCTACGACATCACGATCGTCGACGGCGGGGTCGACGCGGTCGCCGCCTGCCGCTCGATGGCCTTCGACGCCATCTTGATGGACGTGATGATGCCCGACATGGACGGCTACCAGGCCACCGCGGAGATCCGCGCCCTGGAGACCGCCAACGGCGGTCCCCACACGCCCGTGATCGGGCTGAGCGCCCGGGCCATGGACGGCGACCGCGAGATCGCGCTGGCCGCCGGGTTCAACGACTACCTCACCAAGCCCCTGCGCGAGGACGATCTCCGCGACGCCCTCGAGCGTTGGATCGGCGCGCCGGTGGTGATGCGGTAGCTACGGCTCCATGACCACCCAGCCGCGCCGCTGGAGCTCGGCGGCGAGGAGATCGGCCGGCATCTTGCGCAGCGCGGCGACGCGCTCTGCCTCCCGCCGATCAACGGGTGGTGCGGGCGTGGCTGCAGCCGGAGCACCGTCGGTGCCGGCTGCTTCGGTTGCAGCCTCGAGCTGGGCGATGAGGTCGTCGGCCTCGTCGCGCGTGAACTTGCCGCCCGCCTGACGCTGGGTGAGGCCCAGCGGGCCGCGGGCATCGCGGAAGTCGCTGTGGCCGGCCTCCTGGATGAGGGCGGTGAGCTGCTGCACCTGGCGGTGGGTGGCGGGAGGACCGGAAGCTTGACCGAAGGCCATGCCCCGATCCTCGCAGAGCGGTGTGACAGCACCGGCCATGGCCTGGCGTGTCAGACGCCGGGGTCGAGCGGAAGCCCGCTGTCGGCCACCGTCGGAACGCTCACCACGTCGGCCCGGCGGCTGGTCACCAGCTCGAGCAGGTCGGCCGCAGCCTCCTCGTCGGCGTGGGCCGCGCCGAGGACGTCGGCCAGGTGCGACGTCATGATCGAGAAGTGGCGGTCGGTCACGCCTTGGTCGACGTGGGCGAGTCGGAGGCGCTCACCGGCCGACGAGGCGGTCCCGGAGCACAGCGCCACCAGGTAGGCGGCCATGGCCGCCCGCTGCACGGGTAGGTGGGTCTCCGCGAAGAGCGGGCCGATCTCGTCGTCGGCGAGCAGCCGGTCGTAGAGGGCGTCGGTCACCGACCGCACGCCCATCGGGCCGCCCAGTCGTTCCAGAAGCTCCATGGGGCGGACCCTACGGCACGGGCGCTGGGGCACCGACGTCGTTGTGGAGGAGTTGGGCGTGGCCGGTCGCACCGCCGTGGGGGGGGAACTGACCATCGGCCCTACCGGTCGGCGCAGGGCTGCCGCACCCTGGAGGGGCGACCTCGAGCGTCGGGGCCGCGCCCGACCAGATGGCCGACCTCCGCACGCCCCTCGATCCCGCCAGGGACGAGTCCGTCGACTGGCATGCCCTCGCCCCCGCAGAGGTCGAGCGGCGGCTCCACACCGACGCCCACGGTCTCTCGGCCGACGAGGCGGCGCGGCGGCTGGCCACCTTCGGTCCCAACGAGCTCGACGACGAACCCCCCTCGCCGGCCCTGGTGGTGCTGGTGCGGCAGTTCCGCAGCCCGTTGATCTACATCCTGCTGGCCGCTGTCGTGGTCACCGTCCTGCTCGACGAGCTCCTCGACGCCAGCGTGATCGCAGCCGTCCTGGTCCTCAACGCCGCCATCGGCTTCACACAGGAGCGGAAGGCGGAAGGGGCCGTGCGGGCGCTGCAGCAGCTCGTCGTCCCCCACGCCCGTGTCGTGCGCGACGGCCAGGAGCGCGAGATCGACAGTCGTGGCCTCGTGCCGGGAGATGTGGTGCTCCTGGAGCCGGGTTCCCGCCTGCCCGCCGACCTGCGGCTCACCGGGACGAACGCGCTGCAGGTGGACGAGTCGCTCCTCACCGGCGAGTCCCTCCCGGCCACCAAGCGGGTCGACGCCGTGGACCCTGCGGTGCCCGTGGCCGACCGGCGTGGCATGGCCTACACCGGCAGCGTCGTCACCAGCGGCCGGGGCCGGGGCGTGGTGGTGCTGACCGGCGCCGCCACCGAGCTCGGCGCCATCGCCGGCATGATCCGCAGCGAGGAGGTCACCGACACCCCTCTGCAGCGGCGGATGGCCGACTTCGCCCGCATCATCGGCCTGGTGGTCGGGGGCGCGGCCGTGGTGGCCTTCGCGTCGGGCCTCGCCCTCGGCGGCGAGGCCGAGGAGATGTTCCTCACCGCGGTGGCCCTCGCGGTGGCGGCCATCCCGGAGGGCCTACCGGTGGTGTTCACGGTCACGCTGGCCCTCGGCGTGCGCCGGATGGCGCAGCGCCACGCCATCGTGCGCCGCCTGCCCGCGGTCGAGACGCTCGGCAGCACCACGGTGATCGGATCCGACAAGACCGGCACCCTCACCCAGAACCGCATGACCGTGCAGCAGGTGTGGACCCCCGGGGCGCTGTTCCACCTCCCGGCCGGGGGTGGCGAGGGCTTCGTGGTCGACGACGAGCCGGCCTCGCTCGACGACCATCCCGCCCTGCACCAGGCCCTGCTCACCGGGGTGCTGGCCAACGAGGCCGAGGCCTACCGGCGCGACGACGAGCTCCGCCTCAC
Organism: Acidimicrobiales bacterium; assembly: GCA_051306055.1. Taxonomy (GTDB): domain Bacteria; phylum Actinomycetota; class Acidimicrobiia; order Acidimicrobiales; family VFJN01; genus VFJN01. The sequence continues at coordinate 9,710 of JBPPMN010000028.1, forward strand.
CGGCGACCCCACCGAGGCGGCCCTCCTCGTGGCGGCCATGGCGGCCGGCATCGAGCCCGAGGAGGCGCGGGCGGCCCACGTCATGGTGGCGGAGATCCCGTTCGAGCCGGAGCGCCGCTACTCCGCTCGGCTGTGCCGCCACCGGGGGGAGCACACGTTGCACGTGAAGGGCGCCCCCGAGCGCCTGACCGAGATGTGCCACCAGATGCTCATCGTCGACGGCGTGGTCCCCATCGACCGGGCCGAGGTGCTCGCCGCCGCCCACCGGATGGCCGCCGACGGCCTGCGGGTGCTGGCCATGGCCCATCGTCGCGACGTCGAGCCCCACGGCTCCTCCAGCGGCCAGCCCGAGCCCGAGGGCCTGGTGCTCCTCGGCCTGCAGGGGATGCTCGACCCGCCCCGGCCCGGTGTGCGGGAGGCGGTGGCGGCCTGCCGAGGGGCCGGCGTGCGGGTGGTCATGATCACCGGCGACCACGTGGTCACCGCTCGCGCCATCGCCGACGACCTCGGTGTGGCTCGGGCCGGCTCCGAGGCCCTCACCGGAGCGGAGCTGTCCGGCCTGACCGACGACGAGCTCCGCGAGCGGGTGCCCGTCGTCGACGTCTACGCCCGCGTGTCGCCCGAGGACAAGCTCCGCATCGTCCGCACGCTGCAGCACCTCGGTCACGTGGTGGCCGTCACGGGCGACGGGGTCAACGACGCCCCCGCCCTCCGCGCCGCCTCCATCGGCATCGCCATGGGCCGCAGCGGCACCGACGTGGCCCGCGAGGCGGCCGACATGGTGCTGGCCGACGACGACTTCATCAGCATCGTGGCCGCCGTCGAGGAGGGCCGGGTCACCTTCGACAACGTGCGCAAGGTCACCTTCTTCCTCGTGTCGACCGCCGCCGCCACCATCTCCGCCATCCTCTTCGGAGTGTGGGCCCAGTGGCCGCTGATCATGCTCCCGGCCCAGCTCCTGTGGCTGAACCTCGTCACCAACGGCCTCCAGGACGTCGCCCTGGCCTTCGAGCCCGGTGAGCCTGGAGCGCTCGATCGACCGCCACGCGACGCCAAGGAGGGTGTGCTCTCCCGCCTCCTCTGGACGCGCACGGCGCTGGCCGGCCTGGTGATGTCGGCGGGCACGCTGCTGCTCTTCCGGTGGGAGCTCGATCGGACCGCTTCGCTGCCCCGGGCTCAGACGGTGGCCCTCACGACCATGGTGGTGTTCATGGCCTTCCACGCCGGCAACGCCCGCTCAGAGACACGCTCGCTCTTCCACCTCAGCCCGGTCTCGAACCGGTTCCTCTTCGTGGCCACCGTCGCGACCTTGGCCCTCCACGCCGTCGCCCTGTACCTCCCGCCCACCCAGTTCGTGCTGCGGGTGGAGCCCATCGAGCTGGCGGCCTGGGTCCGGATCGTGATCGTGGCGGCTTCGATCCTGGTCGTGTTCGAGCTCGACAAGCTGTGGCGCCGTCGGCGGGGAGCGGGGTCGAGAGCACGTCCGTCGGACTGAGGGCCGGCGGCACCCGCCTGCCATCCTTGGTGGAGCGAGGTCGATGGGACAGGTGCCGGTGAACGACGACGACGACGATGAGCTGAGGGACCGGCTGCGAGCCGTCACCGAGGAGCTGGAGGCCCTGGCCGTCGACCGCTCGCTGCTCCACCGGCTGCCCGACGCCGAGCGGATCCGGCTCCTCAACGCCGCCGGCGACGTCTTCTCGCCCGACGTCGAGGCGCGGCGGCGGCAGGCCAAGGCCCGTCGGCGGCAGGAGAAGCTCGACAAGCGGCGCGACGAGCAGGAGGTCCTCACCGGCACGGGGATCCGCCAGCTGCGGGCCCGGCCGGTGTTCACCACCCCCAACGTGTTCCCGCCGGAGGGGTTCGAGCAGGACACGGTGGAACCCGGGTCGGCGGATGGTCCGCATCGGGAGGCCCCCGAGCCGCAGCACTGCTACGTCTGCAAGCAGCACTACGACCGCGTCCACCACTTCTACGACCAGCTCTGCCCGGACTGCGCGGAGGTGAGCTACGCCAAGCGCACGGAGTCGGCCGACCTCCGTGGCCGGGTGGCCCTGCTCACCGGCGGTCGGGTGAAGATCGGCTACCAGGCCGGCATCAAGCTGCTGCGCTCGGGGGCCCACCTCATCGTCACCACCCGCTTCCCGCGCGACGCGGCGGTGCGCTACAGCCAGGAGGCCGACTTCGAGGACTGGCGGGATCGACTCGAGGTGCACGGCCTCGACCTGCGGCACACGCCGAGCGTGGAGTCGTTCTGCACCCACCTCGAGCGCACCCACGACCGGCTCGACCACATCGTGAACAACGCCTGCCAGACGGTGCGCCGACCGCCCGCCTTCTACCGGCACATGCTCGAGCAGGAGACGGGCCCGCTGGCCTCGCTGCCCGCCCACGTGCAGGCACTGCTGGGCGGACACGATGGCGTGCGGGCCGTCGACCTGGTGGGGGAGTCGTCGGCCGCCCTGGCGCTCGGCGCCGGCTCTGACGGTGCGCGATCGGTCGAGCTGAGCCAGCTGGCGCTGCTCCCCGAGGACCTGGAGCACGGCGCCCAGCTGTTCCCCGATGGCACGCTCGACCAAGACCTCCAGCAGGTCGATCTCCGTGGCCGGAACTCGTGGCGGCTCACCTTGGCCGAGGTCTCGTCGGTGGAGCTGCTCGAGACGCAGCTGGTCAACGCGGTGGCGCCGTTCGTGCTCAACGCCCGCCTCAAGCCGCTGATGCTCCGCACCGCGGAGCGCGACAAGCACATCGTGAACGTGTCGGCCGTGGAGGGCCAGTTCTACCGGCGGTTCAAGACCACCAAGCACCCGCACACCAACATGGCCAAGGCCGCCCTCAACATGATGACCCGCACGTCAGCGGCCGACTACCACGCCGACGGCATCCACATGAACAGCGTCGACACCGGCTGGGTGAGCGACGAGGACCCGGTGCACATCGCCGAGCAGAAGCAGGCCGAGCACGGCTTCCACCCGCCGCTCGACATCGTCGACGGCGCTGCCCGGATCGTCGACCCGATCATCTCGGGGGCCAACACCGGCGAGCACGTGTGGGGCCAGTTCCTGAAGGACTTCCGACCCACCGACTGGTGACCGTCGGCCCCATCGGCCTCACGCATGGTCGGCCAGCATTCGGGTAGGCGCGCGTCACGCACGCCGTCCGCCTCCAGGTGGGCGGCCCCGGTCAAGGAGGTAGGTTCGAACCAATGGATGCCCCCGGCTCCCTCGGGGAGATCGATCTGATCTCACCCGATCAAGTGACAGCGCTCGCAGCGGTAGAGGGGCCCTGCATCTCGGTGCTGATGCCCACCCATCGCCACGGCCCCGAGACCCTCCAGGGCCCGGTGCGACTGCGCAACCTGATCGACGAGGCGGCGCGCGCCCTGGCCGATCTCCACGATGTGGAGGTCGACGCCGACGAGCTCCTGACGCCGATGCGAGCACTGGTCGACGACGCCGACTTCTGGCAGCACCAGGGGGATGGACTGGCCCTCTTCTCTGGCCGCGGGCACTTCTCCCGGTTCCGCCTCCCCCTCGAGCTCATCGAGGAGGTCCACGTCGGGTCGTCCTTCCGCGTGGCCCCGATCACACCCATGCTCTCGGGCGACGGCCGCTTCTTCCTCCTGGCGCTCAGCCAGAGCAGCGTCCGCCTGTTCGTCGCCAGCCGCCATCGCATCGCGGAGCTCGACCTCGGAGCCATCCCGGCATCGATGGAGGAGGCGCTGGTCCACGAAGATCCCGAGAAGCAGCTGCAGATGCGCTCCGGTCCGGTGAGCAGCACCGCCGCCTACCACGGCCATGGGATCGGCGACGAGGTCGACAAGGCCGCCGTGGGGCGCTTCGTGCGGGCGGTGGCCACCGGCTTGGAGCAGCACCTCGGCTCCACCGACCAGCCGGTGGTGCTGGCATCGGTCGGCTACTACCTGCCGATGCTGCGCGCCGCCACGTCGCTGTCGGTCGTCGATGCCGTCGTCGAGGGCAACCCGGAGCACCGGTCGGCTGAGGACCTGCACGCGGCCGCTTGGCCGCTCGTCGAGCCATCTTTCGCAGAGCAGGGCGACGGGCACCGCCATCGTTATGGCGACGCCAAGGGCACCGGGATGGCCGTCGCAGAGATCGGCGAGGTGTCAGCGGCCGCCGCCGAGGGACGGGTCGACACCCTCTTCGTCGCCCCGGCAGCCGACCGCGATCCTCGCATCGACCGCGCGGTGCTCGACACGCTCACTCGCCGCGGCCACGTCGTTGCCGTCGACCTCCCGGTCGATGGTGACGGCCCGCTGGCCGCCCTCCTCCGCTACTGACCCGACTGCATGGAAAGGCCCTGATGAACCAGCGCACCGACACCGCCAGCGTCGACACCAGCCTCCGCGTGGGAGGCGGCATCCGACCCGACGAGCGTCCGGGGATCGTCGACGGCTTCAGCAGCCTCGATGCCCGGCTCCGGTCGTTCCGACCCGATGCCGTCGACCTCGAGCTGACGGTGAAGGAGCGCGACACCCCCAGCCAGCGGACCACCCTCGAAGCCGACATCTCGGGCTGGCCGCGGCTCGTCGCGACCTCCACCCACACCACGATGTCGCAGGCGCTGGCCGAGGTGCGCGACGACCTCATCCGCCAGATCACCGACCACAAGACCCGCACGGAGCCCCGCAACAACCGGCAGCGCCGCAACACCGAGCCCTGACCCACCGCGTCCGGGCCGTAGGGTCCCCGCATGATCGTCTTCGTGCACGGGGTCCCCGAGACCGCGGCCCTCTGGGGCAAGGTCCGCGCCGCCATCCACCGCGAGTCCGTGGCCGTCCAGCTGCCGGGCTTCGACTGCCCCCGCCCTGAGGGGTTCGGGGCCACCAAGGACGACTACGTCGCCTGGTTGGTGGCCGAGATCGACCGGTTCGACGGCCCGGTCGACCTCGTCGGGCACGACTGGGGCGCCGGCCTGACCTACCGGGTGGCCACCGCTCACGGCGACCGGCTCCGCTCCTGGGCCGCTGACGTGGGCAACATCGCCCACCCCGACTACGCCTGGCACGACATCGCCCAGCTCTGGCAGACGCCGGGCGACGGCGAGGCCTTCGTCGCCAGCCAGGAGGCGCTGGCGCCCGAGGAGCGCGCCGTGCTCTACCAGACGATGGGGATCTCCTACGACGACGCCCTCGAGATGGCGCAGGGCTCTGACGCCACCATGGGCGCCTGCATCCTCGAGCTCTACCGCTCCGCCGTGCCCAACCCGCATGCGGCGTGGGGACCGTGGCAGCCCACCTCGGCACCCGGCCTCGTGCTGCACCCCAGCGACGACCCCTTCAGCGACGCCACCCTCGCCGCTGAGACAGCGGCCGCGCTCGGTGCCCGCTTCGAGGTGCTCGAGGGTGCCGGCCACTTCTGGCCCTACCAGGCGCCCGACTCCGGCGCCGCCGCGCTGGAGCGCTTCTGGGCCTCGCTCGACTGACGGGCGGCCTCACGGAGGTCGGTGGTCGTCCTCTGCCAGACTGCGGGCCATGCGGATCGTCGTGTGCGACGAAGACCTTCTGATGACCGAGCTGATCGAGTCGCTCGTGGCCCGGACGGGCCATGAGGTGGTCGGGGTAGCGGCCGACACGGCATCGGCCGTGCACCTGATCGAGGCCGCCCGGCCGGAGGCCGTCATCCTCGACCTCTCGCTCGGCTACAACACCGACTTCGACGTCATCGCCTCGGCCCAAGGTGTGGGAGCACGGGCCATCGTGTTCTCGCGCAACGCCGAGAGCGACCGGCTCAGCCACTACGCCGTCGCGCCGGCGATCGTGCCCAAGCCCGACCTCACCGCCCTGGAGCACCTCCTCGGTCGGCTGGAGATCGACGAGCAGCACAACGCTGTGGAGCACGAGCGCCGCACCCGACCGACTCGAGCGGCGTCGGGCCCGGAGCCGATGGGCATCAGCGACACCCAGGCCTTCTTCGAGGCGGTCAACGGCGCGCGGGCCGGCGATGCCCTGGTGTCGGTCGACGGCGAGGGCACGGGCTCGCTGGCCGAGGTGGTCCTCGAGCTGCTGCGGTCCTCCGACCGGCTGCTGGCCTTCCCCGGGGGTGTCCGCTGCTACCTGCCCGGCGGGGGCGACGAGGCCATCCCCTCGTTGCTCGGGCGGATCGCCGAGGTGGCGGCGCTGCCGCCCGGCGCGAAGGCCACCGCCGTGGTGGTGGCCGACGGTGAAGACGGCGCCGATGCCTTCGACCGGCTCCGGCACCACGGCGACGAGATCCCGCTCCCGTAGAGCCGACGCCGCACGATCTGGGTGGGGTCGGGTGGCTCAGCGGGCGAGTGCTGTGGTGTTGAGGGTGATCCAGTGCTCCATGGCGGCGTCCACGCCGGCCCGATCCTCGGTGGCCAGCAGGTCGAGCAGGAGGCCGCGCGTCACCGCCAGCCCCAGGCGGGCGAAGGAGCGGGCGTCCTCAGGCGGGATGCCGTGCTCCACGGCCAGGTCGGCCGCCGGCCCCAGCCACGACTCCACGATGCCGTCGAGCAGCTCGCTGCTGGGTGGCCGTCGCTGCAAGGCCTGGCCGTAGACCTCGAAGAAGAGCCGCTCGCTGGGCCACAGCGCCGGGTCGGAGATGTGGCGCCAGAGGGCCCGCACCGTGTCGGCCAGCGACGCGCCCGGCTCGGGCGCCAGCTCCTCCATGACCGCCAGCTGCTGGCGTTCGACCTCCTGGATGATGGCCACCCACAGCCCCTCCTTGGAGCCGAAGTGGTGGCTGAGCATCCGGTGGCTGGTGCCCAGCTCCGCGGCGAGGCCTCGCAGCGAGAGGTGGGTGAGGCCATGACCGGCCACGTGGTCGATGGCCGCGTCGAGCAGCGCCTGCCGGGCATCTGGGGTCGCCATCGATCCAGTGTACCGCTCGGCACATCCATGGTGTACCATTCGGTACATGCCTGGACCCGTCACCGTCTCCGTCGACATACCCCGACCACGTGAGGAGGTCTTCGACTTCCTCGATGTCATGGCCAACCACGAGGGCTTCAACGACCATCTCATGCGCGACTGGGATCTCTCCGGTCCGGCCCGGGGCGTCGGCTCCCGGGCCCGGGTGCGCACCAAGGCCCTCGGCGTGACCGACGTGGTCGACTTCGAGGTGACCGAGGTGGTGGCGCCGAAGCTCATCGTGGAGGTCAACGTGGCCCAGAAGGCCGGTCGCACGGCGCAGGGCACCTACACCCTCGCCGAGCTCCCCACCGGTGGCACCCGGGTCACCTTCGAGTTCCGCTGGCTCGTCGCCCCGCTGGCCGACAGGCTCGCGGGCCCGCTCGTCCGCGCCTTCATCCGCCGCAACAACACCATCGCCATGCGCCGCCTCGCCGAGGCCCTGGCCGCCCACCACCCCGCCTGAGGTCACCCACCACCGGTCTGTGCGGGCTTTCTCGCACGGGAGCGCGACTTCCGTGCACAGAGGCGGCGATGGGGCCTGCGGAGCGCGGTCTGTGCAGGCTTTCTCGCACGGGAGCGCGGGTTCCGTGCACAGACCTCAGGCGGTCGCTCAGCCGCTCGAGAGGTCGGGGATGGCGATCGCGCCCGAGGACGGTGCGCGCTCAGTCGAGGAAGAGGCAGAAGGGGTGGCCGGCCGGGTCGAGCAGCACGCGCACACGGTCCTGCGGTTGGCGGTCGGCCAGCCGGGCGCCGGCGGCCACTGCGTGGGCCACCGCCTCGTCGAGGTCGTCGACCCAGAGGTCGAGGTGCAGCATCTTGTCCTGCGCTCCCGGTGCCTCGGGCCAGGTGGGCGGCTGGTAGTCGGGCTCGGCCTGGAACGAGAGGCCGGTGCCGCCGGCCGGGTCGCGCAGCAGCACCCAGTGCGGCTCGCTGGCGGTGACCTCCCACCCGAGCAGGCGCCCGTAGAAGCCGGCCAGCTCGTGGGCGTCGGCGCAGTCGAGGCAGACGGTGGCCAGCCGCACCGACGGCCTCCGTGCCGGATCACTGACCATGACGAGGAACGTACCGCTACCAGCCGATGGCGGCGCCGGTGAGGGCGCGGGGGTCGGCCGCGCCGGACAGCCCGCCGTCGGCGCGGCACACGATGGCGTGGGCGTGGCCCACGTTGGCGCCCGGGCCGTGGTGGCCGACCCGGTGGCCGAGCGCCGTCAAGCCGTCCTCCCAAGATCGCGGGGCCGTGGCCTCCAGCATCGTCGCCTGGGGGCCGTCGCCGTCCCAGGTGGAGAAGCCGCCATCACCGAGCGTCCAGCGAGGGGCGCTGATGGCCCGACCCGGCGACTGGCCGTTGCGCAGCAACCGGGCCAGCAGCTGCAGCACGACCTGCGGCTGCGTGTCGCCGCCCATCGTGCCCAGCACTGCCGCCAGCGAGCCGTCGTGTCGGGTGACCAGCGCGGGCGCCAACGTGTGCGGCGGGCGGCGACCCGGCGCCAGCTCGGCCGGGTGCCCGTCCTCGAGGCTGAAGCCGATCCCGCGGTTGTGCAGGAAGATCCCGGTGCCGGGCACCACGTGGTGGCAGCCCCAGCCCGCCGCGTTCGACTGGATGAGCGACACGCCCATGCCGTCGCCGTCGACGGCGCACAGGTAGATGGTGCCGCCGGGGGCGTCCGCCACCAGCGGCGCGCTCCGGTGGGCGGCGTCGATGGTGGCTCGGCGTTCCGCTAGGCGCTCGGGCTGCAGCAGCGGAGCCAGGTCGGCGCCGTCGAACAGCACGCTGGGCCGGTCGTGGCCGGCCATCCGGGCCGCCTCGCTGAGCAGGTGGGCCCACCCCGCGTCGTCGGGATCGTCGGGCAGGTCGAGTCCGTCGGCGATGCCCGCCCCGAGCAGGTTCAGGTAGCCCTGCGAGGGTGCGGGCACGGTCCAGAGATCGTGATCCCACGCGCCCAGGTGCAGCGGCTCCTCCCACTGGACCAGCGAGCGGGCCAGGTCGTCAGGGGCGAAGAGGCCCGCGCCCAGCTCGAGGAGCCCCTCGCCGAAGGCGCCTCCGTAGAACGCCTCGCGCCCGCCGTCCTCGATGGCGCGCAGCGCCTCGGCCACCCGCGGCCGCCGCACGCGATCACCGGTGCGCAGGCCGCCGGGACGCAGGTAGTCGTCGCCCCCGACCACCTCCGACACCTGCACCGCCGAGCGGGCCAGCAGCGGCGAGGCCGGGAAGCCGTCGGCGGCGTAGCGTCGAGCCGGAGCCAGCACCTCGGCCAGCGGTCGCCGCCCGAAGCGCTCGTGCAGCGCCAGCCATCCATCGACGCAGCCGGGCACGGTGGCCGAGCGAACGTCGTCGCGGAAGGGCATCTCGGTGAGGCCCTCGGCCCGCATGGCGGCGGCATCGGCGCCGGCGCCGGCCCGCCCGACCGCGGCGAGGGCGGCCGGTGGCCCCGGACCATCGTGGACCAGGGCGAAGAGATCGCCCCCCATGCCGCACATGTGCTGGGTGGTGACGGCCAGCACGGCGCTGCAGGCCACCGCGGCGTCGACCGCGCTGCCACCGGCCTGCAGCAGACCCACGCCGGCCACCGAGGCCAGGTGGTCGACGGAGCAGACCATCCCGTTGGGTGCGTGCACGGTGCGGGTGACCGCCGGCGGTGCCATGGGCGCACCGTAGCGGTGCCACGATGGGGGACCGTCCCGTCAGAAGGAGAGGCCCATGGCGCTGATCGAGCACTCGTCGGAGGAGAAGATGGGTCGCGAGGCGGCCGCCCAGCGCTTGCGCGCCCTGGCCGACGAGCTGGCCCGCCACAACGAGATCTCCTTCGAGAAGGAGGGCGTTCGCTACACCGTCCCGGTGCCCGACGAGGTCACCCTCACCCTCGAGGTGGAGGCCGGCGGCGACGAGAACGAGATCGAGATCGAGATCACCTGGTGAGCTGCTGGTGACCTGAGTTGCAAGTCCGTGGTGTCCCACGGCGTGGGCTGTGTGCCGCTCGCAAGGACGCAGGACGATGGCCTGGCTGAACCCCAAGGGGAGGACGAGGACGCCGCGAGCGGTGCACAGGCCCGGCGTGGGTGCCGCAAGACTTGCGACTCAGGTCACTGGGTTCAGGTGAGCGCGGTGATGGCGTCGATCGCCGTGTAGGCGGCCACCGCCACCAGCAGCGCCGCGAACCAGCGCAGCGACCGGGTGGCGTCGATGCGGTCGGCCACCCGTCCGCCGGCGATCACGCCCGCGATGGCGGCCACGGTGAAGGGCAGGGTCACCTCCCAG
>JBPPMN010000039.1:0-10622 GCA_051306055.1 Acidimicrobiales bacterium
ATGACGACGGCGGACCGCATCCTCACCGCCGCCATGGCCGCCTTCGGCACCCGTGGCTACGAGGCCACCTCGCTCGACGACCTCGCTCGCGAGCTCGGGATCCGCAAGCAGACCATCCTCTACTGGTTCCCGTCGAAGGAGCTGCTGCTCGAGGCGGTGGTCGACCGGTGCGCCGAGGAGGTGACCGGGCGGCTGGTCCGTGGCCTCGACGGGGCCGACGACGGCTTTGGCCGGGTCGAGGCCATGGTGCGGGTGATGTTCCGGCTTGCCGCCCGCCATCCCGCCATGCTCGGCTTCCTGCGCGAGGTCACGCGGCTCGGCCCACCGGCATCCACCCGGCTGCTGCAGCAGCTGGAGCCGCTGGTCGACCGGGCGGCCGGGTTCCTGGAGGCCGAGATGGACGCCGGCCGGATGCGCCGCCACGATCCCCGGCTCCTCCTGCTGGCCGCCTACTCGATGGTGACCGGGCTGGCCACGGAGGTGGAGGTGCTGCGGGCCTTCGGCGAGGAGCCCAGCCTGCCGTCGCTGGTGCGCCGACGCGACGAGCTCCTCGCCCTCCTGCGAGCCGCCCTCGAACCCTGACGGTCGGGTAGGGTGCACGGCGATTCGGGCGGACCAGGCGGGTCCGTCCGTTGTCGAAGCGGACCGGAGAACAACCCATGCGCAAGCTCGTCGCACTCGTCACCGCAGCCCTGGCCTTCAGCGCAGGCGTAGTCCTGATCGAGGTCGCACCCGCTCCGGCGGCGCCTCCCGTGGAGTTCAACCCGTTCACCCCCGAGGCCATCCCTCCTGGAGGACGGACAGCCGCCACGCTGGAGTGCAGCGACGACCAGCCCGAGGACGGCCCAGCGCTGGTCAGCCTCGACGGGCCCGGCGCCCTCGACATCGCCGCCACCCCAGTGACCATGACGGCCAACGGCAGTGACAGCCTCTTCGCCGTTCGCCTGGGCGGCCCCGACGGCCTCGGCGGCATCGAGGCCACGGCGGTCGGCACCTACACCTTCTCGGCCACGTGCCCATCGGGCGGAGGCAGCTCCGACGTCGCGGTCGAGGTGCTGACGCCCACCGTCCCCATCGAGGCAGGGCTCTCGCTCGGCTTCGACTGCGTCGCCCCTGCCGACGGCATCATCGTGCCACTCGGATCGAGCGTGAGCCTCTGCTACGACTTCACCAACCCCCTCGGCGACATCGTGGGCTTCGGCGGTCGGGTCACCTCGTCCTACCAAGAGGTCGGCGGGCCAGGTGGCGGATCGAGCTTCGACTACCCCACCCAGTTCGACGATCCTCCGCTCCCGGCGGGAGGGTCCTACGCCACCCGCAACTCGCTGCAGGCGCCGCTCGACCTCGATCCGTACTCCCTCGAGGCCTTCGTCGTGCTCGACGACGGGGCGGGCGGGTTCGCCGTGAGCGAGCTCGTGCCGCTGAGCTACACCGTCGGGCCGCCGCTGGCGGTCACCGTCACCAGCGGGCTGGCGCCCGACGAGGCCTGCCCGGAGGGCGGGGGGCAGGTCGACCGCACGGTGGAGGCCGGCACCTCCGTGTGGTTCTGCTACTCCGTCGAGGTGCTCACCGAGCTCGACCTCGACGACCACGACGTGGTCAGCGATCTGCAGGGCGTCGTGGCGTCCGGGCTCATGGAGGCGCTCCCCGGGATGGGCTCCACCTTCGAGCTGGGCGTGCCGACGCCGGTGGTGATCGATGCCAGCGTGGTCAACACGGCCACCTGGAGCTCGATCGATCAGGACGGCGAGTACTTCGACGAGGATGAGCCCCTCACCGGCGTGGGTTCGGCCACCGTGACGGTGCTGGGCAGCCCTGCGCCCGGCCCGGCTGCTCCGGCCGTGCCGGTGGCCGGGAGCCCCACGTTCACTGGCTGACGCCGGGTGGTCTTGCGGGTCCCGCGGCGCGGGTAGGGAGGCAGGGTCGCCGCCCACCCGAAGGACCTCCGATGTCGCACCCGTCGCACCACATCAGACGCGGCCTCGGAAGCCGAAGCCGACGCCGCCGACGAGCACGAGGATGAGCAGGATGATCAGCAGGGTTCGCATGGCCCGCCCTTACCCAAGGTGAGCGTCTCCACACCGGCCGCGCTCAGCGCTTGGTCGAGAACCGGCTGCGACGCTGGTGTCGGTCGAGGGCCAAGGCGACCAGCTCGTCGATCAGCTCCGGATAGGAGAGCCCGCTGGCCGCCCACATCTTCGGGTACATCGAGATCGGGGTGAAGCCGGGGATGGTGTTGACCTCGTTGAGCAGCAGGCCCCGCCCCGGCTCCTCGTAGAAGAAGTCGACGCGGGCCATGCCGTCGCAGCGCAGCGCCACGAACGCCTCGACGGCGAGGCGGCGCACCTCGTCGGTGACCTCCGGCGACAGGTCGGCCGGGATCACGAGGTCGGCGGCGCCGTCGACGTACTTGTCGTCGTAGTCGTAGAAGTCGCCGGCCGGCCGGATCTCGCCGGGCACCGACGCCCGGGGGCGGGTGTTGCCCAGGACCGCCACCTCGATCTCGCGGGCGTCGACGCCCTGCTCGACCACCAGCCACTCGTCGTAGGCCGCGGCGGCCTCGCAGGCCTCGACCAGCGCGACGTCGTCGGTAGCCCTCGACACCCCGACCGACGAGCCCATGTTGGCCGGCTTCACGAACAGGGGGTAGGCAAGCCCTGCCTCCGCCACCCGAGCGGCCACGGTGGCGATCTCGTCGCTGCGCAGCCCGATCCAGGGCACCTGCGGCAGCCCGTTGGCGGCGGCCACGTCCTTGGCCTTCAGCTTGTCCATCGACAGTGCGGAGCCCAGCACACCCGAGCCCACGAAGGGCACCCCGGCCAGCTCCAGCATCCCCTGCACCGTCCCGTCCTCGCCGTGCGGCCCGTGCAGCAGGGGGAGGACCACCACGGGCGTGTCGTCGTCGGCGCTCGGTCGCACGGCGGGGAGCGGTTCCACAGCGGTGCCCGTCGCCTCGAGCTGCCCGGGTGCGGGCGACAGCTCTGCCGCGCCCCGGTGCAGGGCGGCGACGGCCTCGTCGGCTCGCACCCACTGCCCCTCCCGGGTGATCCCGATGGCCTCGATGGCGTAGCGGGCGGGGTCGGCGGCGCGCAGCACGTGGTAGGCGGAGACGCACGACACCTCGTGCTCGGCCGACTGGCCGCCGAAGAGGACGACGAGGCGCGTTCGCTCAGCGGATCCCATGGTCGGAGTGTAGGAGGGCGGCCTGCGAGACTCGGGCCCCATGCAGCTGCGCACGAGCGACCTGGCCCGAGCCGTCGGCGGCCGCCTCGAGGGCCCCGACGTGGTCGTCGACGGCGGCGCCATCGACTCGCGAGCGGTGCGGCAAGGCCAGCTGTTCGTGCCCGTGGTGGCCGAGCGAGACGGCCACGACTTCATCCCCGCCGCCCTCGACGCGGGAGCCGCCGCCTACCTCACCACCGGCGCGCTCCACGGAGCCACCGCCATCGTGGTGGACGACACCGTCGCCGCTCTGCAGGCGGCCGGCCGTCACGCCCGGTCCCTGCTGCCTCCTCCGGTGGTGGGGGTCACCGGGTCGGTCGGCAAGACGTCGGTGAAGGACCTCTTGGCCGCGGCCCTGGGCGCCTGGTTCCGCACCTCGGCCAGCGAGCGGTCGTTCAACAACGAGCTGGGGGTACCCCTCACCCTCCTCGGCGCGCCCGATGGCACGGAGGCGCTGGTGGTGGAGATGGGCGCGCGCGGGGTCGGCCACATCGCCGAGCTCTGCGCCATCGCGTCGCCCACCATCGGCATCGTCACCAGGGTGGCGGCGGTGCACACGGAGGTGTTCGGCCACATCGACGAGGTGGCTCGTGCGAAGGGCGAGCTGGTGGAGTCGCTCCCGTTCTCCGGCACCGCGGTGCTCAACGCCGACGACGAGCGGGTGGCCGCCATGGCCGAGCGCACCACCGCCAACGTGCTCACCTACGGCGAGGCCGGCGAGGTGCGGGCCCTCGACATCACGCTCGACGACTCCCTGTGCCCGCGCTTCACGCTGAGCACGCCGTGGGGCGCGGCCGACGTGACCCTCGCCGTGCGAGGTCGCCACCAGGCCGACAACGCCCTCGCCGCCGCGGCCGCCGCGCTGTCAGCCGGGGTCGACCTCGCCGCCGTGGCCGCAGGGCTGGCGGCGGCGGAGCTCTCTCCGTGGCGGATGGACCTGCGCACGGCGCCGTCGGGCGCCCGGGTGCTGAACGACGCCTACAACGCCAACCCCACCTCGGTCCTCGCCGCCCTGGAGTCGCTGGCTGCGCTGCCCGCTCGCCGACGCGTCGCCGTCTTGGGGCTGATGGCCGAGCTGGGCCACACGGAGTCCGACGACCACGTGGACATCGCCGCTCGTGCGCACGAGCTGGGGATCGAGGTGGTGGCCGTGGGCACCGACCTCTACGGCAGCGACCGGGCGGTGCCCGACGTGGAGGCGGCGGTGGCGGTCCTGGGCGACCTCGGCCCCGACGACGCCGTGCTGGTGAAGGGCAGCCGGGTCGCCGGCCTCGAGCAGCTGGCGGAGCGCCTCGTCGACGACGCCTGATCCAGGCCCGTTCAGTCGAGGGCGGCGACCGGTTCGTCGGGTTCGTCGATCGGGTCGGCCCGCAGATCGGCGTAGGCGGCCAGACCCAGGGCCACCACCGAGCCGCCCAGCATCACCGCGGTGATCGAGGTGGTCTCGATGAAGGGCCCCGCGATCAGGTTGCCGATGGGCACCGTGCCGCCGAAGCCCATGATCCACAGGGCCATCACCCGCCCGCGGTTGCTGTCGTCGAGGCGCTCCTGCAGCACGGTGGACAGCGACGTGATCACGGCGAAGTAGGCCAGGCCCACCAGCAGGATCATGGGATAGGCCGGTCCGGGCGCACGCAACAGCGAGAACACCGCCAGGAAGACGGCGAAGGCCACCAGCCCCACTCGCACCACGCGCTCCTTGCTGCGCTCCGACAGCACCGTGCCGATCGACAGGGCGCCCATGAGCGCCCCGATCCCGAAGCACGCGTAGAGCCACCCGTACTCGGTGCTCCGAGGATCGATGCCGAGGTTGCGGTCGGCCAGGGTGGGCATCTGGCCGATGAAGGGCAGCGCGAACAACGAGAACACCACGATGATGATGAGGCAGCGACCCACCACCCAGTCGCGCTTCGCCACGTGGAAGCCGGCGGCCAGCCGACGGATGCCCTGGAGCCCGCTGGTGTCGGGCGCCGGAGCCGGTAGCCGCACGCTCAGCAACGACCAGATCACCAAGAGGAACGACGCAGCGTTGACGACGAACACGGGTGAGGGGCTCTCGAACTGCGCGTCGAGGGCCGCGCCGATCACGGGGCCGATCACTCGCGAGCCGTTCATCTGCGCCGAGTTGAGGGAGATGGCACCGGCCAGGTCCTTGCGTCCCACGAGCGCCGGGAGCAGCGCGCCGTAGGTGGGGCCGAAGATGGCCTGACCGACGCCGATGAGGAACACGATGGCCACGAGCGCGGCCTTCGACGGGTCGTCCACCCGAGCCACCCACGCCAGGCCGAGCGAGAGGAAGCCCTGCACCACCGAGACGGCCACGAGCAGCCGACGCCGGTCGAACATGTCGGCCAGCAGGCCGCCCACGAGCGAGAACAGCAGCAACGGTCCGAGCTGGGCGAACAGCAGCACGCCGACGAACACCGCCGAGCCGGTGAGGTCGTAGGCGAGGGCGCCGAGCACGACGTTCTGCATCCAGCTGCCGACGTTCGACAGGAACGCGCCGATGAACACGCGGCGAAAGGTCTTGTGCCGCAGTGCCGCCCGGGCGGCACTGGTCTTGACCGGACGGTCGCCCTCGGCGAACGAGTCGACGGTGTCCTCCACGCTGGAGGACACGACCGGTTCGTGCGACGACGGGGGCGGCGGGGGCATTCGAGTCGCAGCATCCCATCCGCGACCGGGGAGGGGCGAGCCCGTACCGTCTGTCGCCGTGCCGGTCGAGTTCGAGGAGCTGGAGCTCCCCTTCGATGCCCCCGAGGTGTCCGCACCTGCGGCGCCCGTACCGCACTGCGTCATCAACCGTGACCCGATGGGTACGTTCGCCTGCTGCCCGATGTGCGGCGGCGAGATGCAGCCCGAGCACGCCCACTTCCGCTGCGCCTGCGGCTGGCGCGACTCCTGCTGCGACTGAGTCGGAGCTGCGCCAGGCGTCGTCCGTAGGCTCTGCCCATGCCGACCGCTGATCTCGCTGCGCTGGCCATCGCCCCAAGGGGCGCACGATCCTGGTTGGCCTCGGCGGTGGAGGCCGGCGGTGGCCGCCTCGTGGAGCTCACGGAGGCGACGGGTGTGGTGTGGGCGGAGCCCGACGCGGCCGGCGCCCTTGCCGCCGCCCTCGATGAGCACCCCCGCCTCGAGTGGATCCAGCTCCCGTGGGCGGGGGTGGAGCCGTACGTGGACGTGATCGCCGCGCACCCGGAGCGCACCTGGACCTGTGGCAAGGGCGTCTACGCCGAGCCGGTCGCGGAGCATGCGCTGGCGTTGGCCCTGGCCGGGCTGCGGCACCTGCCGAGCTACGCACGGGCAGGCACCTGGACGAAGGGGAGAGGCACCAACCTGCTCGGCGCCCGGGTCGTCATCCTCGGCGGCGGGGGGATCGCGGAGAGCCTGCTGCGGCTCCTGGGGCCCTTCGGCGCCGAGGTGACCGTCGTCCGACGGTCCCCGCAGCCCATGGCGGGGGCCACCGCGGTGGTGGGCGAGGACCGCCTCGATGCGGTGCTCGATGGCGCCGAGGTCGTGGTGCTGGCGCTGGCCCTCACCCCCGCCACGGTCGGGATCCTCGACCGTCGGCGCCTCGAGCTGCTGGCGCCGCACGGGTGGGTGGTCAACGTGGCCCGGGGGGCGCACATCGTCACCGACGACCTCGTGGTGGTCCTCGCCGAGGGCCTGATCGGCGGCGCCGCCCTCGATGTGACGGACCCTGAGCCCCTGCCCGACGACCACCCCCTCTGGCAGGAGCCGAGGTGCCTGCTCACCCCGCACACCGCCAACACCCCGGAGATGGCGGTCCCGCTCCTCAGCGCCCGAGTGCAGGAGAACGTCCGCCGCCGGATCGCAGGGGAGCCCCTGCTCGGCCCGGTCGACGTGGCCGCCGGCTACTGACCTTCCCGGCCGGAGAGTGGAGGGTCAGAGCGTGCAGGTCACCGTGGCAGTGAGGTCGATCGGATCACCGACCACCTTGAGGGGGCTGTCGTGCATCCCGAGGGTCATGGTCATCGTCGTGCCGTCGGAGGAGGCTTCGCCCTCGATGACCACGTAGAGGATCCCCTTGTCGTCGTCGACCAAGGTGCCGTCGACGATGGTCTCCGTCTTCGACGGGTCCGGCGAGGTGGCCTCCTGCACGACGAAGTCCCCGTTCGGCAAGGTGCCACCAGCGGTCCAGAGCTGCACGAAGGCGCCCTCGTTGTCGGGCGTGTAGGAGCACCGGAACTGCTCCAGCGTCCACGACTCCCCGGTGTCGGTCTCGATCGTCATCTCTCCGCCACCGCTACCTGGCGTCGTCGGGGCGTCCGGCTCGGTGGTACCGGCGTCGGTGCCGGCGCTGGTGGTCGACGGCGAGGAGGACTCGTCGCTGGAGGTCGTCGGCGAGGAGGACTCGTCGCTGGAGGAGCAGGCCGACACGGCGAGGGCCGCCACGACCACGAGTGCGGCGAGCGGCCATGATCGGCGAGGACCTCGGGTCGGGACTGAGCGCGCTGTGGGTCTGTGGCGAGGAGCGGTCATCGGTGCAGCCTCCCCATCCGTCAGTCCCTGCGCCATACGTCGATCGGCGTACCGGTACGCTCGGCGGGTGGACCTGTTGGAGGCGGCCGACGCCCACGCGGTGCTGGGCACGGTGGGTCGGCTGGCGGTCCACCCTCCCCCCGGCTTCGCCACCGTCTGCGAGCTCCTGCGCGACCTCATCCCGTGCGAGAGCGCGTCCTTCAACGACATGGCCCTGGGCTCCGGCGACTTCCGCTACGTCATCGTCCCCGACGACAACGCCGAGCTGGCGGCCGAGCTCAAGCCGGCCTACGACCGCTTCTTCCACCAGCACCCGCTGATCCTCCGAGCCGCGGGGATGCCCCTCGCCGGTGCCCTGCGCTTCTGCGACGTCCCCGGCGGTGACGAGGTCACCGACACCGACCTCTATCGGGAGTTCTACGAGCCGTTCGGGCTCCGCTACCAGATGGTCATCCAGCTCCCGGCCCCGCCCGCCGTGGTGGTCGGGTACGCCCTCAACCGCACCGAGCAGCAGGGCGAGTTCTCCGACCGCGATGCTGCGGTGCTGAACGCGCTCGAGGGACACCTGGCCATGCACCACCGGGTGGTCGAAGAGCTCGAGCGGTCGCGTGCGATGGAGGTGGAGGCCGACCGCGACGGGTGGTCGGTGGTGACGGTGCGCTCGGACGGAGTGGTCGAACGCTCCTCATCCCACTCGCTGGCACAGGGGCTGTCGCCTGGTGAGACGGTGCCCGCCGGGGTGGCGTCGCTGCTCCCGATCCACGGCGACCCCGACCGCGGTGCCACCAGCCACGACGTGGTGATCGATGGCGACCACTGGCGCTGCGTCGTCCACCCGGTGGCGGTTGGGCCCACGGTGCTGCTGGTACGGCATCTGGGCCAGGAGCGGGCCGAGCACACGGCGTTGATCGACGCTGGGCTCACCGGTCGCCAGGCCGAGGTGGCGCTGGCCCTCGCCCGCACCGGAGCAGGGAACGCCCAGCTCGCCCGATCGCTGGTCATCTCGGAGGGCACCGTGAAGAAGCACCTCGAGGCGGTCTTCCGGATCCTCCGGGTCGACAACCGTGCCGCGGCAGCGGTGGCGGTGAGCGACCTCGTGGGCGGGCCTGGCTGACGGAGACGGGCAGCTGAGCCATCGGGACGAGCGGGCCGTCCGCTCGGCACCTAGGTTCCGATGATGGACTTCCGCCGCACGACCCTCGTCGCCCTGGCTGCTGATGTGGCGGCCCGCCGAACCTCCGCGCGGGAGCTGGTGGAGCTGGCCCTGGCCCGGATCGCCGAGGTGAACCCACGGGTGAACGCCTTCGTCGCCGTCGATGGCGACGCGGCGATGGCCGAGGCCGCGAGCCTCGACGAGCGCATCGCCGGCGGCGAGGAGGTGGGCCCGCTGGCCGGCATCCCCATCGGCGTGAAGGACCTCGAGGATGCCGCTGGCTTCCGGACCACGCACGGCTCGGCGCTGCACGCCGACGACCCTGTGGCCACCCGCGACTCCCCGCTCGTGGAGCGGCTGCGGGCCGCCGGCTGCATCGTGGTGGGCAAGACCAACACGCCGGAGCTGGGCCACAAGGCCGACACCACCAACCCGCTGTTCGGGTCGACCTTCAACCCATGGGACCTCACCCGCAGCGCCGGCGGATCGAGCGGCGGCACGGCGGCCGCCATCGCCGCCGGCATGGTGCCGCTGGCCACCGGCTCCGATGGTGGGGGGTCGATCCGAATTCCTGCTTCGGTGTGCGGGCTGTCGGGCCTCAAGCCGTCGTTGGGGCGGGTCCCCATGGGTGGCGACGAGCCGCCGGGCTGGGCCGATCTCTCCACCCGAGGGCCCATGGCCCGCACGATCCGCGACGTGACCTACGCCCTCGATGCCGTGGTGGGTCCCGACCCCACCGACCTGCGGGCCCTGCCCATGCCCGACGCGAGCTGGACCCGCTCCCTCGCCGACCTCAACCCGCCGCGGACGGTGGGCTGGGCGCCCACGCTCGGCTACGCCACCGTCGACCGCGAGGTGGCTGCGGTGTGCGAGGCGGCAGTGCAGCGGCTGGCCGACCAGGGCACCGAGGTGGTGGAGGTCGATCCCGTCTTCGACCGCGACCCGGTGATGGCCTGGCTCACGCTGGCCATGGCGGCGGGCGAGCGCAGCCTGGGCCACCTCCGGGGCACCTCGGCGTGGGACCAGGTCGACCCCGGCCACCGGGCGGCCATCGACGCCTTCGGGCAGGTGTCGGGTGCGGAGCTGCTGGCCGCCAACGACGCCTGCCACCTGGCCAACCTCCGGCTCGTCGAGCTGTTCCACCGGGTGCCGCTGCTGCTCACACCCACCGTCGCCGGTCAGACCGGCCCTGCGGGTGGGGAGGGCACGGTCGACGGCCAGTCCACGCCGAGCTGGGTGGGCTTCACGTACCCCTTCAACATGACCCGGTCGCCGGCCGGGACGGTCTGCGCCGGGTTCACCGCCGACGGGCTCCCGGTGGGCCTCCAGGTGGTCGGGCCCCAGCACGCCGACGTCGCCGTGCTGCGGCTCCTGGCCGTGCTCGAAGACGTCCTCGCCCTCGACACCGTGGCCCCGATGTGAGCTGGCGGTGCGGCCGGGGGGTTCTGGTACCGTGTCCGCTCCCACCCGGGGCGCGTAGCTCAGCTGGTTAGAGCGCTGCCTTCACACGGCAGAGGTCAGGGGTTCGAGTCCCTTCGCGCCCACCAGATATGCCCTGGACCGTGGCTCAGGTGTAGATGATGTGGCCGTCGACGGCCATCTCGTAGAAGTCGCCCACGGTGATGATGCCCTCGACCTGCTCGATGAGATCGTCCTTCGTGAGCTTGAACAGCTCGACACTGGCCTGGCAGGCGTAGAGGCCGGCACCGGTATCGGAGATCATCTCGATGAACTCGGGGATCGA